>NZ_RBKT01000001.1:5103066-5406133 GCF_003633685.1 Micromonospora pisi | reverse complement strand
GCCGCCGTTCACCGCCCAGCCTGCTTCGTTACGCATAAACCGTTCACGTTCGGGTAACGGCCCGGCGTGCCCAACCCGGCCACCGTTCGCATCGCGCTGGTCGACGACCACCCGCTGTTCGTACGGGGCCTGGAACTGCTCCTTGGCGCGACCAGTGGCGGTCGGGCAAGCGTGGTCGGATCAACCGGTGACGCGGCCGGTGCCGCCGCACTCGTCCGGCGGTGCCTACCTGACCTGGCACTGGTCGACCTGCACATGCCGCCTCCCGGTGGGGTACGTGCCATCGCCGCCATCCGCCGCGCCAGCCCCGGTCTGCGGATCGTCGCCATGTCCGGGCTCGGCGAGACGGACCTCGCGGTCGAGGCGCTCCGGGCCGGGGCGGCGGGATACCTGCCCAAGAGCAGTGAACCCGAGGAACTGCTACCGCCGCTGCTCGCGGTCCTCGACGGTTGGGCCGTGCTCCCCGCCGACCTGCTCACCGCGCTACTCACGCCGGCACGTACCCGGCTTCCCGCCTCTGCCGTGCTGGATGACGAGGAACGCCTGCTGTTGCAGCTTATTGCGAAGGGAAACAGCACCGTTGAGATAGCTCAGAACCTGCACGTCTCCGAGCGGACGGTCAAACGGCTGACGGCGTCCCTGTTGCGGAAGCTGCGCGTGAGCACCCGGGCCGAGGCCGCCGCACTCGCCGGTCACGCTGGCCTGCTCTAGGCCGAGTAACTGCGGACATAGCGGGTAGCCGTAGCCGCAACCAGTTGGCCGGAGACATCGCAGCGTTGACGGAGGACCGGGGATGACGCAGAGCAGTGGAGGGTCGAGGACGCAGGCTGCCAAGCAGGGGGCCGCGCAGACCGGCCAGCAGGTTTCACAGGCAGGGGGCCAGTTGGCGCAGAGCGCCGCGGCTCAGGGCCGGGACGTGGCCAACGAGGCCAGCCGGCAGGCACGGGAGTTGATGGGGCAGGCGTCGGCTCAGCTCAAGGAGCAGGCCGGGGCCCAGCAGCACCGTGCGGCCGAAGGGCTTCGGGCTCTGGGTAACGAGCTACAGGCGATGTCCGAGCGAAGCGACCAGCAGGGAGTCGCCACCGACCTGATCCGGCACGCGGCCGGTCGCGCCAACCAGGCGGCGCAGTGGCTGGACCAGCGGGAACCCGGGATGGTGGTCAGCGAGGTACGCGACTACGCACGCCGCAATCCGGGCATCTTCCTCGCTGGCGCCGCGATCGCCGGGCTCCTCGCCGGCCGGTTGGGCAAGAGCATGAGGAACATGCAGGGCGGCGACACGCACGCGCACGGCGATGGCCACCGCCAGGGCGGCCAACCGGGCAACATGTCCGCTTACCAGCCGCCCGACCCCGCTCAACAGGGTGTGCCGTTCGACGGCCACGAGGGGGAGATGGCCCAAGGGGCCGAAGCGAGCAGGGCGGTGCAGGCACAACCGGGCGGGCTGCGATGAGCAGCGCGGCCAGCGGACCGAGCGCCGCTCAGGAACGGGAGCGTGATCCGGGCAGAGCATCCATCGGCTCGTTGCTCAGCGGGATCACCCGGGACACGTCGACCCTGATCCGCCAGGAGATCGAGCTGGCCAAGGCTGAGGCGCGGGCCGAGATACGTCTCGCGGCGAAGGTCGCGGGCATGTTCGGTGCCGCCGCCCTCGGCGGGTTCATGGTTCTGCTGTTCCTCTCCTACGCACTGTGGTGGGGGCTGTCGAACGTCATCGACCAGGGCTGGTCGGCGTTGATCGTCGCGGTCGTCTGGGCACTGATCGCCGGGGTGCTGATCACCGTTGCACGACAACGGATGCGCGGCCTCCAAGCCCTGCCGCAGACCACCAGCACACTGCGTCGGACACCTGGTGCGGTCACCGGCCAGGGGGATCATCGATCGGGGGGACACCAGTGAGTACGGACCAGGACCGGATCCGAGCGAATATCGAGCAGACCCAGGACGACCTGGGCCGCAACGTGGACGCGCTCGGCGACAGGGTGAACCCACGCCGCGTCGCCCAGCACCAGACCGAACGGGCCCGCGGCACCTGGCAGAAGGTCAAGGAGAACGTCATGGGAAGCACCGAACAGGTCCGGGACGCGTCCCTGCACGCCCGGGACGCCTCCATGCACGCGCGTGACGTCGGGCAGGAGCGACTGTCCGGGCTCTCCACCGCCGCCAGCGAGCGGATGCACGGAATGGGCCAGAGCGCCCAGCAACAGACGCAGGGCCACCCCTTGGCCGCCGGTCTGGTCGCGTTCGGCCTCGGTATCCTCGCCTCCTCGCTGCTGCCCACCAGCCAGCCGGAACGTCAGATGGCGGGCCAACTCCGGCACAAGGCGTCCGAACACGCCGGTGACCTCAAGCAACAGGCGATGGGCGCGGCCCGTCAGACCCAGGACAGCCTGCGGGAGCCGGCGCAACACGCCGCGGAGTCGGTCAAGTCCAAGGCGGGCCAGGGCGCGGGTGCGCTACGCGACCAGGCCCAGTCGACCGGGCAGGGCCTGCGCGGGCAGGCGGAGAAGACCGCGAAGGACGTACGCCAGCAGTGACCGAACCGGGCCCTGCCGGCAGTGGCGGTTCGGCTCGCCGCCGCGGGTTACCAGGGTGCTCCTGCCGGGCAGTTACCGGTCATGGCACACACAGGCAGCGGCGAGCCGTCCACCACGGTCACTTCGTACGAGGACGGGCCCCTGTTACTCAGGGGGAACTTCGAGTTGCGTACCCCCGGCGGGGATGTCATCGATCCCGGGCGAGACACGGTCGCACTGTGTCGATGTGGGGGATCAGCGGTCAAACCCTTCTGCGACGGCACCCACAAATCCCTCGGCTTCCGGGCGCCTGCCGGGCCTGACCCGGCTCCCGATGGTCAGCGGTACGGGGAGGCCGGTACCGTCGCGGAAATCAGCGCCGACGGGTGAGGGCACGCTGGCTGTGGGCGGCGACCCGGATCCGTCGGCCGGCGTACCACGCTCCACCCCGACCGCATCGCAGGCCGAGCGCCAGCCAACTGCACACCGCGCGTTCCAGCACCCAGGCCGGGGCGAACAGCGTCGTGGTGAACGGGTAGACGGCCGCTCCGCCGGCTCGGCGTCTGCCCCGCTCGGCAAGTGCCATGACGCCTGCTGCGGCCACCGCCAACGGAACTCGTCGGCCCCGGGCGAGCAGCCCGGCCAGCACGGGTAGGACAGCCAGGAAGAGTGCCATTCGGGCGGGCTGGGCCAGGTCGTCGTACGCCTGTCGGACCCGCTGGGACCAGAACCGGCGGACGTCCGGCGGTAGCCGGCGCACGTAGAGGCCGGGATCGGAGACGTCGACGCCGCCGTGACCACGAACGGTGCGGATGAGTTCGAGGTTCTCGAACAGCACGTCGCCGTCGTAGCCACCCATGTCGAGGAACGTCGACCGGCGGATGCCGAGGGTGCCGGGGTAGTCCGCGTCGATGGCCCGGTTGAGCAGGGTCCGGCCGCTGTCCCAGCGGGCGTGCCAGGGTAGCGGGTGGAAGAAGTTCTGCGGCCGGACCAGATCCGACCGGCCGAGTAGCCGATGCATCTCGCGCAGTGCCTCGTCGTCGTACCGGACGTCGTCGTCGGCGATGATCACGCTCTCGTGTCGGGCCAGCCGCAGCCCGGTACTCACCCCGTTGACCTTGCCGTTGGCGTAACACAGGTCAGGATCGGGTCTCAGGTGTCTCACGTGGGGGCGCCAGTGGGCGGCGTGCCGGGCGAACACCCCGTGCGGTGACCCGTCGACCACCGTCACGTCGACCCGGCGACCGAGCCAGCGCAGATACCGGGTCAGGTCGTCGAGTTCGGCGTCGTCGGACCAGCGGACCGGCAGCACGTACTCCAGATCCAGGGCGACGGGATCGCCTCGGACCGACGTCGACTCCACGTCCTGGTCCAGGTCGGACGCGCCGGTCATGGCCGGACCGGCGGGCGCAACGAACACTGTCGCGCCGCTGACGCTCGCCCGCTCCGCCACCCGGGTCCGGTGTTCGAATACGAAACCATCGGGCCAACTTTCCTTCGGGAGTTGCCACCTCGAGGCGCCTTGCTGGTCACGTTGTCAGCCGTGCTGCGGCTACCCGTCCGCACCTGGCTCGACACATGCTGTGGGGCCGGTTTGAGGCAGAACAAACGGGGTAAGAGCCGGTCCAGCAAACGGGCGAACCGACAGGAAACGCTGTGAGGACGGATGCGCCGAAGGCTCCGACCGGCCGTGGACGACGGGGTCGTTCGACAGCGGCGACGGTGCTCATCGGCGTAGGAGTGATGGCGGCGGTCGACGAGATCGTCTTCCATCAGCTCCTGCGCTGGCACCACTTCTATGACCGGTCCACGCCCGCCCTGGGTCTGGTCTCCGACGGGCTGCTGCACGCCGCGGAGCTGGTCGCGTTGGTCGCCGGTTTCTTCCTCCTCGCCGACCTGCGCCGCCACGGTTGGCTGGTGCCGGCGTCGGCGTGGGCGGGACTGTTCCTCGGGCTCGGCGGTTTCCAGCTCTTCGACGGCGTTGTCGACCACAAGGTGCTGCGTGTGCACCAGATCCGGTACGGCGTGGAGATCGTCCCGTACGACGTGGCCTGGATCGCCTCGGGCGCGCTACTGCTCGTCGTCGGGGCCCTGCTCGCGCTCCGTACCCGTCGGCCGTCGGACGCCCGATGACGGACGGGTTGGCCCACTCCACGCTGAGCGACGGCGGTCGGGGTTGGCTGCCGATCTTCGCGGTCGTCGTGTTGACCGGGTGCTACCTGGCCGCTGCCGGCCGGGCCCGGCGTACGACGGCCGGATGGCGTCCCCTCCGGGCCGCTTCGTTCGTCGTCGGTGCCGGGCTGCTGGCCGTCGCCTTCTCTCCCGTGGTCGCTTCGGCCGCCCACCACGATGTGCGGGCGCACATGGTGCAGCATCTGCTGGTCGGAATGTACGCCCCGCTCGCGCTCACGCTGGCCGCGCCGATGACGCTGGCGCTGCGAACCCTGCCGGGGTGGGGCCGGCGGGGCGTGACGTCCCTTCTCCGTTCGCGGGTGTCGCATCTGCTGAGCCGTCCGGTGACCGTGCTCCTGCTCAACGTCGGCGGCCTCTACGTGGTCTACCTGACGCCGCTGTACGTCCATGCCCGGACGAACGAGGCACTGCACATCGCCGTACATGTGCACCTGTTCCTCGCCGGATATCTGTTCGCCTGGTTCGCCGCCGGGCCGGACCCGGCTCCTCGGCGGCCCAGCCTGAGTGTGCGGCTCTCGGTGCTCGTCCTGGCCGCTGCCGCGCACGCGGTACTCGCCAAGCTTCTCTACGCCCGGGCATCCCACTGGCCACCCGGTGCCGCCCTCGATCCCGGCAACGTGCGCGACGCGGCACAGCTCATGTACTACGGCGGTGACCTGGCCGAGCTGCTCCTTGCGGTTGCCGTCTTCACTGCCTGGGGCCGCCGACGAACACGCCGCGCGAGACCATCGCACCCCGTGGCCGAGACATCGGTCCGCTGAGTCGCCCGGGACCGGGAGGGGGTCACGAAGCCAGGTGGGCACGCCCGCGACGGCGAGTTGCCTGGACAGTCGTCGGTGGACCGGTCTAGGTCCGTCCGGACTCCTGACCGTCCGGCTCCCGTGGCCGCAGCGGCTTCGTGGCCGGTCCTTGGATCACCGTGCCGTCGGTGCCGAACCGGGAGCCGTGACAGGGACAGTCCCAGGTTTTCTCCACCTCGTTGAAGGCCACGAGGCAGCCCAGATGCGTGCACGTTGCCGAGACCGTGTGCAGGTCCCCCGCGTCGTCGCGGTACGCCGCGCAGCGCTCGCCGGAGATCCGGACGATCGCGCCGTTGCCGGGGGCGATGTCCTCGGGCGAATCGGCGTGGGTGGTGGGACGGATCCGATCCCCGACGAACCGGCGCGCGACGGCGATGTTGGCCTTGAGGAAGTTCCCCGCCTCGACGGTGGGATGGACCCGACGTGGGTCGTAGAGCGCCGCCCACGGTGGAACATCCCCGCCGATCAGGCCGGTCAGTAACCGGCTGGCCATCACCGCGCTGCTCATTCCCCAGGCGTTGAAGCCGGTCGCCACGTACACATGCTCGGCACCGGGATGCAGTCGACCGACGTGGGGCACGTGATCGGTGGTCATGTTGTCCTGCGCCGCCCAGTGGTAGGCGAACGCCTCGACCCGGAACCTCTCGCTGGTCCAGTCGGTCAACGTCGCCAACCGGTCGGCAACGCCGGGAGTCCCGGGCTTGAAGGTCTCACCCGTGACGATCAACAGGCGCCGACCCTCACCGTACGGAGCGGTCCGAACCGACCGGGTGTTCTCCGCTGGCGTCACGTACATGCCGGCCGGGTCGTCGTCGGGATCAATGACCGCGGCCACCACCAACTCACGGCGTGGCTCCAGGCGGGTGAAGAGCGCCGCCCGATCGAAGATCGGGTAGTGGGTGGCGACCACCACCTCACGCGCGGTCACCGTCGCACCGGATTCGCTCGTCAACCGGCACGGCTCTCCCTCGTCCAGGCCGACGATCCGGGTCCGTTCGAATATCTGACCGCCTCGGGCGGTGAGATCCGAGGCCAGGGCGAGCAGGTACCGGCGCGGATGGAACTGTGCCTGCTGCTCGACCCGGATCGCCGCGCCGATCCGGTACGGCAGCCCGGTCTCGGTGACCAACGACGCCGGAAGTCCCGCCGCTGTCGCCGCCTCGACCTCGGCCTCGATCTGCCCCGGGTCCGACTCCGGCGGCAGGTAGGTGAAGGCCGGCAGCCGCTCCAGGTCACACTCGATGTCCAGTTCGGCCACGATCTCCGCCACGTGGGCGATCGCGTCCTGCTGGGACGCGGCGTACTGGCGGGCCGCATCGGCGCCGAAACTCGACCGCAGATGCGCGTAGACCAGCCCATGCTGGGCGGTCAGCTTCGCGGTGGTGTACCCGGTCACGCCACTCGCGACCCGGTCAGCCTCGAAGATCGCCACCTGAAGGCCGGCCCTGACCAACTCCCAGGCCGTACAGAGGCCGGCGATACCACCGCCGACCACCGCGACGTCCACCTCGACGTCCCCCGCCAACGCCGGGAACGACGTCGAACCGGTCGAGTCCATCCAGTACGACTCCGCCACGCCCGAATCCGGTGCCATAAGTCCGGCTGTACCCAGATAGTCGTTCACCCATGCTCAGGGCGAGCGGCCTGCTCGCCGCCCGCCTTCCCGATCGGCTGGTGAGCACTGGTCGACGAGGCACCAGCGGCGGGTGTGGCCGTGGCGACGGATCGCCGGTGTCGCTCAGTCCTGGTCCCGGTGCGACTCACGCCAGTCACGTACGGCGTCGCGCAGCCGGTCGAACAACGCCATCGGCGGGCCCGCGACGAGATTGGCGGTCCTGGACTCACCGCTGTGCGGATGCGGACGGGTCGGAGCCATCGCCTCCGCCGCTCGCAACGCGCCAGCCATCCGCCGCAACTGCTCCGGCGACGAATTCCGCCGCAACGACGGGAACTCCTCCGACTCCTCCCGGCTGGCGTGCTCAACCACCGCGTCGGCGAACGTGGACAGCCGGGAATCGAAGTCCGGGTGCTCCACGCCCAGGTCGTACAGGGCCGACAGCTCCCGCTTGGCCTGATCTTCCTCGTGTCTGCGCTTCTGCACCACATCCGCGCCGCCTTCGATCTTCCGCTCGGCCCGTGGGTGCACCACGATCTCCTCGGCGCTCTCGTGTACCGCCAACAGCCGGACCAGATCCTCGAACAGCTCTCGTTTCTCCGTCCCCTGGGCACGACTCAGCTGGCCGAACAGGGCCTTGATCTGGTTGTGCTGCTCATGCAGCAGGTCGAGCACGTCCTGTTCCTGAATCGTGGTCATGTCGCTTCCTCCTGATGTCCGTCGACTGTTCCGGTCGAGGCCCACAGACGTCCCCGGTTCGACAAGGCCGCCGTCGACGCGCTGGTTGGCTACCCGGTGGGGTACCGCGGAAACCCGGTGGGGAAGCCGACAATCGACCGGTCGGACGGCGATTTCCCCTGCTACCGCTCCCATCGCCAGATTGGCTCCCGGGCGCCTCGGCTGGTCACCTCCGACTGCTGCGCGGGGCCGAGTACGCGTTCCAGCGCGATGCCCAACTGCTGGCAGCGCTCACCGAAAGGCCGGTAGCCGTAGCGGGGGATCAGCCAGACGGCTCCACCGTCGCGCCCAGCGGCGACCTGTTCGGCGAGTCGTACGGGATCCTGGCTCTCGATCCGCTGCTTGTAGTCGATCCAGTCGAGCCGGCCAGGGGTGTCCTGGTGGGGAAAGCTGAGCAGCCGGGGGTGGGCATGCAGCCGCCGGACGATGTCCGGTCCGAGCTGATCGGGGCAGAAGATCACCGTGTCGGCATCGGTGAGGTGACGGTTGAGCACCGCGGCGATGGGTCCGGCGTCGGTACGTTGCCGGGTCACGAGGACCGCGTCCGTCGCCAGCCAGGACAGCGCCAGGCCGGTGACGATCAGGGCCGGCCACCGCCGGGGAAGCAGCGCGGCACCCGTCCCGAGCAGGAGCAGTGCCAGCGGCACCACGACGGCGGTGTAGCGACTGACCACCGCCGACCCGGTCAGCCACGCCACGCCGAAGGCGAGCAGGAGGGTGGCGCCACCAGCCGCGCCGAGCAGTCGGGAACGGCGCCCACCGGTGAGCGCGGCCCAGACAGTCAGTGGCCAGGTGACCAGGAGCAGCACGATCGGCGGTCGCAGGCCGGCAGTCCCCCACTCGGCGACCAGGTGCAGGAGGACCTGGGATCCGCTGCGTCCGGTCCACGGGGTGCCGGTGTGCTGGACCTGATACCGGAAGCTGGGCAGCCAGGGGACGAACAGTACGGCTCCGGCGGCGAGCCCGGCCAGGCTCCAGCCGGCCGCGCGGGACCTGGTTCGCAGCAGCGACACCAGCAGGCCGAGACCGACCACCGGGTAGAGGAACAACGACCAGTAGTGGGTCAGCAGCAGCAGCCCGACGACCAGGGCCAGGAGTGCGGCAGGCGCTGGTCCGGGCCGTCGGTACACCCGCTCGAGGCAGAGCACCCCGAGCAGCACCAGCAGCACCTCCAGGGCGTACGGCCGGGCCTCGGTGGCGTACCGCACCAACCACGGGTTCGCCGCTGCCAGCGCCAGTGTGGCCAGTCCTGCCGCCGAGCGTCTCGCCAGAAGGTAGAAGAGCGGCAGCGCGGCGACCGCGAACAGGCCGGACAGGGCGCGTACGGCCCAGTCCCCGGTGCCGACAAGACCGATCCAGCCGTGCAGCAGCAGGTAGTACAGCGGGGGTGCGGCGTCGGCACGTAACGCGTCGAAGAGCTGGGGAAGGGGCAGCTCACTGATCGCGACGCTCTGCGCCTCGTCCAGCCACAACGGGGAGGTCGCCAGGAAACGCAGCAGGATTCCGCTGATCAGCAGCAGCAGGACCGATACGACCAGCGCCGGGTGTGCGCGCCAGGGGTGGCGCCGTGAGGGGCTGGCCGTGCTCATCGCCCACCCTGGGACGCCTCCGCGAACGTCGGTGCCGCCCGGCCGCCTCCGCTGGACGCCTCGGCCTTCTGCTCGTGGTAGTCGGACTCCACGTTGACCGACCACAGGTCGTGGTCCGCGCCGGTGATGTTCTCGACCGCCAGCATCGCGGTCAGCATCGAGTGGTCCTGGTTGTTGTACTTGTGCATGCCGTTGCGCCCGACCGGGTAGACGTTCGGGGCCACCCGCTCCAGCCAGCGCCGCAGCACCTCGACGTGCTCGGCGTACCCGGCGTCGTAGACCGGGTACGCCTTCGGGACCCGGACGACGTACCCGGCCTCCACCTCGCCCTCGACCAGGCCGAGACTGGTCAGCTCCCGGGCGGCAAGTGCGATCAGGTCCGCGTCCGGGGTCTGCCACAGGTCGTCGCCCTCGTTGACGAAGTACTCCAGTCCGAGGCAGGTGTAGCCGTCCTTCACCAGGTACGGCGACCAGGAGCCGAAGTTCTGCACCCGCCCCACCCGTACGCCCGGCGTGTGCACGTAGATCCAGTTGTCCGGGAACACGTCCTGGACCGGCAGCACGAGTGCGACCGTCAGGAAGTCGCGGTAGCTCAGCCCCCGGGCGGCCCGCTCGACCTCTGCCGGCGGGTCCATCATCAGGACGAGTTCGGTCAGTGGCATGGACGAGATCAGACGGTCACACGCGATGAACTCGGGCTTGCCGTCGTGGGAGACCGTCAACCCGGTGACCCGTCCGCCGGCCCGGCGGATGTCGCGCACCGGGCGGTGCAGGCGCACCTCGCCTCCGCCGGCCTCGACCAACTCCCGGGCCCGCTGCCACATCATGCCCGGACCGAGGCGCGGGTACTCGAACTCGTCGATGAGCGTGGTGATCTCCTGCCGGCCCCGCCGCAGTTTGGACGGGCGCAGCGCCTCGCGTACCGCGCCCCCCAGTGACAGGTTCTTGATCCGCTGTGCCGCCCAGTCCGCCTGGATCTGGTTGCCCGGCACGCCCCACACCTTCTCGGTGTACGTCTTGAAGAACATGCCGTACAGGCGCCGGCCGAACCGGGCGCTGACCCAGCCTTCGAAGGTGCTCTGATCACGCGGCGGACGGATCCGCACCCACCCGTACGAGCCGACGCACCGCATCGCCTCCAGCAGTCCGAGGTTACGTAGCGCGTTCATCGGCTTGAGCGGGTAGTCGTACAGGCGGCCCTGGTACAGGATGCGGCTCATCCGGGGTCGGCTCAGGAAATCCTGTTCCGGCAGGATCTCGTGCCACAGTTCGCGTACCTCGTCGACCTTGGTGAAGAAACGATGGCCGCCCAGGTCGAAACGCCATCCGTCGCGCTCCACGGTCCGGCTGATTCCGCCCACCTCGCCACTGGCCTCGAGCACCAGGGGCCGGTAGCCCGCCCGGATCAGCATCAGCGCGGCGGTCAACCCGGCCGGTCCGGCACCGACCACGACGACCGACTCCCGGTCGTCCTGGCCCGTCCCCGCCGGTCCGCCCGCCGTGGCCGCCCCGTGCCCTGCCCCACCGGTTCCGCCGGCCCGCCTGCTGTCCACGGCGCTACCTTCCCCAATTGTGGGGAGCGAACCGCCCCGGACCGGTTCTCGGCGGGAGGCGTCGACGGAGGGTCACCTGGACGGGCTCGGTGTCCCGGTGCCGACCTCCCTGAGCCGGGCGGCAAGCGCGGTACGTAGTTCGCCGACGCCCGCCCCGGTCAGCGCCGACACCGCCAGCGCGTCGGGGTACCTCCGTCGCAAGGTGGTCAACTGCTCCTGCGGTGCTACGTCGATCTTGTTGAGCACGAGGAGCTCCGGCACATCCCCCGCACCGATCTCACGCAGCACGTCGTGCACCGTGGCGATCTGGTTCGCCGCGTCCGGCGCCGAGGCGTCGACCACGTGTACGGCCAGGTCACTCCTGCTGACCTCCTCCAACGTCGAGCGGAAGGCGTCGACCAGTTGGTGGGGCAGGTAGCGGACGAAACCCACGGTGTCGGCGAGTGTGGCGACGATGTCGTCGACCCTGATCCGGCGCACCGTCGGGTCGAGGGTGGCGAAGAGTACGTCCTCGACGAGAACGTCCGCCCCGGTCAGGCGGTTGAGCAGGGCTGACTTTCCCGCGTTCGTGTAGCCGGTGATCGCCACGGAGGGCACCCGGTTGCGGGTGCGGCGCCGACGGGTCTGCTCCCGTCGCCGGGACAGCTCCCGCACCCGCTCGCCCAGCCGGGAAGCCCGCTGCCGCAGCCGGCGCCGCTGCGTCTCCAAGCGCTGTTCACCCGGGCCACGGACGCCCATACCGGCGCCGCCGGCGACCCGGCCACCACCGACCCGGGAAAGCCCTCGGCCGTCGCCACGCAGGCGGGGCAACTGGTACGCGATCTGGGCCAACTCCACCTGGAGGCGTCCCTCGCTGGTGCGGGCGTGTTCGGCGAAGACGTCCAGAATGAGCGCGGTACGGTCGACAACCCGCACCCCGACCTGTTCCTCCAGGTTGCGCACCTGGCCGGGGGTCAACTCTCCGTCGGCGATCACCAGATCGGCGTGGCCCCGTTCGGCCGCCTCGGTCAACTCCTGTACCTTCCCGGCGCCGACGTAGGTGGCGGAGTCGGGTCGGGGACGGCTCTGCACGACCGCGTCCACGACGGTGAGCCCGTCGGTGTCCGCCAGCCGTTCCAACTCCGCCAGCGAGAGTTCGGTACCCGAGCCGCTGTCCTGCGGGTCGGCCTCGTTACGAACCGCCACCAGCACCGCCCTGGGCCGGTCCGCCCTGGTCGCCGCATCGGATCCCAACAACCACGCTCCCGCCATCAGCCCTCCCCGACGCAGTGTCGTCAGGACCTACCCGGTCACGGATGGGCCATGCGTTCAGGGTGCCGGCGCGGCCGGCACCGGGCGCGGCTGGAGAGCCGCCGTCGGCCCGTGCACCTGCGGGCGACCGCCGTCCCAGGTGACCCTGTCCAGCCAGAGCTGCCGACCGGGGTCGGCCTTCCCCTCACGGCCGGGCTGCCAGGCGTGGTAGAGCAGCCAGGTCTGGCCGGCGTACTCGATCATCGAGGCGTGTCCCGGGCCGGTGGCGACCGCGTTCGATCGCAGGATGGGATTCTCCGGGGCGTCGACGCAGGGGCCTGTCGGGTCGTCGCAGACCGCGTAGCCCTCGGCGTAGCTGCTCCGGTCGTAGGTGTTGGCGGCGAAGAAGAGGAACAGGCGCCCGTCGTGCCGCCAGAAGAACGGCCCTTCGACCAGCGGTCCCTCCCATGCCTTCGTCTGCTTCAGCAGGTGGTGGGGTTCACCCACGAGGCGCAGGCCGTCGTCGGAGAGGCGTTGGGAGGTGAGCCAGGTGTCCGCACCGATCGCGTTGCCGTCGTTCTTCCAGAGCAGCCAGAGTGTGCCGTCGCTGTCCCGGTAAGGGCTCGGGTCGATCGCCCCACCCTCGTGTGTGGGGCAGATCAGCGGCGCTGGCGAGTCGTCCCGGTACGGCCCCTGGGGTTCGGTGGCCACCGCCCGCCCGATGCACTCGAGGCCGGACGTCCGGTCGGCGGCGGTGTAGTAGAGCAGGTAACGGGTGGGTGCCAGGGCGATGATCTCGGGCGCCCAGGTCCGACCGGTATCGGCCCAGGACGGCAGGTTGGGCAGGGCGTCGCCCGCCGGGCTCCAGCTGACCAGGTCGGATGAGGTCAGCATCGGCACGTTCTGTCCGCCGTTGTTGGTGTGCACCAGATACCAGGTCTCGCCCACCCGGATCGCCTGCGGGTCGGGGGTGTCGCCCTGGTGCACGGGGTTGCTGAACATTGTGGGGGTGTCGCGGGGAGCTGCCGTGGAACCACCCCGGTTGCCCGCCCAGCCGCCCACGGAGAGCGCGAGCAGGACCAGCGCGAGTACGGCGATCACCCACCGACTCCGGTGAACCGATCGGCCGGGCAACCGCAGAGCACGAAAGTGGATCAAGGGGACTCATCCGGAGTAGCGGGGGAAGCGACAGAGAGCACAACAATTGCCGCAGAACGAATAGTCCCGGCTTGGATATGTCAATGCAAAAGACGGTGAGGGCGGCAGCAAGGGGCTGAAACGGTACGGCCCGCCACGGCAGGGCGATCCGCGACCGAACCGTACGGATCAGGAGAGATCGGCAGTGCCGGCGTCAGCCGCTGGAGGTGAGCAGGTCGGATTCATCGGGCGTACCTTCCCGCCGTTGGACGCGGTTATTCCACCGTTCGCCCGGCGGCGCCCGGATGACGCGGCGGTCGATGAGGAGAACGACGACGGTCCTCGCTTCCAAAACCGCCGCCGGACGTCCTACCGCAGGCGCGGAACAGCAGCACTCCTCCCGCACGTCCGGGTCGATGTCGACCTCGTGCGACCACTCGTCGGTGTCGGCGTCCGGCTGAGCGGCCCACACCCGCACGGCCAGCGAGCGTCAGCAGAAGCGGGTGGGACACAGCCGCCCAGGAACGTTGACGTCGTCATCGCCGTCGTTGTTGTCCGGAAGCGAGGGAACCGAGTCGCTGCCGCCAGACGACGGGCTGTCGGGCCCATCCTTGACGGTGACGATGATCAGCTGCCCGGTACGGAGTTTCCGCTCCGCCGTGGGGACGCTGCCGACGACGAGGCCGGTGTATGCCTGCTTCAACCCGGCCCGGGCTGTCTTCTCCTCCGCCGGCTCCCAACCGTCGAAGTTCTCGTTCGGGTCGCGAGCATCCTTGGGCGTCTTGTTCTTGGCATAGCGCAGCTCGACCAGTTCAGACATGCCGTCGAGAGGCTCCCCCTCGCCAGTCAGATCGAGAGCATCTGCGCCCGCCTTGATCTTCGGCATGACCGGATGCTGGGCGAACCAGGCGGCCTCGCTGTTCTTGAGCAGGAACATCTCAATCTTCAGGCCCGGCCCGATGGAGGTGCCGGCGGCGGGAAGCGTCCCGACGACGGTCCAGTTGTCCCTCATCCAGACGTCGCGGTCCAGCGGCGACCGGTCCTGGTGCGACGGCGCGACGTCAGTGGTCAGGGCGTACAGCGCCTGTTCCGCGTCTGGTAGGCGCCGGCCGACGAGGTCGGGCATCACCTCTGCGACGGTGGTCGCCGGAGGCGTAGAGGTGACGGCCGGCGCGGTCACCGACGGAT
This sequence comes from Micromonospora pisi, assembly GCF_003633685.1. Lineage (NCBI taxonomy): Bacteria > Bacillati > Actinomycetota > Actinomycetes > Micromonosporales > Micromonosporaceae > Micromonospora > Micromonospora pisi. The sequence continues at coordinate 5,391,574 of NZ_RBKT01000001.1, read as the reverse complement.
CGGGTACGGGCGGCGCCGTTGCCACAGCCTGTGAGTTCACCGGTGCGGCCGCGCGGGAACCCGTGGGGTACACGTTCACGATGACGACAAGCAGGGCGATGAGCGCGGCGGTCGCGGGGACGTTGAGTCGCCGGGGCGGCGCCACCGGCTCGGCGCCACGAGGAGGCACCGTCCAGCCGTACAGCGTCAGCGCCACGATCCAGCAGATCAGCGACGAGCCGATGAAGGCCACGACGTCGCGGGACACCGATCCGCCGTAGAGCCACCGATCGCCGGCAAGCAGTGCCGGACCGGCTGCCCACATCACCGCCAGCAGGTAGAACAGCCGTGATCCGGAGTTGCCGGCGGGCGGCGCCGCACCGCGTTTGACCATGCGCAGTCGCAGTAGGAGCAGACCGGTCGTCGGGTAGACGAGCATGCTGGTCGCGATGTGGCGGTGGTCGGTCCAGACGCCGTTGTAGGCGTGCCAGAACGGCGAGCAGAGGAAAGTCCAACCGAACAGCAGGAGGAAGGGACGCGGGCGTTTGCCGTCCGGCGGGGAGGTAACGGCCGATGATGCCGTGACCTCCTGTTTCTGGTCGGCGGGCGGCTCGGACAGCCGGGCAAGGAACGCGGTGACGGACGGGTCCTGTCGGATCTGCTTCTCGGTGAACGGTTCGGGGAACCCGGAGACGCTGTTGGTCTCCTCCCCTGCTGAGTCTTGGACAATGTCGGTGGCGCCGGCCTGGTCCCACCGGATGCTGGTGAGTGCGTCACGGGTGACACGCAGCGCGTACAGGCCCGAGTGTCGGGGCGTCCCGTACGAGTCCTCGCCGTCCTGGCGCAGCACGACGACGCGGGCCGCGCTCAGCCCGGGTGCCGCCGCGAACGCCTGCCGTGCCGCCGCCAACGCAGTTCCGCAGACGTGCTCGCGGTAGAGCCGGACCCGGTCGGAGAGGGACCGGCTGCGGATGAGGACATACCCGTTGACGCTCTTCAGTGCTTCGTCACCGGGGACGACGTCGTCCATGTGGCCGACGGTCGCGACCAGTGCGATCTGGCCGTCCTCGACGCTGACCGTCGCCACCGCGGTCTTTTGGCGGGCGAACGCGGCCGCCACCGTCTCGCGAACCGTCACCGGGTGGTTGTCACACAGTTTCTGCCAGCGTTCGTCGAGGCGCTGCTGTTCCTCTGCCTGGGCCTGCTCGCGTTCCGCGAACACCTGGGCGACCTGTACGTCCGCGAGCTCGCGCGCACGCCGGACGGCTGCGGCCCGCGCCTGACGCTGCCACGGCCGGACCCCGTCGAGTTCCTGTCGGCGCGCACGCAGGTAGATCGGCAGCCGGGCCGGGCGGCGGGCCGGAACCGCGATCGGCCGAACAGCCTCCGGGACGGAACCACGGTGCACACTCGTGATCTTGTGAATCTGCCGGTCGATCTGCCGGGCGATCCGTACGCGTCCGTTGTTCTCGGCGGTACCGCTGCCGCTGCCGGTTGGCCTGGTCGGGCGCTGCCGGACGGACGGCGTGGCCGACTTGCCGCGTTGCACGCTCTTACCCTTGCTCTTGCCGTTCCCCGTGCCGCCGCTGGTGACGTATCCGACCGGGCCGACGCCGGTCGAGAATCTGGTCTTCCCGGCGCCGATGTGCACTCGCGCCGCGCGTGGTCCGATGCTGGTCCGGATGCCCCGCTTGGAGGTACGAATCCGGACACCAGGCGCGATCTTGAACGAGAACCCCACAACCTCAGAGCTTATGATCTTGAAAGCGGGTGACGATCTCCGCCGGACCGCCACCTTCCCGTAACCGCGCGTGCCGAACTACCCGGATCTGCCCCAACTGGGGCAATTTAACGAATCCTCCACCCGGAGACCGTGCCGTTGGCCTACGTGCAAGCAGGCCAACGGCTTACTTGAGGAGCTGCCGCGCCATCACGACGCGCCGCACCTGGTTCCGTACCCTCGTAAATCTGGGTGATCTTGGAATCGCAGCACTCTGACCTGCAATAACACCCTCTGACAGGTGGCCGGACCAGCATTTGCCCAGAGTCCCAGATCCCGACATTACGGGCCACAGTGCAGGCTGTGGTGCAGCGCCCTGTCGGCGCCACGTGAACGCCGATGGCCTCACCACCGGTCGTGGGCGGAAGACCCCCGCGCGCGCGAACGGGCCCTCCGGCAGCGCGTCGAGATCGTCGCTGGCAGTCGGCGAGGTCAGGTCGACCCAACCCGACGAAATCGGTCGCCGGCGCCAGCTCCAGGAACTCGCGTGTCTCGTGGACCCTGGAGAGCCCCGCGCTCCCGCCCAAACGCTCCGGACTTATCTTCCGATTGCGGGGCACATCAGGCCCAAACCGGTAATCTTGGCATGGATCGGAGGGCCGAGCGATGGGCGCATTCAAGCGCAGAATCATGCTGGTGTTGGCGGCCGGAGCGGGAGGTGCACTCCTGCTCGCCGGCTGCGGCGGCGGGGATTCTCCCACCCCGAGCAGCACTAGCAGCGGCACCGGCTCTCCCGCAGCCTCGTCGGCGGCGACGGGGACCAAGGTCACGGCAACGGAGAAGGAATTCTCGATCACCCTGTCGACAACCACGTTCACGCCCGGCGTGTACACCTTCGAGGTGGTAAACCAGGGGACGATGTTGCATAACTTGACGATCAAGGGCCCGGGAGTCGACACCCAGGCCTCACCCAACGTGCAGGCAGGCGCCACCGGCCAGGTCACGGTGACCCTGCAGCAAGGCTCCTACGAACTATGGTGCTCCCTCGATAACCACAAAGCACTAGGCATGGACACGACGATCCAGGTCGGCTGAGGATGCACCGCGGCAGGCCACCAAGAGTCAGATTGGCGTTCCATCTGGTGATTAACCGGGTGACGCTCGGTGCGGACGCCAGCGCTGCCGAGTACCCCTGAGCGGTAACCAATCAGATGATCACGTAGGTCGGCCCACAAAGGCTGATGTTGCTCGATTAATCGCAATGCCTCAGCTCACAGGCCAGCATTTGGCCAGCATGACGTTCGAGAAGATCCAAGATCAGTCGAAGTCAACCGAAAGATCAACTCACCCATCAACATGGCCTTGAGCTGGGAAAATAACCTAAGAGACGCCGTTGAGCAGCTGCCTCGCCATGACAATCCGCTGCACTTGATTTGTGCCCTCGTAGATCTGGGTGATCTTGGCGTCCCGCATCATCCGCTCCAGCGGGTAGTCCCGGGTGTAGCCGTAGCCGCCGAGCAACTGGACCGCGTCGGTGGTGATCTCCATCGCGGCGTCCGAGGCGAAACACTTCGCCGCAGCACCGAAATAGGTCAGGTCCGCGTCGCCCCGCTCCGACTTGCCGGCCGCCGTGTACGTCAGTTCACGGGCCGCCGCCAGTTTCATGCCCATGTCCGCGAGCATGAACTGGATGCCCTGGAAGTCCGCCACCGGCTTGCCGAACTGCTTGCGTTCCTTGACGTACCCGAGGGCGTAGTCGAGCGCGCCCTGGGCGATGCCGAGCGCCTGCGCGGCGATGGTGACCCGGGTGTGGTCCAGGGTGCGCATCGCGGTGGCGAACCCGGTGCCGGGCGCGCCGATCATGCGGTCGGCCGGAATCCGTACGCTGTCGAAGTAGACCTCACGGGTCGGCGAACCCTTGATGCCGAGCTTCTTCTCGGGGGCACCGAAGCTGACCCCCCGGTCGGACCGCTCGACCACGAAGGCGGAGATGCCCCGGGAGCGGGCGGTCGGGTCGGTCACCGCGAAGACGGTGTAGTACTCCGAGACACCGGCGTTGGTGATCCAGCGCTTGACCCCGTCGAGCACGTAGTGGTCCCCGTCGAGCGTGGCGCGGGTGGTCATCGAGGCGGCGTCGCTGCCCGCCTCCGGTTCGGAGAGGCAGTACGAGAACATCGCCTCGCCCCTGGCGACCGGGGGCAGGTAGCGCCGCTTGAGCTCCTCGGAGCCGGCCAGCAGCAGCGGCATGGTGCCGAGCTTGTTCACCGCCGGGATCAGCGAGGACGACGCGCAGGCCCGGGCCACCTCCTCGATCACGATGGCGGTGGCGAGGGCGTCCGCGCCGGCACCGCCGTACTCCTCGGGGATGTGCGGGGCGTGGAAGTCGGCGGCACGAAGTGCCTCGTACGACGCCTTGGGGAACTCACCGGTCTCGTCGGCCTCGGCGGCGTGCGGCGCGACCCTGGCGTCACAGACGGCCCGGACCGCCTCCCGGATCGTCCCGTGCTCCTCGGGCAACTGGTAGACGTCGAACGCTTCGGTGCTCATCGCGGCCCTCCCCTGGGGAACACATCGTGGACCCAGTTGTACCGCGCGCGGGTGGGGTGGGGCTACTGAACGGTAATAAAGTTCACTAGCCCCACCCCCGGGTGCACCCCGGTCGACCGGGGTGCACCCGTTTCTCAGCCGATCAGCGAACGCACCGGGATACCGCTGGTACGCAGCTCCCGGACCAGGTCACCCAGGTACGGGTGCTCGTCGGACTGGAGTCCGTCCGGGTTCGGGACGACCAGGAAGGTCGAACCGTTGGCGACCGACGCGCGGGCGTCACCGGTGTACTTCCCGATCACGGCCTCGGCCCGGGCCTGGTCGGCGGCGGCCACCTCGATGGTGATCGGCCGCCACTGTCCGCCCAGGTTCTCCGGTGCCGGCGCGGCGGCGGCCGCCGCGCGGGCCGGCTCGACCGCGTCAGTCCGGCGCAGCCCGGCGGTTGCCGTCCCGGCCGGGGCGAGCAGCGCGTTCGCGACCAGGTGCAGGCCGCTCTCGTTGTACGCCCGGAACAGCGGGTTGAACGCGAAGAGCACCGCGTGCCCGGCCCCGGTCGGCTCGTCGACCAGCGCCACCGTGCCCTTGAGCAGATCCTCGCCAACGGTGTAGCCGTTGTGCCAGAACCGGTCGTCCGACGGGTAGGTGAGGACGTTCACGCCGGTCGTACTCGGCCGCAGCACGGAGTCGCCGTTGTTGAACTCGAAGTCCTCCGCCGGCCGACCCAGCGCCACCGGGCTGGTCTGGTCGACGTCCACCCGCAGGTGCGAGCCGACCATGGTGTAGCCGGCCGGCTTGGTGACCTCGGTGGTCGAGGTCAGGCCAGCCGCCCGCGCCATCCGGGTCCCCTGGTTGCGCAGCCCGATGTAGGTGTTACCGGCCGCGATCCAGGCCCGCAGGTTCGCCTGCCCGGCAGCGGTCAGCCCACCGGTGGCGTTGCTGCCGTCCGGCACCAGCAGGGTGCTCCGGTCGCGGAACCGGGCGGTGTTGTCGTTGATGTCCGCGGTGGTCACCGTGGTCAGGTCGAGATCCCACTGGTCACCGAGGACGAACCGCGCCTCGCCGTACGAGCCGGAGGTGGTGCTGATCCCGGTGCCGGCGAAGAGCCCGACGTCGGGCCGGGTCAGCTTGGTGCCGGCCGGCGGCTGCTTGCTCGGGTGCAGGGTCACCCCGTAGGACGCGGCGAGCTTGTCCAGCTTGGGGGTGAGCCGGGCGGAGCGCATGCCGACCACGCCGGTGTTCAGGTCACGCAGCAGCGGGATGTCCTTGCCGAGCAGTTCGAAGGTGAACTTCGCCGCCGCGGCCGAGTCGAGCTTCCAGTTGTACGAACCGCCGTCCGCCACGATCGAACTGGTGCCGCCCTTGTTCTCCTTGACCCGGTTGGCCCGGGGGTTCACCTCGTCGCCGGTGTAGATCGCGTTGATCCCCATCAGCAGCGGGTTGCTCCACGACGAGACGTCGTAGAAGTACGGGAACGGGGTGTACGGGTCCTCGCCGAGGGTGGCCTGGATCCAGTGCTTCTGCGGCTGGTTCATCTTGATCCAGTACGCGCCCTCGGGAACGACGATGTTGCTCGCGGTACGGCCACCGAAGATCTTCGCAGTCGGTACGGTCACCGGCTCCTTGAGTTCGTAGACCTCGACATCCATCTTGCGCAGCCGCTCGACCAGGGCCCGTACGTCGGCGAGCTGCCGGTCGGGCAGGAGGAAGTACGACTTGATGTTGGTGTCCGGAACCGGGAACTGCACCTCGTTGGTGGGCTGGACCACCTCGTTCGGCTGGAGCGTGCCGGCGGCACCCTCGGCCAGGGCGTCCTGCCAGATCTTGTAGTAGCTGTTCAGCACCTCGCGCTTGTTCGCCGCGGCCCAGCCGAGCGTCGCCCACTGCGTGTTGAACTGCTGCTGCACCCGGTCCTGGACCGCCGAGGAGCTGCCCTTCTCGAAGGTCATGCCGGCGGCGCCGAACCCGGTGGCCGGGACGGTGTCGCCGTACCCCATGAAGAACAGGTCATAGGTGTCGTAGTTGAAGTAGCACTCGGTGGTGACGGTGTCGGTGCAGGCACCGTTGTAGCCGAAGCCGGCCTTGTTGGCGTCGCCGATCCGGTTGATCCAGTCGACCACCTCGCTGGAGATCTCGTGGTGGATCGGGTCGGCGTTCGGCGGGAAGAAGTACTCCCGTCCGCCCATCTCGTGAGCGTCGATGTAGACCTGCGGCGGGTACTCCCGCAGCATCTCCAGCTTCGCGTCGGTCTCCGGTTGGGTCCGGGAGAACCAGTCCCGGTTCAGGTCGAAGCCGAACTCGTTCTGCCGCCGGCTGGCGTCGCGACCGTCCGGGTTCTGGCTCGGCACGATGATCGTGACGAGTTCCTCGTTGCGCTTCTCGACCTCACAGGAGAGGCCGGCGGCCAACTCGTAGAGGGTCTTCAGCGCCGCGTCGGCGCCGCTCTTCTCGCCACCGTGCACGTTGCCGGTGACCCAGACGATCGCCGGGCCGCGCTGGGCGATCCCGGCCGCCTTCGCCGGACTGGTGATCCGCGGATCCCGGAGGTCCTTGATCGACTCGGTGATCGCGTCCAGCTCGGCCGGCTTGACGTGCTTGGGGTTGGAGACGATCGCGTACGGCAGCGCCTGGCCGAGGACGCTGGTCGCCATGGTGCCGGTGACCACCCGGTCGGAGGCGGCGTCGACCACCGTCAGGTAGGAACGGATCTCGTCGCTGGTGACCACCCGCTGCTGACCGGTGCCGAGCGGGAAGCCCAGAGCCGCCTCCGGGCTGGGTACCGAGTCCAGGTGGGCGGTCGGATCGGGGAGGCAGGCGGGCGCGGGGGTAACCGCCTGAGCAGCGGTAACGTTGAGCAGGGGCAGGAGCGACGCGGCCAGGGTGACCGCAGCCCCGGCGGCGAACCGGCGGCGGGCCGGCAGGCGACTGGCTAGGGATTTTCTCATGTAGTACTTTTGTCCCCTTCTGCGAAGCGGGCGTCAGGTGGCTCGGAGCCTAGGGGTCGCTCAAAGACAGGGCAAGATCAATTTGGGCGAGCCGGGATCGGGCGAACGGTCGCAGTCGGCGCGCGACCGTACCGGGCTCCGGAACGGGGGCGATTGTGAAGATGCCGACCGAACGGACGACACCCCGACCGCGCCGCGTAAGCTCTGCCTCTGTCGTTGCCTGCGCAGTCGGCCCTCAGGCCGCACCCTCGCAGTAGCGCACGGAATGTGTAGTCCAAATAAATTTGTCCCAATTGGCGTCGTGGTGACGCCGCCCTGCCCACCGCGACGCAAGGAAGCGCCGCCCAGTGCGAGCGGAGAGAACAGGCGTGACAATCCCTTACCCGAGCACACAACCCAAGCCGGCAATCGTCGCGGTTAGCCCTCCCTCCGGCGCCGCTCGGCCGCGGCTGACCTTCCTCGGCACCGGCTACCTGGGCGCGACGTACGCGATCTGTTTCGCCGAACTCGGCTACGACGTGATCGGGTTCGATGTCGACGCGAACAAGATCGCCAAGCTCGCCGGCGGCGAGGTGCCGTTCCACGAACCCGGCCTCGACGAACTGCTGCGCCGCAACCTGGCCGCCGGCCGGCTCCGGTTCAGCACGTCGTACCAGGAGACCGCGGAGTTCGGCGACGTCCACTTCATCTGCGTCGGCACCCCGCAACGTGCCGACGGGATGGGCGCCGATCTGTCGTACGTCGAGACGTCCGTCACAGGGCTGGCCCAGCACCTGACCCGCAAGGCCCTGATCGTCGGCAAGTCGACCGTACCGGTCGGCACCGCCGAGTGGATCGAGCAACTGGTCGGCAAGCACGTCCCGGCCGACCTCGGTGTCGAGGTCGCCTGGAGCCCCGAGTTCCTCCAGGAGGGCTTCGCCGTCGAGGACGTGCTCCGCCCCAACCGGATCGTCGTCGGGGTCAAGAGCGAGTGGGCCAACGGCATGCTCTACGCCGCCCACAAGGGCGTCTTCGACCTGGCCGCCACCGAGGACCGCGAGGTTCCCCTGGTGGTCACCGACTTCGCCACCGCCGAACTGGTCAAGGTCGCGGCGAACGCCTTCCTCGCCACCAAGATCTCGTTCATCAACGCGATGGCCGAAGTCTGCGAGGTCGCCGGCGGCGACGTCACCCAGCTGGCCCGCGCGATCGGCTACGACCCGCGCATCGGCAACCGCTTCCTCCAGGCCGGCGTCGGCTTCGGCGGCGGCTGCCTGCCGAAGGACATCCGGGCGTTCCAGGCTCGGGCCCAGGAACTCGGCGCCGGCGAGGCGCTCCGGTTCCTGCACGAGGTCGACCTGATCAACCTGCGTCGCCGTACCCGGGTCCTGCAACTCGCCTCTGAGCTGCTCGGCCGCCGCTACGGCCCGGCCGGTCCCGACCTCTCCGGCACCCGGATCGCCGTGCTCGGCGCCACCTTCAAGCCCAACTCCGACGACGTCCGCGACGCCCCCTCCCTGGCGGTCGCCGCGCTGCTCGCGAAGGCCGGCGCGGACGTACGGATCTTCGACCCCGAGGGGATGGAGAACGCCCGCCGGGCGCAGCCGGACCTCACCTACGAGGCCAGCATGAACGACGCCGTAACCGGCGCCGACCTCGTCTGCGTCCTCACCGAGTGGGCCGACTTCCGCAACGCCGACCCGGTCGCCCTCGGCGAACTCGCCGCCGGCCGTCGGGTCGTCGACGGCCGCAACTGCCTCGACTCCGCACTCTGGACGCAGGCCGGCTGGGAATACCGGGGCATGGGCCGCCCCTGATCGCACGCCTCCCCGGAGGCATGAATCAACATGAATCACCTCGGCCGGTCACGGATCCACTCGGATCCGTGACCGGCTTTTCCGATCTCCCACCGGCGAGGGACTGTTCAACCCTCGCCTGCTTTCGGCATGCTTCCAGGTGAGTCCACTTTGCAGGCCGCTCGGGAGGTGCCATGAGTACGTACCGGTGCTCTTCGTGCGGCCGGGAGATCGAAGCCGCGCCCCGCTGCCCGCACTGCGGGGCCGAGCAGGGTCAGTGGGCGGACGACCTGGCCCGGATCGAACGCTCCATCGCCGAAATCAAGATGCGCGACGCCGCCATCGCCAGCGAACAGAAACAACTCGCCGCGAAGATGCAGGCCGCGCTCTTCCAACGGGACATCCTCACCCACGCCAACGACGAGCGTCTGAAACAGACGACCAAGCCACGACGGGTGTTACGCCGACGCGGCAACCGGCGGCCGCCAACCGTCGACACCGGCCAGCCGCCACCCCGGGTGCCCCGGCAGAACGTCACCACCTCCGGCAGCACCGCCACCGGCCGGGGTGACGAGCGACCGACCGCCTCGCCACCACCGCCGCCACCCCGGCGCCCCGGGATGACCGGCGGACGCGGGCCAGGGAGCCGCCCCGGCAGCGCCCCGCCCGGCAACCAGCCGGAAGCCTCGAACCGCGAGGTGCAGAACATCCTGCTCGGCCTCGGCGCGCTGCTGCTCGGCGTCGCCGCGGTCGCCTTCGCCGCCGTCGCGATCAGCTCCCAGAACGACTTCAGCCGGGTCGCGATCCTGCTCACCGCGACCGGGCTGATGCTGGTCGCGCCGCCGATCGTGGCCCGACGCGGACTCACCGCCACGGCCGAGACGATCGCCGCCGTCGGCCTGCTCCTGGTGCCGCTCAACGGGTACGCGATCTTCGCCATCGACGTCATCTGGACCAGCGGGCTGCCAGGACCGGTCTTCGCCGGCCTGACCTGTCTGCTCACCGCCGCCATCGGCTGGGTGTACGGCAGCGCCACCGGCCTGCACGTCGGGCGGTACGCCACCCTGATCGCCGGCCAACCGGTGCTGCCCCTGCTCGCGTACGAGTGGATCAGTGGGGCTACCGGCTGGGCACTCGTCCTGGCCATGGTCGCCGCGATCGACCTCGCCCTGGCCCGGGCCTTCACCCGGGACAGCCTGCTGGCACCCCCGCCCGCCGCCGGCTGGCAACCGGTCCCGCCCCGCAGCGCCCCGGCAGACGACGAACCGTTCGTCGACGGTCCGCGCCGCCGCCCCACCGACGACGGCGAACCCGGGCTGGACCGGCCCGAATCCGCCCCGGAGGAGGCGGACGCCGTACTCACCGTGCCGACCGGGCGGCGGGAGGAACGGCCGGGACGCGTCACCCTGGAACCGGAACGCCCCCCACCGCCCCGACCCGCCCGGGCCGCCGCCTGGTCGACCATGGCCGCCCCGAGCACCCCGTGGCTGCGCGAGCTGAGCTGGACGCTGCACGGGCTCGCCGTTGGCGCCGCCCTGCTCTACGCGGTTGTCGCCCTGGTCGGCACCGAGACCGTACCGGGCGCGTTCCGGGCCGGGGTGGTGCTGATCCTGGCCGCCGCGATCGGACTGGCCGGGGCGCTCTCGATCGGCCGGGCGCCACTGCCCGCACTCGCCGCCGGCGTACTCACGCTCGCGGTGATCGGCGCCGCCGGACGAATCGCCGCCGTGGCGCTACCCGGCCGGGCGCTGCTGCTCATCGCGCTCGTCGTCGCCCTGACCGGTCTCGGCGTACGGATGGTGCCGGAAGCCTGGCGCCGGGGGCCGCAACTCGCCTCGGCGGTCGCGCTGGTGGTCATCGGGGTCGTCGTCGCCGGCAGCGCACTGCGCGCGGCACTCGCCCCGATCCAGGCCGCCCTGCCGGTCTGGCGGGCCGACCTCAGCGGCTACCCGGACGCCCTCGCCAACACCGTCGGGCCCGCCGCCTGGCAACTCGTGGCGACCGCCTTCCTGCTCACCGTCGCCGCGGTGGTCGCCCTGCCACCGGAGATGCGCCGGGAGTTCGCCGTCACCGGGGCAGCGCTGACCGCACTCGCCGCCCCCGCCTCGCTCGGGCTCCCGTGGGCCGCCGCCCCCTGGCCACCGGTCCTGGTGGCGATCGGCATCGGCGTCGTCGGCCTCACCGCCGACACCCGGCGGGGTGCCCTCACCCACGCGGTCGCGGCGGCGCTGGTCGGACTCGCCGGAGCCGGGGCCGCCGCCGCCCGTCCCAGCCTCACCGCGGCGGTCCTGCTCACCCTCGCGGTGGCCGGCCTGCTGATCAGCCTCGCGCCGAGAGTCGGCGGCATCACGCTCGGCGAGTCGGGGCACCTCGTGGCCAACTGGGCCGCCGGCGGCGCCGCGTTCGCCCTACCCGGAGCGGTCGCCGCGTTCGTCGCCGCGACCGTACCCGTCGACCCGACCCCGACCGCCGCGTCGGTGCGGGACGCGACCGAGCCGGTCCTCGCGGCCAGCTACCTGGCCGTCTGCGCGACCCTGCTGTACGCGGCCCTCGCCCAGGTGTCGCAGCGGCACATCAGCCTGCCGCTGACCCTGGGCACCGGCTTCGGCGCGCTCGCCGTCACCGCCGCCGCGTTCGGGGCGCCCGGCGCCGCCGTCGCCGACGCCTGGGTCGGCGCGCTGCTCATGGTCTCCGCGGTGCTGCTCTTCCTGGCCCCGTCGATCGACGCCGGGCGGCGGGCCGACCGGTTGCTCGACGGCTCCGACTTCGCCGCCGCCGCCGCGACCGCCGGACTCGTCGGGGCGTTGGCCCGGATCGCCGGCATCCTCGCCCCCGGTGCCGAACTGGCGGTCGGTGCCGGCCTCGTGCTGGTCGTCGCGGTCGGGGTACGCGCGTTGCCGGAGCACTGGCGGCGGGGCCCGATCCTCGGCATCGCGCTCAGCGGCGGGGTGATCGCCCTGATCGCCGGCTACACCGCGATCAGCGGCGGCCTGCGGGTGCTCGCCACCCCGGGCCGGATCTGGGCCGCCGACCTCGACGCCTGGCCGCTGGGAAGCACCGGCGGCAGCGCCTGGCAGGCCCCGATCGCCCTGGTCCTGCTCGCCGCGGCGGCAGCCGCCGCCCTGCCCCGTCCGTGGAAGTACGACATCGCCGGGGTCTGCGTCGGGCTCGCCACCATCGGCACCCCGGCCGCCCTCGGCCTGCCCTGGTGGTCACCGATCGTGGTCGGCGGCGCGGTCGCGACCGCGTACGGGATGGCCGCCGCCGCGGCCGCCGACCCCCGGGCCGGCCTGGCCCGCGCCACCGTCGCCGCCGTCGTGGCGCTGCACGCGGTCGGCGCGAGCCTGGTCCGGCCCTGGACGACAGCCGCCGCGCTCGGGGTGATCGCCCTCGTCGGCCTGGTCGTCGCGGTGCTCGCCCGGACGATCGGCAACCTCGCCCCCGCCCCCGACACCGGTGGACGGAGAACCAACGGTGACCCCGGGTACGACGAACCATTCGACGACGACCTGGCAGACGACCGGGACAGCGAGTTGGCCGGCCGGGCCGAACCCATCGACGACCTGCCCCCGCACCTCGGGCAGATCGGTGGCGCGGCGGCCGGTGGCGCGCTGCTCGCCCTGCCCGGTGCGTTCGCCGCCCTGGCCGCCGCCCTCGGTTTCACCGCCGAGATCGTGCTCACCAGTGCACTCGCCGCGTCGAGTCTGGGTGTCGCCCTGCTCGCCCTGGCCCGGCGGCGGGTCCCGCGCTACCTGCCGTACGCGACCGTCGGCGTGGTCGGCGGGGCGACCATCACCGCCGTCGCCTCGATCCCCACCGGCCTGCCCGCCGGCGTCTACGCGGCGGCGGCGGCACTGCTCGGTGTCCTCGCCGAACTGGCCCGGGCCGCCACGCCACCGCCGGGTAGCGGCGCCCAGCCGATCCGCCGCTGGTCGGTGATGCTCGGTGGCGCCGTCCGCCAGTTGCCCGACCAGCCCCGGGGACGCTGGGCGATCAGCCCGACCGTGGGCGCGATGGCCGCCGCGGTGCTGCCGACCCTGGTCGCCGTGGCCACCCTGGCGCCGGTCCTGGTCGCCGCGCTGGTCGAGCCGTACCAGGTGCTCTCCGGAATCTGGGAGGGTGCGCCCGAGGCGATCGCGAACCCGAGCGGCAACGCGGTCGACGGCACCCACGTGCTCGCGGCGCTGCTGCTGACCGTGGCGGCGGCGCTCGCCGCGACCGGATTTGTCGGCGGCCGACCGGCGCGGGCGATCCCGGTCATCCTGCCCGGGGCGGCGATCACCGTCCTGATCGCCCCGATCTCGCTCGGGCTCGGCTGGCCGAACAGCACGATGGCCGCCCTGGCCGTGTTCACCATCGCCATGCTCGGGCTGGCGCTGACCCCGCCACCGCCGGACGCGGAACGGGCGCGGTCACTGCGGCTCACCCGGATCCTGGTCTTCGCCATCGGCCTGGCCGCCGGTGGCGCCGGGCTCGCCGGTGCCCTCGCCACCCGGGAACTGACCCTGTTCACGCTCGGTGCCGCGGTGGCGGTCGGTGGCGTCGCCGCGTTCGCCGGGCGGACCCAGCCCGCCCGGATCCTCGGCTGGCTCTTCGCCTCGGTCATGGCCCAGCTCTTCGTCTTCACCGTCGGGCTGGTCGCCGGCCTCGACCCGGTCTGGTCCGCGTTCGGCGTACTCGCGGTCGGCGCGGCACTGCTGCTGATCGCCGCGACCCTGCCCCGGCTGCGCCGACCCGAGTCGCTGCGCGAGGCGGCGACGGTCGAATGGACCGGGTACGGCGCCGCGCTCATCGCCGGGGCGCTCGCCTTCGACTCGCCCCGGCACATCGCCGCCCTGCTCGCCGCCTGGGGCGCCGTACTCGGTGTGGCGGCGACCCGGCCGGGACGTCGGGTGGTGGCCCGGCGGATCCTCTTCTGGGCCGCCGTGGGCTGCGAGATCAGCGCCTGGTGGCTGCTGATGGGGGTCGCCGACGTGGCCCTACCGGAGGCGTACACGCTGCCGTTCGCGGCGCTCGCCCTGCTGGTCGGCATCCTGGAACTGCGGCACCGGCCGGACCTGAGCAGCTGGGTCGCGTACGGCCCCGCACTGGTCGCCGCGTTCCTGCCCACCCTGGTGATCGTGCTCGGCACCTCCGGCGGCGACCTGCGCCAGATCCTGCTGCTGCTCGGCGGCGTCGCCGTGCTGATCTTCGGTTCCTGGCGTCGCCAGCAGGCCCCGGTGATCATCGGGGCGATCGTCACCGTGATCGCCACCCTGCACCTGCTGACCGTCTTCGGGCCATGGCTGGTGCTGATCCCGGTCGGCATCGTGCTGCTGGTCCTCGGCGCCAGCAACGAGCGGCGCACCAAGGCTCAGGAACGCCTGCGCGGCGCCCTGCGCGGCATGCGCTGACCGGGTGCCCCGCCCGGACCGGCGGGGCACCCGGTGCACGCGACCGAATCGCTGACCGGAAGGCATGGTGTCGGCGTCCCGAAACCTGCTTCCGCCGTCCCCGGTTCGATCAGCCTGGGGGTGCGCCTGGCGCGTGACTGGCCAGGGTGGAGGGGCTTCAGTCAGTCCACGGGTTTTTCACAAGTGCGGGCGGTAGATCATCACTTTGCGGTGGCGTGTGAGGTACGGCGGTGTTCGTGTCTGCCCACGGGTTCGGCTCGGTGGGCGGGGGCGGCACGTTGGCCGGCGGTCGGATGACTGTCGGGTTGTTCGATGACGGCATGTCCTGCCACACTTCGTGGCCGCCGCCGCTGGTCGACGTGGGCCACTGGTACGGGCTCGGCGAATCGTTCGTCGGCGGGTTGTCGCCGTCGCCACTGTTGGACGTGGCCGGTGGTTGCGGGCGGGCCCCACGGTCGAGGTAGCGGTTGAGGCCTCGTTCGATGTGGTCGGCCGGGGAGATGGACACCTTGTTGCCCGGGTTCATTGCGGAGTGGCGTAAGCCCCAGGCACCGTTGAAGGCGCCGTTGGCGGCTCCGGAGACCCAGTCGCCGGAGAGTCCGAAGACGTGGTCCTGAGCCGCTCCTTCGGCCATACCGGCGAGCGCCCCGTACCCGGCACCCCAGGCCAGGTTCCCGGTCGCTTTGCCCACGACCGGCAGGACGCGCCCATTGCCGGGCAACCGCCCGTTGCCGGGCAACCGGTTGAGACCCGAGCGGATGAGCTTGCCGGCACCGGACCGGAGTATCCCGCCCAGGAAGCCCGCGCCGACACCGACCGCGCCGCCGACCGCCCCGTTGATCGCGGCCGTGCGCAACTGGTCGCCGTTCAACGTCCGGCGGTGGCCCTGCGCCATCTCGATCAGCTGAGCCAGCAGGGTGAAGCCGACCTGCGCGAGTACCGATTCGGCGACCCGGGTCACGGCGGTGATGAGCACTCGGCGCAGTACCGCCACGAGGAACGTCCGGCCTGCGGCTATGTCCGCTGCGGCTTTCGCCGCGCCGCCGAATGCCCACATCAGCGCGTCGATCGCCAGTTGTATGAAGAGCACCACCAGGCAGCCGATGATCGTGATCCGCAGTGTCTCGATCTCGTTGGCGAGTTCCTCCAGCGAGTCGGCGGCCGAGTCACAGCAGGCGGCAAGGACCGGCAGGATCGCCGACTCGTCATCCGACCCCGTACCGATCAGCCCCGCCACGTAATCGTCGAACGCCTGCCGGGTCTCGCCCTCCAGCCCCTCGTCCACCAGACGCTTGACGGTGGCCACCTGCTCGGCGCAGGAACGGACAGTCTTGGCTGCCTCGCGCCAGGCGGCCGCCTCGGCACGCAGGGCGGTCTCGTCACCGGTCGGCCACTTGTTGCCGGCCAGGATCATCAACAGGTTCTGCAGTTCCGGCGGCACATGATGCGCGTCGATCACGACTTGGCCAGTGGTGACGGTTGCACCAGCGACCGCGCCATCACGGTCGCGTCACCCTCGACGTCGACGAAGGTACGGCTGGTCTGCCGCAGCTTCTCGGCCATGTCGCGCAGCACCTCGGGCAGCTCCTCCAGGGCCTGTATCAGCGCCTGGCGGGGCTCGGCGAACACCGACCCGAAACTCTGCCCCAACCCCGGGTCATCACCCCACGGGGTCGGTCCGGAACGGTCCACCGCGCTCTCCACCAGCCGCGCCGCCCCAGCCGCCTCACCCGCCGCCTCGCCGGCCACGGCAGCCGCCTTGTCCAGCGACTCAGTGTCCACCACCAGGTGACCGGGCAGGTCCAGCGGGCCGCCCGGACCATCCGGCACCGGCGCGTCGAAACCCGGGGCCGTAACCGGCGCGTTGCGATAGCCACCCACTGGTCCCGGAACGTCCGGACCAGGCGTAGACGGCGTGGGCACAGGTGACCTCCCGAAGCCGAACAAACGGCTCTATCGAGGCCGTCCACCCAGCACAGCAGCGCCCACCGCTTCGCTGGAACCGGCTTTGACGACACCTGTACACCCACATACACGATCTTGACGGGCTCCTGATGCCTACGTGACGCCCCCGCGGCATGCGATGACCAGGTCGGGTCCGGGTCGCTTGAGCAGACGTACGCCGCCGCCGGCCGAGTCGACCGCCGGACCGCTCAGCCTGCGACTGGAAGGGCGACCAACTCGGCGTCGGCCAGGTCCGCCGTTCTCTCCCGCAGCAGGTCCACGATGGTCTGGTGGTTTCCGCGTACGGCGTCGACGACCGGGGTGCCGCCCCACCGGTCGACCGGAGCGGAGTCCACCCCCTGGTCGAGCAGATACTCGACGATGTCGTACCGCCCCTCGGAGGCGGCCAGATGAAGGGCGGTACGGCCGTCGTAGTCGCCGACGTTCGGGTCGACGCCACCGGCGACCAGGGCCCGCACCTCGTCAAGGTCGCCCTGGCTGGCCGCCCAACACAGCCTGACCATGTCGTTGCGCGCCGCCTCGTGCCTCCGCTTCCGCGGATCGCGCTTGCCCGAGTTCCCGTTGTCGACCAACCCGTCGAAGACGTGGAAGTTGTACTTCGACACCAGGCTGCGACAGAACTCGATTCCCCGCACGGAATTACCCAGTGGGTCGAGCCGGGGCGACCAGATGCAAATCCCCATCACCTGAGGAATCACCAGCATCAGCGCGCCGGAAACTCCACTCTTGGCCGGCAGTCCGATCGAGAAGGCAAACTCGCCGGAATAGTCGTACATCCCGCACGAGGACATGAGCGACAAGCAGTTCTGGACCGTACCCGTCGAGAATATCCGCCCACCGCCCAATGGGGAGACACCGCCGCCGGCAAGTGACGCCGCCACCACGGCCAGCGACTCGGCATCGATCTCCAGCGAACAGCACTGGAAGTAGAATTCCAGTGTGTCGAGCAGGTTGGTACCCGGCGGGAAGGCGCCACTTTCCCGCATGGAGTAGCCCAGCGCGAAGTTCCGGTCGGCGGTCTGCCGCTCGGACAGGTACACCGCGTTGTTGAATCCGATCCGTCCGCCGCCGGAGAGTTTCCGCCACGCATCCGTGTAGTGATCGAACCGATCGGCCGCGTCCAGCTCGGGACGTATGAGGGAGCAGCACATGATGGCCCCCGAATTGATCATCGGGTTGTGCGGCAGTCCGTCGTTGTTCAGCGTCAACTCGTTGAAGCCCCGGCCGCTCGGCTCCCGGCCCACATGCCGGTGGACAACGTCGGCCCCGTGCTCCTCCAGCGCCAGGCAGTAGTTGATCGGCTTGCAGACCGATTCCACGCAGAAGCCGGTGCTGGAATCGCCGATGGCGAACCGCTGGCCGTCGACCGTACAGACCGCGATGGCCAGTTGATTCGGATCGACCCGGGCCAGTTGCGGTATGTAGTCGGCGACCGCTCCCCGCTCGTCGCCGAGCAGCGCCTCGTACATGCCCGTCAGCTCGTCGGTGAAGGTGGCGAAGTCCGGAACCACCAGATCGCCACGAAGCGCACGAGCAACAAGATCGTTGTCGCGCTGACACAGCGCGACGAAGCTCTCCAGGCTCAGACCCCGAACGTCACCGGACCCGGCACGAACATGCGCCAGCGTGTCCCGCAGCCGAGGATCGCTGGCGGAGATCCCCGCCGGGCCGAGGCGGTTGATCAGCTCCAGCGGAGAGACGGTTCCGTCGGCGGCGTGGCTGAACGAGTCGTACAGCCTCTGACAGGTCGCCGTTGCGTCGACGACGCGCGCATCCTGCGGGCGGACCAGGCCGGAGGTCGGCGCACCGTTGCTGCCAAACTTCGCCGTCATCGTGGTTCCTCCCCGTCCCGACCACCTGTCGGGTCGGACGTCGTAGTGGCCGGCGAACTCGTACGGCTCTGCTCTTCAGACGTACGGGAGCCCGAACGGTTCACCAGCCACCGCCCGAATCCCGGGCAGGCCGGGTCGGCTACGACGAAATCGGCGTCCGATACTCACCTGCTGCCGCATCGCAGGCATCCACCGATCGAATCAGCGGACGTGACGCGCCAGGGCGTCGGAGCTCAGGACGTGAGGCTGGCCTGGAGTGCCTTTTCCTTCTGCTCCACCAGAACCTCCAGCGACTCCGCGAACGCGGTGACCCGGGCCTGCAACTCGGCGTCGCCGGTGGCCAGGATCCGTACGGCGAGCAGCCCGGCGTTACGGGCGTTGCCGATCGAGACCGTGGCGACCGGGATGCCGGCCGGCATCTGCACGATCGAATAGAGCGAGTCCACCCCGTCGAGGTGCTTGAGCGGAACCGGCACGCCGATCACCGGCAGCGGGGTGACCGAGGCGACCATGCCCGGCAGGGCAGCCGCCCCACCCGCACCCGCGATGATCACCTTGAGGCCGCGCCCGGCCGCCTGCTGGCCGTACTCGATCATCTTGACCGGCGTACGGTGCGCCGAGACGACCCGCACCTCGTAGCCGATACCGAACTCGTCCAGCACGTCTGCGGCGGCCTTCATCGTGGGCCAGTCCGAGTCGCTTCCCATGATCAGACCGACCTGGGTCACTGCTTCCGCAGCCGTCATCGCCCCTCCTGGAGCCACTGGGCGGCCCGCGCGGCGCGTGCCCGTACCTGTTCGAGGTTGTCGCCGAGGACCGTGACGTGGCCGATCTTCCGACCGGGACGGACCTGCTTGCCGTAGAGGTGCACCTTGGCACCCGGATCGGTGGCGAAAAGGTGGTGCAACCGTTCGTCGATCGAGATCCCACCCTCGGCCCCGCCGAGCACGTTCGCCATCACCACGACCGGCGCGGCCAACGCGGTGTCCCCCATCGGATAGTCGAGCACCGCCCGCAGGTGCTGCTCGAACTGCGACGTCCGGGCACCCTCGATGGTCCAGTGGCCGGAGTTGTGCGGGCGCATGGCCAACTCGTTGATCACCAGCGCCGGGCTGCCGTCCGGGCCGGTGACCTCGAACAGTTCGACCGCGAGCAGGCCGACCACGTCGAGCGTGGTGGCGATGTCGATCGCCAGCTGCTGGGCGGCCAGGGCCAGCGGCTCCGGCAGGTCCGGCGCCGGCGCGAGCACCTCGACACAGATGCCGTCCCGCTGCACCGTCTCCACCACCGGGTACGCGGCGACCTGCCCGAACGGCGAACGAGCCACCTGTACGGCCAGCTCGCGCCGGAGCGCCACCCGCTCTTCCACAATCAGCTCGGTGCCACTGTCGAGCAGCTTCGACACCAGGGCGCCCCCGTC
The DNA here is from genome assembly GCF_003633685.1 of Micromonospora pisi. Lineage (NCBI taxonomy): Bacteria > Bacillati > Actinomycetota > Actinomycetes > Micromonosporales > Micromonosporaceae > Micromonospora > Micromonospora pisi. Next base: position 5,372,001 of record NZ_RBKT01000001.1, on the reverse strand, counting down.
GGCGGCGTCCGACACGACCCAGACGCCACGGCCGTCGTACCCCCCACGGGCCGCCTTGAGCACCACCGGCCAGCCGACCTCGTCCCCGAAGCCGGTGAGGTCCGCCGGGGCGGCCACCGGCCGCCAGCGCGGCACCGGTGCGCCGAGCGCACCGAGCCGTTCCCGCATCGCGCGCTTGTCCTGCGCGTAGAGCAGGGCGTCAGCGGACGGGTAGAGGGTCACCTCTTCGGCCGCGAGGGCGCGGATGTGTTCGGACGGCACATGCTCGTGGTCGAAGGTGACCACGTCGCAGCCCTTCGCGAAGATCCGTAGCGCGAAGAGGTCGGTGTGGTCGCCGTACCGGACGTCGGCGGCGACCAGCGCGGCCCCGTCCTCCGGGGTGAGCGCCAGGACACGCAGTGACTGGCCGAGGGCGATCGCGGCCTGGTGGGTCATCCGGGCGAGCTGCCCGCCCCCCACCATGCCGACAACGGGCAGACCGGTTCGAGAATCCATAACGCCGGCAAGCCTAGCGGGCTCTGCGCCCCCCGGCCCCCGCACCCGGCCCCGGGGGTAAGGAAGGGCCCCTTGTTATCGCTTTCTGTATAGGAAGGGGCCCTTCCTAACGCAGGCATCGGCGCGCCCGGCGAGGGCGTCAGCTGGCGCGGGGGTGGCTGGCGGGGCGGGGGTCAGGCGAGTTGGGCGAGCAGGTCGTCGACGGTATGAACCGGACGGTCACAGACAAAACCTCGGCAGACGTACGCCGTGGAGCCCCCCGCCAGCAGCGGTCGGTCCGCGAGCAGCGGCACCCCCGGCTGGTCCGGCGCCCCGGCGACGACCACCGCCCCGGGTGGCGCGTGCCGCCGGGCGGCCAGCAGCAGCGGATCGCCCACCGGATCGGTGGTGACGATCGCCACCTCGTACGGCCCGGAGAGCAGCGCCTCCCCGCTGGTGGCGGCGTAGCCGGCGAACCGGGCGTGCCGGGCCACGATCGGGGCGACCGTGGCCAGTGCGGTCTCGGCGACCTCCCGGTAGCGCGGCTCACCGGTCAGCGCCGAGTACGCCACCAGCGCCGCCACCAGGGCGGAGAGCCCGGACGGAGTGGCGTTGTCGGTCGGGTCGGCCGGCCGGGTGATCAGCTTCTCGGCGTCGTCGGCGGTGTCGTAGAACCCGCCGCTCCCGGTCGCGAAGTGGGCCAGCGCCACGTCCAGCAGTTCACCGGCGAGCGTCAACCAGCGCCCCTCGCCGGTGAGCTGGTGTACGGCACAGAACGCCTCGGCCACCGCCCCGTAGTCCTCCAGCACCCCGGCGGGTTCGCCGACCTTGCCGTCCCGGGAGACCCGGCGCAGCCGCCCGTCGACGATGTGCCGCTCGGCCAGCACCCCGGCGATGTCCCGGGCCGCGCCGGCGGTCACCGCGTCACCGGTCAGGGTCGCGTACTCGACCAGGGCGGTGACGGCCAGCCCGTTCCAGGCGGCGACCACCTTGTCGTCCCGGGACGGCTGGGGGCGCAGGTCGCGTACGGCGCGCAGGGCGCCCCGCACCCGCCGCCAGCGGGCCGCCACCTCGGGGTCGACGTCGTCGATGTCGCGGGCGAGTCTGAGCACGCTCGTACCGTGTTCGAAACTGCCAGCCGGGGTGACCGCGAAGAGGTCGGCCGCCCACTGCCCGTCGTCGGTGCCGAGCGCCTCGACGAGTTGGGCGGGGGTCCAGGCGTAGGTGGCGCCCTCCACTCCCTCGGTGTCCGCGTCGAGGGCGGAGGCGAGCCCACCGGCGGCGGTGCCGAGGTCGTCCAGGAGGAAGCCGGCGGTCTCCGCCGCGATCCGCTCGGCCATCCGGTCCCCGGTGAGCCGCCAGAGCTGGGTGTAGACGCGCAGCAGGAGGGCGTTGTCGTAGAGCATCTTCTCGAAGTGCGGCACGGTCCAGTGCCCGTCCACCGAGTAGCGGGCGAAGCCACCCGCGAGCTGGTCGTAGATCCCGCCCCGGGCCATCGCCTCGGCGGTGTGCCGGACGATCTCCAGTGTCCGAACCGATCCCGTCCGCTGGTAGTGCCGCAGTTGGAAGAGCAGGTTCATGTGCGGCGGGAACTTCGGGGCGCCACCGAACCCGCCGTTGACGGAGTCGTACTCCCGGGCAAGCTGCTCGGCGGCGGCGTCGAGCAGCTCGGCGGTGAGCGGGGCGGTCGGCCCGCCGACAGCCTGGGCGCCCCCGATCGCCTCGACCACCGCGGCGCCCTGCTGCAACACGGCCTCGCGCTGGTCCCGCCACGCGGTGGTGACCGATTCGAGCAGTCGGACGAAGTTGGCCCTGGGGAAGTACGTGCCGCAGAAGAACGGGGTGCCGTCGGGCGCGGCGAGTACGGTCATCGGCCAGCCGCCCTGACCGGTCATCGCCTGGGTGGCGGTCATGTAGACCGCGTCGACGTCCGGCCGCTCCTCCCGGTCCACTTTGATCGACACGAAGTTGTCGTTGAGCAACCCGCCGACCGCCGGGTCCTCGAACGACTCGTGCGCCATCACGTGGCACCAGTGGCAGGCCGCGTACCCCACCGAGATCAGCACGGGTACGTCGCGCCGCTTCGCCTCGGCGAACGCCTCCTCGGACCACGGCCACCAGTCGACCGGGTTCTCCGCGTGCTGGAGCAGATAGGGGCTGGTCGCGCTCGCCAGTCGATTCACCTGACGACCATATCCAGCGGCGGCCGGTCGCACTCGCGTCCCCCGGTTGGCGCCGGTCAGGAAGCGCCGTCGGCGCGCAGCGGGAAGATCCGGGCCTGCTGGGCGCTGTCGAGCTGGCTACGAAGCACCGTAACGATCTTGTCGGAGGGCATCGGCCGGAAGAAGTGGTAGCCCTGGGCGGCGGTGCAGCCCAGTTCGACCAGGGCGGCGCGCTGGTCGGCGGTCTCCACCCCCTCGGCCACCACCCGGAGGCCAAGCTCCCGTCCGAGCCCGACGGTCGACCGTACGATCGCCGCGGCCTCCGGGGAGTCGGCCATCGCCATCACGAAGGACCGGTCCACCTTGAGTTCGTCGACCGGCACCCGGGTCAGGAAGGTGAGCGAGGAGAAGCCGGTGCCGAAGTCGTCCACCGCGAGCTGGATGCCCATCGCCCGGAGTTCCGAGAGCACCTCGTCGATCACGCCCAGCTCGCTCATCACCACCGTCTCGGTGATCTCCAGCACCAGCCGGTGGGCCGGCACCTGGTGCCGGCGCAGCGACTCGGCCACCTCCGCCGGCAACCTCGGGTCGAGCAGGCTGCGCGCGGAGAGGTTGATCGAAATCGGTACGTCGAGTCCGTGCCGGGCCCAGTCGGCGGCGACCGCGAGCGCCTTGTCGATCACGTACCGGGTGAACGGGCCGAGTAGTTCGCTGCCCTCGACGGTACGGACGAAGTCGACCGGTCCGAGCCGACCCCGTCGCGGGTGGCGCCAGCGGATCAGGGCCTCCACCCCGGTTGGCGCCCCGGTGGCGAGGTCGACCGCGGGTTGCAGGGCGAGCATGAGCTGGTCGTCCGAGGCGAGCGCCTCACGCAGCTCGGCGAGGAGCGCGAGCTGGTCGGTGCTGGCCGCGTCCTGGCTGCTGTCGTAACTGGCGACGCTCCCGCCGCCCGCCTTGGCCTGGTACATCGCGATGTCGGCCCGGCGCAGCAGCTCGGTCATGTCGGCGGTGCCGGCGCCGGCCACCACCACGCCCACCGATGCCTCGACCGACATCCGTACGCCGGCGACCTCGGTCGGTGCGGCCAGCTGGGCCACGATCTCCCGGGCCCGGCGCAGTGGGTACGGCAGCGAGGCGGGCCACTCGCCGAAGATGTTCAGCTCGGTCGCGACCGGCAGCGGCAGCGGCGTCGCCGGCAGCGGCGTGGCCGGCACTGGCGTGGCCGGCACTGGCGTGGCCGGCAGCGACGTGATCAGCAGGGCGAACTCGTCACCGCCGAGCCGGCCGAGCACCTCGCCGTCGCAGCGGAGCTCCTGCAGCCGGCGGGCGGTCACCTGGAGCAGTTCGTCTCCGGCGGCGTGCCCGAGGGTGTCGTTGACCTCTTTGAAGTTGTTGATGTCGAGCAGCAGCAACGCCACCGGGTGGTCGTGCCCGAGCCGGTGCAGCGCCAGGTCACCCTTGCTCAGCATCGCGGCGCGGTTGACCAGCTTGGTCAGGGGGTCGTGCACCGCCTCGTACGACGACTGGGCGGCCATGATCCGCAGTTCCTGGTGGGAGGCGGCGTCGTGCAGCGCGGCCGCGAGGGCGTCGGCGAACGCCGACAGGACGTCCTGGTCCCGCTCGCCGGGGACGACCGACCGGGGCAGCCGCACCCGGAGTTCACCGACCTGTGCGTTGCCGATCTCCAGCGGACGCGACAGCACGGGGTCACCGATCTCGCGCTGGGGCCGTACCACCAGGTCCTGGTCCGTCACCGGTCCGCCGGCGGTGACGCTGTAGCGCCGCCACCGCCCGTCGCCCCGCGCCACGTCGAGGTCGACCCCGTCCGCGCCGAAGACCGCCAGCGCGCCGCTCACCCCCGCGGTCGCCACGTCGCGTTCGTCGAGCTGGTTGAGGGTGCTGGTGGCCTCGGCAAAGGCCCGCCAGGTACGGCGTTCGTCGTCGGCCCGCAGCCGCTGGTCGTACGTCTGCTGCAACAGCCACCAGACCGGCGGCAGCACCAGCAGCCAGCGGGGACTGTGTTCGAGGATGGTGACGACGGCGAGACCGACCAGGACGTTGCCGACGAACATCAGGAGCTTGCCGCGCAACGCGCGCAGCAGTAGCTGCCCCATCGGCAGCCGGTGCCGCAGCGACATGGTCAGCGCGGCCAGCCAGCCGGTGGCCAGCAGGTAGGTCAGCGCGCCGAGCAGGAGCGCTGTGGCGAGCGCGGGGGTCAGCCCGGCGCCGAGCGGGGCGCCGAAGGCGGTGGCCACGGTGGTGGCGACGGCGACGGCGGCGGTCAGGGAGGCGGCGATGTGCACCACCTCGACGACCGAACGGCGGTCTGGGAAGATCGACAGCAGTCCCCAGCCGAGTCCCGCCCCGACCAGGGCGGCGACCGGGAGCCAACCGGCCGGCATCAGGTAGAGCCCGATGACGAGGGCGGCTTCGCCCCAGGTCACGCTGACCATGCCGGTGGCGACCCGGAAACGCAGCCGGGCGAGCTGGGCGAGCGCGAACACCCCGGCGACGATGGCGATCCGGACGAGCGGTTCGACGGAGCCGAGCGGGTCGTCCGGTGGCAGTTGGGCCGGGACCGCGAGCCCGGCACCGGCGGCGGCGAGCGCCGCCGCCAGCACCGCCGCGGTGAGGACGAGCATGCGGCGGGGCGTTTCGGTGATGCCGACCAGGGCCGCGAACCGCGGGGCGGCCGGCCGGCCCGATGTCACGGGCCGCCTCCGCCCACAGTTCCCGGACGCAGGGCGTCAGCGGGCCGCGCACCGCGCCGGGCGTCGGGTCTGACTCTCATCGGCGCCCCCTCCCGCGCACGGTGCGGGGACTTTTGGTCCCCGGCGGAAGGCTAAGCCAAACCGGTTTGGCGCAACAGGGGGCGGCCGGCCGGTTTAGCCGGGATCATGCCGGCTAGCGGCCGTTCCCGCCCTGGTGGGAGGCACTGGGAGCGCTCCCGCCAGATTCCTCTGTCAAGTCCGCCTCACCGACCCGCGTAACGGACGAATCGGCCTGCCCGGACCGGGCGTCGAGGGGCTGGTCGGGGAACCGGTCCGGCAACCGCCGCAGCCGCGCGTTCATGTTGCGGATCAACAGAACCGTGGCGATGGCCAGCACCACGATCAGGAAGAGGCCCATCGGGCCGGCCAGGCCACCGGTCCGGGTGTCCCCGAAGTTGTTCGCCGCGAGCACCTGCACAGCGGTCAGCATGACTGGGATCCTTCGATAGGCGAGCTCTCACAACAGTACGCCTGGACTGGGTCAACGGGCACGGGCGGTCCCACGTATGCCGGCAAAGAGGTCAGACTCCGGCATCGGACTCTCCACCAGCGACTTGACCAACTCGAAGTCCTCGGTCGGCCAGGCTCGTTGCTGGATCTCCATCGGCACCTGGAAGAAGAAGCCGTCCGGGTCGATCTGGGTGGCGTGAGCCCGCAGCGCGTCGTCGCGGACAGGAAAGTACTCGGCGCACTCCACCCGGGTGGTGATCCGTGGCCCCTTGTCCGGGCGGTCCTCCCCCCAGTTCTTGAGCCACTCCTCGTACGGCGACGTGAGACCCGCCGCGAGCACCGCCTCGTGCAGCGCCATGAACCGCGCCTTGGAGAAGCCGATGTCGTAGTAGAGCTTCAACGGCTGCCACGCCTCGCCCAGCTCCGGGAACTGGTCGGGGTCACCGGCGGCCTCGAAGGCGGCCACGGTGATCTTGTGGCACATGATGTGGTCCGGGTGCGGGTAGCCGCCGTCCTCCGGGTAGGTGGTCACCACGTGCGGCCGGAACTCCCGGATCAGCCGGACCAGCGGGCCGGTCGCCACCGCCAGGTCCTGCAGCCCGAAACAGCCCTCGGGCAGCGGCGGCAGCGGGTCCCCCTCGGGCAGCCCGGAGTCGACGAACCCGAGCCACGCCTGCTCGACGCCGAGAATGGCCCGGGCGGCGTCCATCTCCGCCCGGCGGATGTCGGCGATGTTCGCCCAGACGTCCGGGCGGTCCAGCTTGGGGTTCAGGACGCTGCCACGCTCACCGCCGGTGCAGGTCGCCACGAGCACGCTCACGCCCTCGGCGACGTATTTCGCCATGGTCGCGGCGCCCTTGCTCGACTCGTCGTCGGGATGGGCGTGTACGGCCATGAGACGTAGTTGCTCTGCCAACGGATGCTCCTCGTCCGTGCTGCCGTCGAGCCCCCGCGGCTCGACCGGCTGACCTGCCGGTATCGTTCGGTCACCGGCTGCGAAGATGGACTCTGCCATTCTGGCCGATGCCACCGACAACGTGCCCCGCAGGAGATGTGACCGGTGACCGAGACGAACGCCACCCGTTCCTCCGACACGCCGGTCTTCCCCGAGGGCCGGTACGGACACCGCCGCACCTCCGGACGTCGGCGGCCCTGGCTCAGCGCACTGCTGGCGGTCGCCCTGCTGGCCGTGCTGGGACTAGCCGCGGCTCGGCTCTACCGGCAGTACGGCGATCCCACCTACGACGCCCAGGTGATCACCTACACCGACATTACCGACAGCCAGATGCGGCTGGTGTTCCGGGTGACCGTCCCGGCCGGCAGCTCGGCGATCTGCGCGGTACGGGCCCGCTCCCGGGACGGCGCCGAGGTCGCCCGCGAAGAGGTACGCGTAGACGCCCCGCCCGGTGAGCGCCAGCCGGTGGTCGAGCACCTGCTCCGTACGTCCGGCCCGGCGATGATCGGCGAGGTGCTCCGCTGCCGGGCAGCGCACTGAACCGGCACTCGGTCGGTTGCCGGGCCTGAGCCGGGCAACGGAACCTGACCCGGGGGTAGCGCTCCCAGGACGGGCCGTAGGGACTGTCGGGAACTGATTCGGGCGGTTCAGTCGGGTTCGGCAATAAATCACTGCCCGTCCGGTGTGTAGCGCACTGGTAACTTGGTACTTCGTCCTGTCCGCCGTAGTCCGTTCACCCGAGGAGATCGTCTGTGTCGACGACCGACCGCGAGGCGCCCGCCACCTGGCTGTCCCAGGACGCGCACGACCGCCTGCAGGCAGAGCTCAACGAGTTGATCGCTGGCCGCCCGGTGATCGCCGCGGAGATCAACGCACGCCGTGAAGAAGGCGACCTGCGAGAGAACGGCGGATACCACGCCGCCCGCGAGGAGCAGGGCAAGCAGGAGGGACGCATCCGCTACCTGCAGGAACTGCTGCGTACCGCTCAGGTGGGTGAGGCACCCAAGGCCGACTCCGTCGCCCCCGGCACCGTCGTCACGATCCACTTCGACGACGACGAGGAGGACCGGGAGACCTTCCTCCTCGGTTCCCGGGAGATCGCGGCCACCACCGACCTCACGGTCTACAGCCCGGAGTCCGCCCTGGGTAAGGCCATCCTCGGCAGCCGCGCCGGTCAGACGGTCACCTACACCGCGCCGAGCGGCGCGGACATCAAGGTCACCGTGGTGGGCTTCGAGCCGTTCGGCGGCTGATCCCTCCGGGGCGGCGGGGCCGTCCCGTCCACGACGGCACGACCGGGGTCGAGATGTTCGGTCCGACCCCGGTCAGCCAGCTCCCTGCCGCATCGGCGACGGGACGGAAGCTGGTCGTCGGTCAGTCGGCCGTCTCACCGAACGCGACCTGGTATCCACTGGCTCGTAGGGCACTGATCAGTCGATCGGAGTGCTCCGCGCCCCGGGTCTCCACCGAGAGCGCGACCTCGACCTCGCCGAGCCGCAGGTGCGGATTCTGCCGCAGGTGCACCACGTCGACCACGTTGCCGCGATGCTCGGCGATCTGGCTCAACAGCAGCGCCAACTGCCCCGGACGGTCGTTGCAGCGCACGGTCAACCGCAGGTAACGGCCGGCCGCCGCGAGTCCGTGCTCGATCACCCGCAGCATCAGCAGCGGGTCGATGTTGCCGCCGGAGAGGACAGCGACCACCGGCGCCTCCACCTCGACGACGCCGGCGAGCAACGCGGCCACGCCCACCGCCCCGGCCGGTTCGACCACCTGCTTGCCCCGTTCCAGGAGCATCAGCAGGGCCCGGGAGATGTCCTCCTCGGAGACCGTCACGACCTCGTCGACCAACTTGCTCACGTGCGCGAAGGTCAGGTCACCGGGAATCCCCACGGCGATGCCGTCGGCGATGGTGGCGTAGGCGGGCAGCCGTACCGGCCGGCCGGCGAGGAGCGAGGGTGGGAAGGCGGCGGCGCCGGCCGCCTGCACCCCGATGACGCGTACGTCGGGACGGATGGCCTTCGCCGCCACCGCGATACCGGAGACGAGCCCGCCACCGCCGACTCCGGCGACGATCGTCTTCACCTCCGGGCACTGCTCCAGGATCTCCAGCGCGACCGTGCCCTGGCCGGCGATCACGTCGGCGTGGTCGAACGGGTGGATGAAGACCGCACCGGTGCGCTCGGCGAAGTCCCGGGCCGCGACGAGCGACTCGTCGACGGTGTTGCCGACCAGTTCGATCTGGGCGCCGTACCCCTTGGTCGCGGCGACCTTGGGCAGGGGCGCGCCGACCGGCATGAAGACGGTGGCCGAGATGCCGAGCAGGCCGGCGGCGAGGGCCACCCCCTGCGCGTGGTTGCCGGCGCTCGCCGCCACCACGCCACGGGCGCGTTCCGCCTCCGAGAGCCGGGAGATCCGGACGTACGCGCCGCGTACCTTGTACGAGCCGGCGCGCTGCAGATGCTCGCACTTGAGCCACACCGGCCCGTCGAGTGCGGCGCTCAACGGCCGGGACGGCTCGAGCGGGGTGGTCCGGGTGATGCCGGCGAGCAGTTCCCGCGCGGCGCGTACGTCGGCAAGGCCGACCAGGTCCGTCATGTCCCGATCGTCGCATCCCGCCCCGGGCCCGTCACCGGGGGCGGCCCGCTGATGCCCGGCATCACAGCCGCACCGCATCCGCGTTAGGAAGGGCCCCTTGTTAACGCATAGCGTTAACAAGGGGCCCTTCCTAACGGTCAGGCGATGGGTTGGGGGACGCGGGGCCAGCCGGGGGCGTGCCGGGGCCAGGGCGCGGTCATCTCGAACTGTCCGGCGACGCCGAGCAGCAGCAGTTCCGAGCCGGGTGGCCCGACCAGCTGCACTCCGACCGGGAGCCCGTCCGGTCGTACGCCGACCGGCACCACCAGCGACGGCAGGCCGGCGATGTTCCACGGCGCGGCGTACGGGGCGTACCGGATGTTGGTCAGCATGTTCGCCCGCCAGGAACGGGACGCCCATCCGTCGGCCGGCGGCGGGGCGGCGGCCAGCGCCGGGGTGAGCAGCAGGTCCACCGAGTTGTCGGTGAAGAACCCGATGGACCGCTCGCGCCAGGCGGCCCGGTCGGCCTCCCGGACGTAACCCCGGCGGTAGGCCCAGTCACCGAGCCCGATGTGCCGCCGGGTGCGCCGTTGCAGGTTGCGCCGGTCCACCCCGGCCGCTTCGGCGTCGCGGGCGGCGGCGGCGAGCCAGGTGGCGATCCCGCGCAGGCCGATCGCGGTCGGGTAGACCGGGTCCGCCGTGACCGTGTCGTGCCCGGCTGCGGCGAGGAGTCGGGCGCCGGTGGCGACCGCGTCGGTGTTGGGCGCGTCCGGGCGTACGCCGCTCACCGGCGAGCGCAGTGAGACCGCCACCCGCAGCCGCTGCGGCGGGACCAGCTTGTCCGGTCGCCGGCCGGCGAGGACGGAGAAGCCGACGGCGGCGTCGGCCACGGTGGTGGCGAGGATGCCGTGCTCGGTCAGCCCGAACCAGTCGTCCGCGCCGAGCTGGGACGGCACCACACCCGAGCCGGGTTTGAGCGCGACCAGTCCGCAGCAGGCGGCCGGGATGCGCAGCGAGCCCAACGCGTCGTTGCCGTGGGCGATCGGGACCAGCCCGGAGGCGACCGCCGCCGCGGCGCCACCGGACGACCCGCCAGGGGTGCGGTCCGGGTCCCAGGGGTTGCGGGTGGTGGCGCTCTCGTCGTCGGTGAGCGCCCAGAGGCCCAGTTCGGGCATCCGGGTGACGCCGACGATGACCGCGCCCGCACCGCGCAGCCGCCGGACCACCTCGTGGTCGTCCTCGGCGATCGCGGTGCGGGCGGCGGCGGAACCGTTCCAGGTCGGCAGGCCGGCCACGGCGGTGTTCTCCTTGACCGCGATCGGCACCCCGGCGAGCGGCAGGTTGGCCAGGTCGTCCTGCTCGTCGACCTTCTCCGCCTCGACGATCGCCTCACCGCCCCGGATCACCCGGAACGCGGCGAGTTCGCCGTCGCTCCGGGCGATGTGGTCGAGGTGGTCGGCCACCACCTGGGTCGCCGACGCGTCACCTCGACGGACCGCCCGGGCGATCTGCTTGGCGGTCGCGCCCACCCAGGTCGGCATGAGCTCCTGCACTCCCCACCCCTCCCCCGAAGCCTCAGCCGAGCGCCTGCTCCAAATCGGCGAGCAGGTCGTCAGCCGTCTCGATGCCGACAGACAGTCGCACGAGATCGGCGGGAACTTCAAGCGCCGAGCCGGCGGCACTCGCGTGTGTCATCCGACCAGGGTGTTCGATCAGCGATTCCACCCCGCCGAGCGACTCGGCGAGCACGAAGAGCTTGGCCCGGTTGCAGATCTCCACCGCGTGCGCCTCGCCACCGGCCGCCCGGAACGAGATCATGCCGCCGAACCGGCGCATCTGCTTGGCCGCCGTCTCGTGCCCCGGGTGATCGGGCAGGCCGGGGTAACGCACCTCGGCGACCGCCCGGTGGGTGCTCAGGTAGTCCACCACCCGCTCCGCGTTGTCGCAGTGCCGGTCCATCCGTACGCCGAGGGTCTTCACGCCGCGCAGGGTGAGCCAGGCGTCGAACGGGCCGGGTACGCCGCCCATCGCGTTCTGGTGGTAGGTCAGCTCCTCGCCCAGTCCCCGGTCGGCGGCGATGAGCGCGCCACCGATCACGTCGGAGTGGCCGCCGAGGTACTTGGTGGTGGAGTGGACGACCACGTCCGCCCCGTGCGCCAGCGGCTGTTGCAGGTACGGCGACGCGAACGTGTTGTCGACCGCGAGCAGCGCCCCGGCCTCGTGGGCGATCGAGGCGAGTGCCGCGATGTCGGCGATGCCGAGCAGCGGGTTGGTCGGCGTCTCCACCCAGACGACCTTGGTCTGACCGGGGCGGACGGCGGCCCGTACGGCGTCCGGGTCGGAGATCCTCGCCGCGGTCCACTCCAGCCCCCAGCGGTGCAGCACCTTGGCGAAGAGCCGGTACGTGCCGCCGTACGCGTCGTCCGGGATCACCACGTGGTCGCCGGGCCGGCAGACCGTACGGAGCAGGGCGTCCTCGGCGGCGAGGCCGCTGGCGAAGGCGAGCCCGACCTGGCCGCCCTCCAGCGCGGCGAGGCATTCCTGCAGGGCCGCGCGGGTCGGGTTCGCCGAGCGGCTGTACTCGTAGCCGAGCCGGGGTGACCCGACTTCGTCCTGGGCGTAGGTGCTGGTCGCGTAGATCGGTGTGACCACCGCGCCGGTACGTGGATCAGGTTCCTGACCGGCGTGGATGGCGAGCGTCTCGAAGCCGTAGTTCATCTGCGTGACGTTAGTCTGCCCGGGTGTTGCCTTGCGTGTTCTGTGGCATTGTCGCGGGTTCCGTGCCGGCCTTCACCGTCGCCGACGAACCGGCCGGGGTGGCGTTTCTGGACACCAGGCCGGTGTTCCGGGGGCACGTGCTGGTCGTACCGCGCGAACACTACGAGGTCCTGCCTGATTTGCCTGTTTCATCGCTTGCTGGATACTTCGGCCTGGTACGTCGGATCACGGTCGCGGTCGAGACCGGCCTCGGCTGCGGCGGCACCTTCGTGGCCATGAACAACCGGGTCTCCCAGTCCGTGCCGCACCTGCACACCCACGTGGTGCCCCGGACCAAGGGCGACGGCCTGCGCGGCTTCTTCTGGCCCCGCACCACGTACGACGACGCCGACTCGGCGACCGGGTACGCCGCCCGGATCGCCGCCGCACTCCCACCCGCCTGAGCCGCCAGCAGGCGGGTAAGCCGGGTAAGGATCGCGGACCGGCCAGCGTTACACCCGGCAGACGTACGAGAGGAGACCAACCGTGTTCCTACGGCGAATGAAGGCCGACCTGCCCGGTCCCGGCGAGGCACTGCCCGGACGCAGTTTCCGGATGCCGGTGGCCGACAAGCACGTCGTACTCGGCACGCCGATGCAGGGGCCGTGGCCCGAGGGCAGCCGTACGGCGGTCTTCGGCATGGGCTGTTTCTGGGGTGCCGAGCGCCTGTTCTGGACCCTGCCAGGGGTGATCTCCACCTCCGTCGGCTACGCCGGCGGACAGACCGCCAACCCGACGTACGAGGAGGTCTGCTCCGGGCTCACCGGGCACACCGAGGCGGTCCAGGTGGTCTACGACCCCACGAAGATCAGCTACGAGGACCTGCTCAAGGTCTTCTGGGAGAACCACAACCCGACCCAGGGCATGCGCCAGGGCAACGACGTGGGCACCCAGTACCGATCGACGATCTACGCCACGAACGACGAGCAGTTGGAGATCGCCCGCGCGTCCCGCGAGGCGTTCGCCCCGGTGGTGGCGAAGGCCGGCCTGCCGGAGATCACCACGGAGATCGACAAGCTGGGCGAGTACTACTACGCCGAGGACTACCACCAGCAGTACCTCGCGCCGACCAAGAACCCGGACGGCTACTGCAACCACGGCCCGAACGGGATGAGCTGCCCGGTCGGGGTGGCACGGGTAGCCGACGCCACCTGACCTGCCGGAACTATGTGGCCGCCAGCCCTGCTGGTGGCCACATAGGCGCGCTCGTGGCGGTGAGCATGGCCGTCTACGTCATCGTCGTGCAGTCCTGGAGAAGCTCGGCCCGCTGAAGTAGGCGCAGCCAGGCGTCCGTGAGCTCGCCCTTGTTCCGGCCCTTCCGGATGCGGTGCTCCAGCAGGCCGGGGCCGAGCACGAGGGAGACCAGCTCCGGATAGCGCGGCCCGAAGACCCACTCGGCGAAGAAGGTCACCGCGTCCGGCGCGATCGGGTGGTGGACCTCCTCGACGACCTCCCAGTCGATGTTCTCCTGGAACCACATCCAGTCGTCGACGTAGTACACGTCGCCCTTGACCGGGTCGAGGGAGATGGTCTCGCCGCCGCGCACGCCGAGGCGGCCCTCCGTCACGGATCGCCTCGACCACATCTCCCAGCCAAGATCGATCGGCATGGGCAGGAGCATCTCGATGTCGGGCCGCGCCCGCCACCCCTCGATCGAGCGCAGCTCGTCGGGGCAGTCGAACCGGAAGAGCGGGCCGTCGACCCACTCGAACATCCGGAACGCCGCCACGGCGGCCGGTGGCGCGTCCGCGGGCGCCTCCCGCAACGCGAGCGGCGGCCCGATCTCGACCGCCAGGCCCGACTCGGCTGCGGCGGCGCGGCACCGCTCGACCCTGCTTCGCAACTCTTCCAGCACGCGGACCATTGTCGTCATGGCGGTTGTCGTCATGGCGGTTGTCGTCATGGCGGCGAGCAGAGTGTTACCTCGTCCGCTCGCCCACGTGGACCGGTGACGGACGCACCACCGCTCCCCCGCCAACATCGACGTGGAAATTTCCGGCCTGAGGTGTCGTATCCGTGCGGCGCCGTTCGTAGCGAGGATGGAGGCAGACAAAGGTCCGCCCGGAACGAGGGAGCAGACATGGCCGAGTACCTCATCTACTTCAACCAGCAGTGGGTGGGCGACCACACTGAGGAGTGGTTTCGCGGGCGCGGGCCACTCGCCGCGGCGGTCGTGGACGAGATCAAGGCGGCCGGGGCGTATGTGTTCGCCGGGGGCCTGGAAGAGGACGGCCCCGTCTTCAGTGCCGACGCCACGAACGGCACCTTGATGTTCACCGACGGGCCCTACGTCGAAACCAAGGAGTGGCTGGGCGGGCTGACCGTGGTGGACGTGGCCGACGAGGAAACGGCCCGGATGTGGGCCGGCAAGATCGCGGAAGCATGCGGCTGGCCCCAGGAGGTCCGACGGTTCGGCCACATGCCACAACCCGGTGATGAATGAGTGGGGAGTCGGCGGTCCCAGCTGCGAATTACTACACCCTGCGCCAGAGTCCAAGAACCCGGACGGCTACTGCAACCACGGCCCGAACGGGATGAGCTGCCCGGTCGGGGTGGCGCGGGTAGCCGAGTAGCCGACGAAGCGCCGCTTACACACCCGATACCTAGAACGCCCTCCGGCACCACGCCGGGGGGCGTTCGGCGTACCCGAGACAAAGCAACACCCCCGTACCGAGCCGCGGGTTCTAGCGATCCCCGCAACACCCCTGGGTTTCAGGGGGTTGCGGGGATCATGCTTTCGCCGGAGTTGCGGGTGGGGTTCTTCGAGGCGCTGGACCGTGAAGGCGGCAACGTCTCGGTGGCGGCCCGGTCGGTAGGGGTGAACCTGAACACGGCGTTTGGGTGGGTGCGGAAGGCTGGCCTGCGAGGGTGTGGGAGCGGCGGCAGCGGGGGTCATCCTGGGCGTGTGGAGTACGACCGGTTGCGTGCCGACGGGGTCAACCGGAAGGAGGCCGCTCGGCGTGTCGGGGTGAATGTGCGCACCGCCCGGGACTGGGATCACGGGGTGCGATCTGTAGGACATACCCGCATCTATCCCGACGGGCGCAAGGTGGACTACCGGACGGGTGTGACCACGATGGCCACCGCGTCTCAGCCGCGGTCGGTAGGGTCCCTGGAGGCCGAACTCCATCCTCGGTTCCTGACCCTGGTCGAGCGTGAGACCATCGCTGACCTGCATCGTGAAGGCGTCTCCCTGCGGGCGATCGGGCGCGAGTTGGGCCGGCCGGCATCGACGATCAAGCGAGAGATCGATGCCCGTTCCGTCGACGGCGTCTACCGGCCGCACCGGGCCCAGCGAGCGTGGGCGAAGGGGCGTGCGCGCCCCAAGACCTCCAAGCTGGCTCAGGACGGCCCGTTGCGCGACTACGTCACCAGCAGGTTGCGGGAGGAGTGGTCACCGGAGCAGATCTGCCACGCTCTTGTCAGCCAGTTCCCCCACGACGGGAGCATGCGGGTGAGCACGGAGACGATCTACCAGGCGATCTACGTCCAGGCGCGTGGCGGGCTGCGGCGCGAGGTCGCCGCAGCACTGCGTACCGGACGCACCAGGCGCAAGCCCCACCGGCGTCCTGATCAGCGCACCGCGCGGTTCGTCGACAAGATGGTGATGATCTCTGAGCGTCCGCCCGAAATCGAGGACCGGGCCGTGCCAGGCCACTGGGAAGGTGACCTGATCGTCGGCACCCGAAGCGAGTCCGCGATCGTGACCCTGGTCGAACGCACCACCCGCTACGTGATGCTCGGCCACCTACCCGGCGGGCACACCGCCGAGGAAGTCCGCGACGTCCTGATACCGCTGATCCAGGCCCTTCCCGAGCATCTGCGCGGATCGCTGACCTGGGACCAAGGCTGCGAGATGGCCGCGCACAGGCAGCTCTCCCTGGCGACCGGGATGGCGGTCTACTTCTGCGACCCGCACTCGCCCTGGCAGCGTGGCACCAACGAGAACACCAACGGCCTGCTCCGGCAGTACTTCCCCAAAGGCACCGACCTGAGCATCCACGGCTCCGAAGATCTTGAGCACGTCGCCCAGAAACTCAACCGTCGACCACGCAAAACACTCGGCTGGGAAACCCCAGCCGAGCGCCTGCGTGATCTACTGACATCCGTCTAGACCATCAGGTGTTGCGAGGACCACGAGAATCCGCCAGCTGGCACGGGGGCGTGAGAAAGATCTGCTAGCCCTGCTTGGCGAAGCCGACGAAGGCGCGCCACGCATCGGGGGCGAAGGTCAGCGTGCCGCCGTCGCGGTTCTTCGTGTCGCGGACGAGCACGCGGCCGGGCAGGTTGTCGGCGACCTCCACGCACTGCCCACCCGCGCCGTTACTCCGGCTGCTCTTACGCCACACGGCACCGGTTTGGTTGCTCATTGCTCCGTCTCCTTGGCGATCATGATCAACAGGTCGGCCGACCGGTCTACGTCGAGCGCCAGACCTTCAAGCGCCTTCGCACGATCCCAACCAGCGGCACAGCACCTACTTGCAGGCGAACACGAGTGGGAGCCCCTGCCTGACGACGACGGCGACGTTCGGCTCCGTGGGGAGTGACGCAGCACTAAAGAAATGGTGCCAGCACAGAATTGCAGAGCCGGCCCGCCCTGGGCGCGCGTTGTCTTCCCCGTGGACGACGCCCCAGGGCGGATCTTTACCTGTCCGGGTGGCGGGCGCCGGGGAACGCCGAGCAGGACGACGAAGTGACGGAACTAGCGTCACTCTCGTTTCTGCCTGAAGGCTTCTTCTTCCTCCTTCAACATCTATAGCTAGTGACGTTCGTTCCGTCACTTCGTCACGGGGCCGCGTGGCGCACGTGAGCTGACACGCACGTCAAGCAGCAACACCCGAGGGGCGCCTTCCAGAGGGCGCCCCTTCAACAACCTAAGGCTCTTTCACCAGAACATCGAATGCGTCGGGCGCGTAAAAGCGACGGCCAGACCCGCCCGCAGCGGCGTGAACCTCAGCAAGGATCCCCAGGTGGATCATCTGCTGAACAAGACCGTTGGCGCGACCATAAGAGATTCCAAGGTGCTTCTCGACATCTCGAACGGTAAAGGCCGTCCGGGCAATAGCGAAGTCTACCAACGCATGCGCGGTATCAGCCCTCAGCGGAGACTTTCGAATACGCTCCTTGAACGACTCCTGCACTGCCACCAATGCTTTCATACGTTCATGCGTGGCATTCGCGGACGACTCGAGGCCGGTGGCGAAGAACCTTACGTACGGGTCCCACGCCCCTTCAGTACTGACGGCAAGCAACCGGTCGTAGTACTCCGACCGTCGGGCTTCGAACCACGGTGAAACCGTGAGCGTGGGTTCGAGGAGGACGCCTTGCTTCAGCAGGTGCGCCACAATGAGGAACCGACCGATACGGCCGTTCCCGTCGTGAAACGGGTGAAGCGTTTCGAACTGATAGTGGGCAAGCGCTGCCGCCACCACAGGATCGGTCTCCTGCATCACTTCGCTGTCGGTCATCCAATCGAGAAGACCACGCAGATTCGCGGTGAGATCTAGACCCGGTGGCGACGGAACGAACCGAGCCGAATGCACCGCCAGTGCGCCTGACGGGGCATTCGTTCGCTGACCGACGACTACCTGATGATTGCGAACGGCTCCGGAGTTGACGGTTTCGCCCCGAGTGCCCCTGACGAGCATCGCTTGCAGTTGCTCCAGCATTCCCACCGTCAAGGGCATACCTTCTTCTATCCAATCGAAGGCAGCGTCACCCATGCGAACGTAGTTCAGGACCTCGCGTAGATCTAGATTCGTCGGTCGTTCCTCGTTAGCAATGAGGACTTCACCCAACGGTGCGTAGGTACCCTCCAGCGCTGACGTACTCTGCGCCTCAGCCTGTAGCGCAGGCCGCCTAAAGATTCGTGGGTTTGACAGGCGTCGCGCCGTGCTGTCGAGAGCTCCGAGCGCCGCGCGTGCGTCGGCAACCATCCGGTAGGTCCGCGCACTGAGGTCCGGAGGTAGCTTGGGCAGCGGATGCGGCACGAACGCCACGTGTTCCCACTCACCGCGGCGGGGATCGACACCATTGATCTTGACGAGGTCTCCGGGCGCCTGCGAAGTGAAGATCGAAACGTCCACCATGCCATCATACGCAGGCTTGTCAGACATCCACATGTTGACTGACATCGGCCGGTCCGGTCGTCGCCATTGCAATGAACGGCCAGATCACTGACATGGACAGGGCTGCCGTGTCACTAAACTGAGATGCAAGACGCAGCCGTTGCACTGAAGAGCTCGCGGAACTAGCCGCGCTCCGGACGCGCTTCACGAAGTGGCGAAGTCAGCTTCAAGGTCACATAGGTTCAGGCTCGCCCCCAACCGCCTGACCAGCCCGTTGCGTCAGGCGGGGCGACGACCGTTCCCCGCCTTCTCGATCTTGACGTCACGGACTCAGCAGTAGGTCTCCGTTCGCCAGGGTCCAAGAACCCGGATGGCTACTGCAACCACGGCCCGAACGGCATGAGCTGCCCGGTCGGGGTGGCCCGTACCGGTACCTGAGACAGGGCGAACCCGGACGAGACCAGTGATCTAAAACCATTGGCGGAGCCGTCCCGATGTGGTTAACGTGGCCGTACACGTGAAGGGAGGTGGTCCAAGCTTTGTGTAGCAACGGGACTCGTGAGGTGGCTGTCCGCTAGCCGCTGTCCTTGACAGTGCAAGACCGTCGAGACCGTGTGGCAGCGGTGCGGCGAAAACCAGACAGCCACCCGACCCCCGGGGTGCCGGTTCAGTCCGACCGGCCCGCGCACCGCGCGGAAGCCCCGGGGGTCGTTCCATATCCGGCGACGACCTTCCCGACCCGAAAGGGCTCCCGGTGACCAGAGAACTGGTGATCCTGGGCACCGCGAGTCAGGTGCCCACCCGGCAGCGCAACCACAACGGCTACCTGTTGCGCTGGGACGACGAGATGATCATGTTCGACCCGGGCGAGGGCAGCCAGCGACAGATGCTCTTCGCCGGGGCCTCCGCCACCGACCTGACCCGGATCTGCGTCACCCACTTCCACGGCGACCACTGCCTCGGACTACCCGGGATGATCCAGCGCCTCTCCCTGGACCGGGTGCCGCACCCGGTGCCGGTGCACTTCCCCGCCGGCGGCGCCGAATACTTCGCCCGGCTGCGGCACGCCAGCTCCTTCCACGAAACCGCCGACGTACGACCGGAACCGGTCGAACAGGACGGACAGACCATCCCGGTACGCGGCGGCACGATCACCGCCCGCCGGCTGCACCACCCGGTCGAGGCGTACGGCTACCAGCTCGTCGAACCGGACGGACGGCGGATGCTGCCGGAACGGCTGGCCGCGTACGGCATCGCCGGTCGGGCGATCGGCGAGCTGATCCGCGCCGGCCACCTCGACCTCGACGGGCGCCGCGTGTCGCTGGCCGAGGTCAGCGAGGAGCGCCGAGGCCAGCGCTTCGCCTTCGTCATGGACACCGGACTCTGCGACGCGGTCTACGCCCTCGCCGAAGCCGCCGACCTGCTGGTGATCGAGTCGACCTTCCTGACCGAGGACGCCGCGCTGGCCGCCGAGGCCGGCCACCTGACCGCGGCGCAGGCCGCGCGGGTGGCCACCGAATCCGGGGTACGCCGCCTCGTACTGACCCACTTCTCCCAGCGCTACCCGGACCCGGCGCGGTTCGCCGCCGAGGCGCGGGAACACTTCACCGGTGACCTGGTGATCGCCGAGGACCTCGGCCGGGTACGGGTGCCCCGGCTATCCTCGCCCGTGTGACCGCCATCCTGCGCCCCGCCACCGCCGCCGACCTGATCGCCGTCGGCGGCCTGCACGCGCGCTCCCGGCAGGCCGCCTACGGTGGCTTCCTGCCCGACGAGGCGTTCGCCGCCGACTCCGCCGAGCAGCTCGGCCGGTGGTGGAGCGAGCGGTGGAAGTGGGAGCAGGAGACCCACCTGATGACCGTGGTCGAAGCGGGCGACCGGCTGGTCGGCTTCAGCTACGTCGGCCCACACGAACTCGACCCGACCGGGTACGGCGAGCTCTACGCCATCCACCTGGAACCGGACCAGCAGGGCCGGGGACTGGGCCGGGCGTTGATGGTCGACGCGCTGACGACCCTGCACGGGCGCGGCTGGCGCCGGGCCGCGCTCTGGGTGCTGAGCGAGAACGCCCACGCCCGGGAGTTCTACCAGCGCGGCGGGTGGACGGCCGACGGCACCACCCGGACCGAGCAGATCGGCACCGCCCCGACCCCACAGCTGCGTTACGTCCGCGACCTGCCCTGAGCCACCCCGCCGACCCTGGAGGTCGACGGGGTGCGTTCCGTCCGACCGGTCAGCGGGCGCCGAGGTGGGCGAGCAGGTCCTGCCGGGTCAGTACGCCCCTGGGCTTGCCGTCGACCAGCACCAGCGCGGCGTCGGACTTCTCCAGCAGACCGACCGCCTCGCTCACCGGCTGCCCACCACCGATCATCGGCAGCGGCGGCCCCATGTGCCGCTCGATCGTGTCGTGCAGGTGCGCCTGACCGGTGAAGAGCGCGTCGAGCAGGTCCCGCTCGGCGATCGAACCGGCCACCTCACCGGTGACCACCGGCGGCTCGGCCTTGAGCACCGGCAACTGGGAGACGGCGTACTCGCGCATGTAGTCGATCGCGTCCCGGACCGTCTCGGTCGGGTGTACGTGGATCAGCTCCGGCACCCCGCCCGGCTTGCTGCCCAGCGCGTCGGCCACGGTCGGCTGGCTGTTGTCGGTCTCCAGGAAACCGTAGCGGGCCATCCAGTCGTCGTTGAAGATCTTCGACAGGTAGCCCCGACCACCGTCGGGCAGCAGCACCACGATCACGTCGTCCGGGCCGGCCTGCCGGGCCACCTCCAGCGCGGCGACCACGGCCATCCCGCAGGAGCCACCGACCAGCAGCCCCTCCTCGCGGGCCAGCCGCCGGGTCAGCTCGAACGACGCCTTGTCCGAGACCTCGATGATCTGGTCGGCCACGTTCTGGTCGTACGTCTCCGGCCAGAAGTCCTCGCCCACCCCTTCGACGAGGTACGGCCGGCCGGTGCCACCGGAGTAGACCGAGCCCTCCGGGTCAGCGCCGATGATCTTCACCGCGCCGCCGGAAACCTCCTTGAGGTAACGGCCGATACCGGAGATCGTGCCGCCGGTGCCGACCCCGGCCACAAAGTGGGTGATCCGGCCCTCGGTCTGCTCCCACAGCTCCGGGCCGGTCGTCTCGTAGTGCGAACGCGGGTTGGCCGGGTTGGCGTACTGGTTCGGCTTCCAGGCGTTGGGGATCTCGTCGGCGAGCCGGTTCGAGACGTTGTAGTACGAGCGCGGGTCCTCCGGGGCGACGTTGGTCGGGCAGACCACCACCTCGGCGCCGTACGCCCGCAGCACGTTGCGCTTGTCCTCGCTGACCTTGTCCGGGCAGACGAAGACACACTGGTAGCCCCTGAGCTGGGCGACCAGGGCCAGTCCGACACCGGTGTTGCCACTGGTCGGCTCGACGATCGTGCCCCCGGGCTTGAGCAACCCGGCCTGCTCCGCCTCCTCGACCATCCGCAGCGCGATCCGGTCCTTGACCGAGCCACCCGGGTTGAAGTACTCCACCTTGGCGAGCACCGTCGCGGTGATGCCGGCGGTGACCTGGTGCAACCGCACCAGGGGCGTGTGCCCGATCAGGTCGACGACATTGTCGTAGTAGCGCACTTCACTGTGCCTTTCCGCGTGGCCGGCCTCGGCTCGTGGCCGGGCGGTGGTCCGTGGCTGTACCAGGTCAGCCCCCATGGCTGCGAGGCCAGCCTACGTGCCGTCAGGGCACCACGTGACCGGGGATCACGCTGTCCCGACGCGCCTCCCAGAGCAGGTAACGCTCGGTCTCGGCGAGCACGCTCCCGGCCAGCCAGGTCACCATCAGCGCGTCGTCGGCCAGGCCGAAGACGGCCAGCAGCAGTTCCGGGGCGAAGTCGATCGGGGACGCCACATACGCGGTCGCCGCCGCCATCAGCGCCAGTCGCAGGCCGCCGTCGTACTCGCCGCGCGCGGTCGCGCGGATCATCCGGGGTATCGCGGCCAGCCGGGCGCCGAGCGACGGGCCGCCCCGCGACCCGGATGTCAGTGCCCGGGCCAGCGCCGCGAATGCCGCCGTCCGCTTCAGTGTCTTTGCCATTGTCCGCACCCTCCTTCCGCCCATGATGCACATGGGGGCGACATCCTTTCCAGGACCGGGAACCGGGCAGGGCGCCCACCAGGGCACAGAGGTGCAGAACACCCCGATGAGGGACAGGGAGGACGACCGGTGCCGCCGGCCGGGTCGCCGGGAGCCGGAACCATGACAGCGCGGGAGGACCCACCGCGATAGCCTCGGAGGCCGCAGGATGACCGCGTAGGCGGGGGGCGCTTGATGAGTACGGCCGGTTCGGTGGCGCGGGAACGGGCGCCGTGGCGCCGCGCGCGCCGGATCGCCAAGCTGACCATCATCGGTGCCGGCGTCACCGCGGCGACCACGGTGGCGGCGTGGGGAGTGCTGATCGGTCAGGCCCGGCAGGCCCGACGGGTCATACCGCTCGCGGAGGCGCCGCCGCCGCGTGGTGACGGGGTGTACGGGGCCCGGTTCCCGGGCAAGCCCCTGACCATGGTCATACTCGGTGACTCCTCCGCCGCCGGGTACGGCGTGCACCGCCCACGGGAGACCCCGGGTGCCCTCCTCGCGACCGGCGTCTCGCGCCGACTGCGCCGACCGGTCCGACTGCACCGGTACGCGGTGGTGGGCAGTCGGTCCGCCGGCCTCGCCCCGCAGGTGGAAGCGGCCCTGGAACAGCAGCCGGACCTGGCCGTGATCCTGGTCGGCGGAAACGACGTGACCGCCCGTACACCGTTGTCGATCGCCGTACGCTATCTGGTCGACGCGGTCCGTGAGCTGCGCGGCGCCGGCGCCCAGGTGGTCGTCGGCACCTGCCCCGACCTGGGCGCGATCCGACCCATCAAACCCCCGCTGCGCTGGCTGGCCCGGCGGTGGAGCCGGCAACTCGCCGCCGCGCAGACCGTGGCGGTGGTCGAGGCCGGCGGGGCCACGGTCTCCCTGGGCGACCTGCTCGGGCCCCGGTTCGCCGCCGAGCCCGCCCGGATGTTCGCCTGGGACCGCTTCCACCCGTCGGCCGAGGGGTACGCGGTCGCCGCCGCGGCACTGTTGCCGACCGTACTGATGGCGCTCGGCGTCACCGAGGAGCAGCGTCCGCCGCTCGCCGCGGGCGAGGGGGTCCGGTCGTTGCCGGCCGCCGCGCACGAGGCCGCCCGCAACGCCGGTACGGAGGTCAGCGGTGCGGAGGTCGGCGGCCGGGAACGCGGGCCCGCCGGTCGCTGGGCGCAGTTGCGCCGCCGCCGCGCCTGGTTCGGCCACCAGCGCGGCGAGGAGCCGGCGGCGCGTGGCCCACAGCCGACGGCGCGGGACACTGGGCCCACAACAAGCGGAACGGAGCCGGCGGCGCCCGGACCCGGGCCGGTCGCGGGTGGACCGGAAACAGGGCACGGCGAGAAGTCGGCGGCGACCGGAGCGACGTCATCCACAGTGGAGGAGCGAGCATGACAGCGAGCAGGACCGGGCGCCGTCGGGGCGGTATCGCGGGCCGGATCGGCCGGGCCGCCGCGATCACGCTCGTCGCCGGTACGGTCGGCGGGGCGGCCGTGCTCGCCGGCGAGGTCGTGCTGGCCCGCAACCGCCGGTACGCCGAACCGGAACTGGGATTGGCGCTGCGCTCGGTGGTCGGCCGGACCGGTGCGGCACCACTGCGACTGGTCCTGCTCGGCGACTCGGCAGCGCTCGGGGTCGGCGTCAACCGGCTCCGGGACACCGTCGGCGGCCAGCTCGCCTGGCTGCTCTCCGAGGGCGCCGGCATCGGCGGCGGGACCATGGCGGCGCAGGGGCAACGACTGGTCCACCTCTCCAGCGTGGGTGTCTCCGGCTCCCGGGCCACCGACCTGGCCACCCAGGTGGCGCGGGCACTGCTCGGCGAACGCCCGGACGTGGCGGTGATCCTGATCGGGGCCAACGACGTGACGGCGCTACGCCGTACCGGTGAGACCGCCTCCTACCTCGGCGCCGCCGTACGCCGACTGCGCAACGCCGGGGTGGAGGTCGTCGTCGGCACCTGCCCGGACCTCGGGGCGGTACGCGCCCTCGCACCGCCGCTCCGGCAGATCGCCGGTCTGCTCGGTCGACGTACCGCGAAGGCGCAGGCCCGTGCCGTACTCGAAGCGGGCGGGGTCGCGGTCGACCTCGGTGCCGAGACCGGGCCGGTCTTCCGGGCCGACGCCGGCACGCTCTGCCATGACGGCTACCACCCGTCGGCGGACGGGTACCGGGTCTGGGCGCACGCCCTGCTGCCGGCGGTGGCGGAAGCAGCGGCGGTCACCCGTCAGCACTGACCGCCGCGGGCCGGTTTCCGGACGGCGACTGCGGCCCGTTCCGGACCTCGTTTCGCCGTGACGGGCCAAATTGGTCACAGCGGCGCTCACTTCCGCAACAAGTTACCCGCCGGTTAAGTTAGAGCCATGTCGACCGATCCCTCCCGCACCGCCGTCATCGTCGCCACCGCCCGTTCCCCGATCGGCCGCGCCGGCAAGGGCTCGCTGCGCGACCTGCGGCCGGACGACCTCGCCGCCACCATCGTCCAGGCCGCGCTCGACCAGGTACCTCAACTCGACCCCACCCAGATCGACGACCTCTACCTCGGTTGCGGTCTGCCCGGCGGCGAGCAGGGCTTCAACATGGGCCGGGTGGTGGCCACCCTGCTCGGCCTGGACACCCTGCCGGCGGCAACCGTGACCCGCTACTGCGCCTCGTCGCTGCAGACCACCCGGATGGCCTTCCACGCGATCGCGGCCGGTGAGGGCGACGTCTTCGTCTCGGCCGGCGTCGAATGCGTGTCACGCTTCAGTCGCGGCAGCTCGGACGGCCTGCCCCCGGAGGCCCAGGCCCTGGTCGGCGGCGGCTGGCAGAACCCGCGCTTCGCCGATGCCCGGGCCCGGTCCGCGGCCCGTACCGAGGCCGGTGCCGAGCACTGGACCGACCCCCGGCTGGGCGGCGCACTGCCCGACATCTACCTGTCCATGGGGCAGACCGCGGAAAACCTGGCCCAGGTGTACGACGTCACCCGCGCCGAAATGGACGAGTTCGGCGTACGCAGCCAGAACCTCGCCGAACAGGCGATCGCCGCCGGCTTCTGGTCCCGCGAGATCACACCGGTGAAGCTCCCCTCGGGCGAGTTGGTGAGCACCGACGACGGACCCCGTGCCGGGGTGACGATGGAGGCGGTGGCCGGTCTCAAGCCGGTGTTCCGCCCCGACGGCAGGATCACCGCCGGCAACTGCTGCCCGTTGAACGACGGCGCGGCGGCGGTGATCGTGATGAGCGAGCAGCGCGCCCGTGACCTCGGCATCACTCCGCTGGCCCGGATCGTCGCCACCGGGGTCACCGGGCTCTCCCCGGAGATCATGGGGCTCGGGCCGGTCGAGGCGTCCCGGCAAGCGCTGCGACGGGCCGGCATGACCATCGACGACGTCGACCTGGTCGAGATCAACGAGGCGTTCGCCGCCCAGGTGATCCCCTCGTACCGGGAGTTGGACATCCCGCTCGAGAAGCTGAACGTGATGGGCGGAGCAATCGCGGTCGGCCACCCCTTCGGGATGACCGGGGCGCGGATCACCGGCACCCTGATCAACTCGATGCGCTGGCACGACAAGAGCATCGGCCTGGAGACGATGTGCGTCGGCGGCGGTCAGGGCATGGCCCTGATCCTGGAACGGCTCAGCTAGTCCGGCACGCGGTGGACGGTCTCGACCTGCCTGGCCCTACAGGGCACGGCGGGTCGCCGTCACCTCCGCCTCCGCCTCGGCGAGCACCGACGCGGCCGGGGCGGCGGCCAGCAGGTCTGCCGTGACCACCCGAAGCTGGTCCGGCAGGGCAAGATCGTTGTCGAGCCGGGGCACCGTACGTCGTGGTCCGCCCTCGGCGTCCGCAGCCAGGTTGGCGAGCTGCTGGATCAGCCGGTGCAGCAGATCCGCCCGGGAGACGTTGCCGACCGTGGCCGAGGCGGCCCACCGGGGTCCGATCCAGTGCGCCACCTGACCGACCAGCAGCTCGACCGACCGACCCAACTCCTCCGCACCCATCCCCCGACCCTAATGCCCCGGCGCTCCAGATCCGAGACCCCGACCGGTGGCTGGACCGCAACGGCGGACGCCCGCCCCGAGAAACTCGGGGCGGGCGTCCGGCGGACTCGATCAGGTCGACGCGACAGGTGTCAGTCGTCACCCTGGAAGTAGCTGATCAGGCGCAGCACCTCGAAGTAGAGCCAGATGAGGCTGACCAGGATGCCGAACGCCGCGGTCCAGGAGTAACGCTGGGGAAGGCCCATGCGTACGCCCTCTTCGACCTCGTGGAAGCTCAGGATGAAGCTGAGCGAGGCGACCACGATGCAGATCAGGCTGAAGCCGATCGCCAGCGGGCCACCACTACGCAGGCCGGTGTCGAAACCGAACAGCGACAGCACCAGGTTGATCAGAATGACCGCGAACAGGCCGACCATCGCGGCGATGACGCCACGGACGAACTTGGGCGTCGCCCGGATCGCCTTCGCCCGGTAGAGGATCGCCATCAGGAAGAACACCCCGAAGGTGGCGACCACCGCCTGGAGCACGATGCCGTTGTAGAGCGACTCGAAGGCCTTGCTCACCGCGCCGACGAGAACACCCTCGACCACGGCGTAGGCGATCACAAGCGCCGGGTTGGCCATCCGGGAGAAGCTGATCACCAGGCCGAGCACCAGCCCGACCACCAGCGCACCGATCCAGGCCAGGCCCATCAGGGCGTCCGGCACCAGCAGCCAGGCTGCGGTGGCGGAGGCCCCCGTGATGCCGAGCAGGGTGACGGTCTTGACCACAACATCGTCGATGGACATCGGCTGCACCGCAGGGGGTGCGGCCGGGTAGGCTCCCGCCGTCGTCGGGTACGGCTGCCCGTAGCCGGGCTGCCCGTACGGACCGGCCGGGGCGTACCCGGCGGCCCGCTCGCGCTCGGCCGCCTGGCCGAGCCGGGCCAGCACCGGGTTGGAAGTCTTCACTTTCAGGCCTCCCTCAGGGGGTCGATACACGGTGAGACCGTGCCGCGCTCAAGGGTAGTGGGTCTTTGCCAACTTTGCGGGATTCAGATACCCAGATGGTATGGCAAATGCTGGTGCCCGGGGCGGGGGTCGAACCCGCATGCCTTGCGGCAGCCGCTTTTAAGGCGGCCGTGTCTGCCTTTCCACCACCCGGGCAGGCGGCTCACGAGGGCACCCGCACCCTCGTGCCTGTCACGGTAGCGGGTTGGCGCCCACCGGGCGCACCCCGTCGACCGATCGGCATTAGGGTCAAGGCCGTGACCAGCCCAGCCCCCGCAGCGCAGGACACCAAACTTAGCGAGGACACAGCGGACACCATTGCCGGCGTACCCCGGTCCCGGTGGGCCCGGTGGCAGGCAGCCATCCGCCCACACCTACCCGACCTGGGGATCTGCCTTCTCTTCCTGCTCCTGGCCGGATGGTTGACCAGCGGAATGTGGCCCGATCCCGGTGCCCGTACGCTCTCGCTCAACCCCGAGGACCAGGTGCTCTACGAGTGGTTCCTGGCTGCCGACGCCCGGGCCCTGCTCGGCGACTTCGGGCTGCTCAGCGACCGGCTCAACGCCCCCGACGGGGTGAACCTGATGGCGAACACCACGATCATCGCCCCGGGAGTGCTCTTCGCCCCGGTAACACTCGTCTTCGGGGTGACGACGACCTTCGCCCTGCTGGTCGCGGGCAACCTGGCCGTCACCGCGATCGCCTGGTTCCTGCTCTTCCGGCGGGTCCTGGGTGCCCGGCGGCTCGCCGCCGCGCTCGGCGGCGGCTTCTGCGGCTTCGCCCCCGGCATGATCTCCCAGACCAACAGCCACCTGCACATGACCGCGCTCTGGCTGATCCCGGTGATCGTCTGGCTGGTGGTACGACTGCTCCGGGCCGCCGACCCGACCGCCCGGCCGGACCGACCCGGGCCGGACCGACGCCGGATCGTCACCTCCGGGATCGGACTCGCCGCAGCGGTCTCCGTACAGGTCTTCGTCGGCGAGGAGGTGCTCTTCCTCACCGCCCTCACGTTGATCATCATGACCGTCGCGTACGGGATCGCGAACCGGCAACTCCTCCGGCGGGCGCTGCGGGGATTCGCCACCGGACTGCTGATCGCGGTCGGGCTGGCCGGAGCCGCCCTGGCCTACCCACTCTGGTTCCAGTTCGCCGGACCCCAGAGCGTCCCGAACGGCATGTTCAGCCCGTACTACTTCTCGGCCGACCTGGCGAGCTGGACGGCGATCTCACCGCTCTCGCTCGCCGGCAGCGACGCGTCCGCCCGGCTCACCACCGGACCGGCCGAGTAC
The DNA here is from genome assembly GCF_003633685.1 of Micromonospora pisi. Lineage (NCBI taxonomy): Bacteria > Bacillati > Actinomycetota > Actinomycetes > Micromonosporales > Micromonosporaceae > Micromonospora > Micromonospora pisi. The sequence goes on along the minus strand of NZ_RBKT01000001.1, from coordinate 5,343,441 downwards.
AACACCTTCCTCGGCTGGCCGCTGCTGCTCGTCACCGTCGCCGCCGTGGTCTGGCTGTTCCAGCAACGGGTACGGCGCCCGCTACTGATCGCGGTCACCGCCGCAGGGGTGCTGATGGCAGCACTCTCGCTCGGCCCCGACCTGGTGATCAACGGAGAGCGGACCAGCTTCCCCGGGCCGTACGGGCTGCTGCTCGGCGTACCCGTGGTGGACGGCGCACTGCCGATGCGGTTCGCCCTGGCGCTGATCCCGCTGATCGCGACGGTGCTGGTGCTCGCCGTCGACCGGGCGTCGCGGGCCGAGGTCCGGTCGACCCGGATCCTGGTGCCGGCGCTGGCCGCCGCCGCCCTCCTGCCGATCTTCCCCACCCCGCTGCCGACCGCCGCGCGGCCGCCGCTGCCGACGTTCATCAGCGGCGGACACTGGCGCGACTGTGTCGCCCCGGGCGGGGTACTGGTGCCGGTGCCGTTGCCGACGCCGAAGGAACCATGGGCGATGCGCTGGGCAGCCGCGGCCAACAACGAGTTCGGCATGCCGGAGGGCTTCTTCATCGGGCCGTACGCGTCCGGCGGCAAGGCGTCGATGGGCACCTACAAGCAGCCCACCTCGGCGCTCCTGGCCGAGGTCGCGAAGACCGGCGCGGTGCCCCCGATCAGCGACGAGCAGCGCCAGCGCGCCCGCGGCGACCTGGCCTTCTGGAACGCCTCCTGCGTGGTCCTGGCCGACGACGCACCCCGGGCCGAGAGCCTGCGCACCGCGCTCGAGGGCCTGCTGGGGCCGGCGACCCGGGTCGCCGACGCCTGGACCTGGAAGATCCGCTAACCACCCCGTGCCGGCATCCGCCCGGCACAGGGACGCCCGGCCCGAGCGTTAGGAAGGGCCCCTTGTTATACAAAAAGCGATAACAAGGGGCCCTTCCTTACACCTCAGGAGCGGGGGGCGATGCGCGGGGTGGCCTCGACGAACTCCTCGCGCGGGTCGTGCAGCTGGCCCAGAGCGACCACCTCACGGCGCAGGACGAAGGCGAGCACCCAGTCGACCAGCACCCGGACCTTGCGGTTGAGCGACGGGATCCGACTCAGGTGGTACGCCCGGTGCATGGCCCAGGCCGGCAGGCCGGTCAACTTGATGCCGTACACCTGGGCCACGCCCTTGTGCAGCCCGAGGCTCGCCACGCTGCCCGCGTGCTTGTGCTTGTAGTTCTTCGGCAGCCGGCTGCGCAGCACCGCCCGGATGTTGTCGGCCATCTGGGCCGCCTGACGCACCGCGTGCTGGGCGCTGGGTGAGCAGAACGTGCCGGGCGGACCGGTCAGGTCCGGCACCGCCGCACAGTCGCCGGCGCTCCACGCCCCCTCCAGCACCCGGTCCCCGTCGACCACCTGGAGGGTCGGCAGACAGGTCACCCGGCGCCGCTCGTCACGGGGCAGGTCGGTCTGGTCGAGCATCGGCGACGGCTTGACACCGGCGGTCCAGACGATCGTGTCAGCCCGGAAGCTGTCCCCGTCGGAGAGCTTGACCACGCCGTCCACGCAGGATTCCAACCGGGTGTCCAGCCGGATGTCCATCTTGCGCTTGAGCAACTGCTGCACGGTGTACGCGCCCATGTCACGGTCGACCTCGGGCAGCACCCGCAGGGTCGCCTCGACCAGCACCCACCGCATGTCCTCCGACGAGAGCTCCGGGTAGTACTTCAGCGCGTCCCGGGCCATGTCCTCCATCTCGGCCAGAGCCTCGATGCCGGCGTACCCGCCACCGACGAAGACGAAGGTCAACGCGTTGCGCCGGGTCACCGGGTCGGCGGTGGCGGCCGCCACGTCGAGCCGGTCCAGCACGTGGTTGCGCAGGTAGATGGCCTCACCGATGGTCTTGAACCCGATCCCCTGCTCACGCAGACCGGGAATCGGCAGGGTCCGCGACACCGACCCCGGCGCCACGATGATGTGGTCGTACGGGATCTCCCGGGCCGGTCCGATGATCGGCTGGACGGTCGCTGTCTTCCGGGCGTGCTCGATCCGGGTCACCTCACCGGCGACGATCGTGCAGTTCCGCAGCGCCCGGCGCAGCGGAACCACCGCGTGCCGCGGGGAGATGTTGCCCGCGGACGCCTCGGGCAGGAACGGCTGATAGGTCATGTGTGGTTGGGGGTCAACCACCATCACCTCGGCCTCCCACGAGTGGAGCTTCTTCGACAGACGCAGGGCCGCGTACAACCCGACGTGCCCAGCGCCAACTACGAGGATCCGTTTTTTCACCCTTCTATCTTTCCCCGGCCCGATAACTTCTGGGCGGTAGATGCCCCGGTTGTGACCGAGAACGCCAGCGTGACTTAGCTGACCAGGCCACATATGAGATCGACGTCACTCTGTCCCGGTGCGCCGCAACATCCAACTGAGCAGAGAGGCCGCCAGGGCGGCGACGGCAAGACCGGCGATCGCGGCGACCACGAAGCCGCCCTCGTCCCACCGCTCGGCCAGCGCGATCAGCAACACCGCCAGTACGGCCGAGGCGAGCACCACCGCCAGCGCGTTCACCACCCAGCGGGCGATCAGGTCGGGCGAGACCGCCGCGTCGTACGGCAGTTGGGCCGCCAGGGCGCAGAGGCTGTGGGTCAGGTAGAGGAAGGTGGCCAGCCCGAGCAGCCGCCAGAGCTCGATCGGCTCGCCGTAGTAGCTCGTCTGGGCAACCCAGCCGATCACCGTCAGGAGCACGGTGAGGGTCGGCCAGACCCGTCCCGGGGCGATCGCCGGCAGGAGCGCGGCGATCAGCAGCAGGACCACTGCCCGGCTGGCCAGGATCGCCGGCGGGTACGCCAGCACGAACGCGACCAGCCCGCTGAGGAAGATCACGCAACGCAGCAGCAGCGGGGCCAGGGTGGCACGGGTGATCACCGTGTAGATCGACCGGATCCGCTCGGAGATGGCGTTCACCGGCCCACCCACCTTCGGTCATCCATGATCGTTTCGGTCACCGGCCGACCGCCCTGGGCGCGGAGGCGAGCCGGGCGACGTCACGGAGCACCAGGTCGAGGCTGCCGGCACCGGCCCACGGCACCACCGGTACGCCGTGCTCCCGCAGCTGTCCGATGGTGTTCTCCCGATCGAGTCGCCAGAGCCGGTGGGCCACCTCGGTCCACTGGCCGCGTCGGGGCGGGGCGGTCAGCTCCGGCAGGGTGTCCACCGCGACCACGAACCGACCGGAGCGGACCAACCGGGCCAGCATCGCCGCCGAACGGGTGTCGACCAGCGGAGTGAGCACCACCACGAGCGCGTTCGAGGAGAGCACCTGGGGTCCGAAGACCTGGTCGTACGGTTCGTGCTCGGAGTTGGCGGCGGTGACGTCGAGCAGCCACTCCAGCGCGATCAGGTACTGCCGCCGGCCGGTGGCGGGACGGAGCCGGCGGGCGGCCGGGCCGTACTCGAGCAACGAGACCCGGTCGCCCCGGTGCAGGTAGTGCTCGGCAATCGCGGCGGCGGCCCGGACGGTGGTGTCGAGCACCGACGCGGTGCCCCGTACACCGCCGGAACGGCCCGCCTCGGCGAGCACGTCGAGCAGGAGCACCACCTCGGCGTCCCGATCCGACAGGGTGGCGGCGACGTGCAGTTGCCGGGCCCGTAGCGACACCCGCCAGTCGACTCGGCGCAACCGGTCACCGGGGCCGAAGATGCGTACGCCGGCCAGTTCTCCGCCCTCGCCCGGTCGCCGGGACCGGTGGCCGCCGACCAGGCCCGCGGCCCGGGGCATCGCCTCGTCGGCGTCGAACGGCTCGGTCATCGGATAGACCCGGACCCGCTGCGGATCAACCAGCACCGGCCGGCTGGAGAGCAGCCCGGCGCAGGCGACGGCCCGCACACCGGCCGGGCCGAACGGGTGCCGACCCCAGCGGGTGGTGAGCCCGGTCAGCTCCAGGTCGACCGCCTCACCCGCGACCACGGAGAACGCCAACGGCCGGCCCACCCCGGCCGGCCCGGCGAACCCGGCCTCGCGGATGGTGATCCACGGCGAGACCCTGGTCCGGACCACGGCCAGGTCGTAACCGGCCAGGTCCGGGTTGCCCACGGTCACCACACCGGCGAACACGCCTCCCTCGACCAGCGTCCCGTCCTCGGCAGCCACCTGGATCCGGGGCGGCTCGGCGGGACGTCGCCGCAGGGCGTACGCGGTGCCGAGCGCGAACGGCGCGGCGAGCACCACCAGGTCGACCCGACCGAGCAGCACGCCGCCCATCAGCAGCAGACCGGTGAGGAGCACGGCCCGGCCGAGCGCCCGGGTCGGCGTCCACCACTGCGGCACCGCCCCGGTCTCCGACGTCGACACCGGCACCGACTCCGGACCGGGGTCGCCCTGCGCGCCACGACGCGGCTGCGGTACGGCGGCCCTCAGGGGCACGGAGCTGCCGGTCATACCGCGCGTGCTCCGCTGGCGTAGCTCGGCAGCGCGCCACTGGCCGGTGCCGGGGTCCGGTCGAGCACCTCGTGGACGACAAAGGCGGGATCGACCCGACGCAGCCACATCTCCGGCCGCAACGTGATCCGGTGCGCCAGCGCGGGCGCCGCCACCTCCTTGACGTCCTCCGGGATGACGTAGTCCCGGCCGGCGAGCGCCGCCTTCGCCCGGGCCAGCAGCAGCAGGGCGAGCGAGCCTCGGGGCGAGGCTCCGACCAGCACCGAGGCGTGCTCCCGGGTGGCCGAGGTCAGGTCGACGATGTAACGGCCGATCGAGTCCTCCACCACCACGTCCTCCAACGCGGCCTGCATCTGGCGCAGCCGGGCGGCGTTGACGATCGGTGCCAGCTCCGCCTCCTCCTGGCGGCGGGACATCCGGCGACGCAGCACCTCCCACTCCTCCTCGCGGGCCGGGTAGCCGAACGAGACCCGGAGCAGGAACCGGTCGAGCTGTGCCTCGGGCAGCGGATAGGTGCCCTCGTACTCGATCGGGTTGGCGGTGGCGAGGACGTGGAACGGCGGGTCCAGCCGGTAGGTGACACCCTCGACCGAGACCTGCTTCTCCTGCATCGCCTCCAGCAGCGCCGACTGGGTCTTCGGCGGGGTCCGGTTGATCTCGTCGGCGAGCAGCAGGTTGGTGAAGACCGGCCCGGCCCGGAAGGTGAAGTCGGCGCTGCGCTGGTCGTAGAGGAACGAGCCGGTGACGTCGGCGGGGAGCAGGTCCGGGGTGAACTGCAACCGGCGGAAGTCGAGCCCGAGCGCCTGCGCGAACGAACGCGCGGTCAGCGTCTTGCCCAGGCCCGGCAGGTCCTCCAGGAGTACGTGACCGCCGGCCAGGATGCCGGCGAGCACCAGCTCCAGGGCGTCCCGTTTGCCGACCACCACGGTGCCGACCTGGTCCAGCACTGCCCGGGCCAGTCGGGCCACCTCGAAGACGGAAGTCGTCTGGACCTGGTCGGCGTCGTTCATAACTTCTCCAATTGGGCGACGATCGCGGCGAGCTCACGCGGCGGGGGCGTCCGCTTCGGGGGGCTGTCGAGGAACTTCCAGACCTGCTCGCCGAGGAGCTTGCGGGCCCGCTCCGGTTCGGTGGCCCGGGTCAGTCCGTGCCGCTGGCGCAGCCGCTCGTCGACCAGCTCACCGAGGTCCGGGTGGACTGCCTCGGCGTACCTGCCCCGGGCCTCGGACCCGATCAACCTGTTCTCCCACACGTTGACCGCGGCCCGGAGCGCGTCGATCGAGCCGAAGTGGTACATCCCGTCGTCGGCGCCGGACGAGTGCAGCGGCCGGACCGTACGCCGTGGTGGTGGTGCCACCTGGCCGGTGGCCCGGCGCAGCAGCAGCAGGGCCAGCCAGCCGGCGAACGCCGCCGGTACGGAGATCCCGAGGGAGAACATCCGGAGCCCGACGACGGTGACGGCGGTGAACCCGGCGGCGAGCAGCACCGCCCGGATCCACCAGCCGAGGCGGAACCGTCGGCGGGTGACCGTGGGCTGCGGCTCCGGCTCGTAGCCGAACGGTTCCCCGGTGCCGAGCAGATCGTCGATGCTGGCCGTACGGTCGCTCACGAAGCCACCCTCGTGGTCAGTTCGGAGCGGAGCCGCTCCAGCGCGGACCGGGCCTGGGCCCGCATCCGCTCGTCGACACTGTGGGTGGCGTACCTGGCCTCGCGGTAGACCTGGGCGAACGCGGCCAGCACCTCGGCGCTGACCACTCCGGTGCCACCGCGCAGCAGCCGGGTCACCAGGTCGGTCGGGGTGTCGCCGACCTGCCGGGGTACCCCGGCGGCGGACGCCGCCTGCTCCAACCGGACCCAGCAGGCGATCACCGCCCGGCGCGGGTCGGTGTCGGAGTCGGAGAGGTCGACCAGCCCGGCGTCGAGGGCGGCCACCACCGCCTCGGCGGTCTGCGCGGCTGTCGCCGACCGGGCACCTGGCGGCATCCTTCCGGCCCGTCGGCGGGCGAGGTCCCGCAGGAGTCGGCGGACCACCACGACGAGCAGGGCCAGCAGCCCGAGGGCGGCGAGCCCGAACGCGGCGGCGACCAGCCAGCCGGGAACCGTCCACGGCTCGGCCGGGGCGAGCTCCAGCGGAGGTTCGGTCTGCGGCACCTGCTGCGACGGCTGGATCAGGACATCCTCGGCCGGTGGGGCCTGCTCGGCCTGTTCGAGCCGGTCGATCCGGAGCGACGATTGCGCGGTCGAGAGCGCGGCGAGGGCGAGCAGAAGCGCCACCGCCGCAAGCGGCCACCACCTACGCAGAGCGGAACCGGCCATCCCGCTTACCGCCCCCGAACCGTCGCCTATGTCTTATTCCAACCCGGCCAGACCCTTTGCCCGGGTGAATATCCCGTCAAGCATCGCTGGTGTCAACCGCCCGGTGAAGGTGTTTTGCTGACTGACGTGATAGCAGCCGAGCAGATCCGGCGCGGTCCCGCCGCCCGACCAGTGTGCCCCATGGGAGAACCTGGGACGCGGGCTGGGCGGTCGTGCGCCGTACACCTGGCGGAGCACCGGCCACCACGCGGCCCAGGCGAAGGCGCCCAGTGCCACCACCACCCGCACGGTCGGCGCCACCAGCCGCACCTCGCGGTGCAGCCAGGGTGCGCAGGTGTCCCGTTCGACCGGGGTCGGCTTGTTGTCCGGCGGCGCGCAGCGCACCGCGGAGAAGATCCGTGTGTGCCGCAGGGTCAGTCCGTCGTCGGCGGCGACGCTGGTCGGCTGGTTGGCCAGGCCGGCCCGGTGCATCGCGGCGAAGAGCACGTCGCCGGAGCGGTCACCGGTGAAGATCCGACCGGTGCGGTTACCGCCGTGCGCGGCCGGGGCCAGGCCGAGGATGACGATCCGGGCGTCGGCGGCACCGAACCCGGGCACCGGCCGTCCCCAGTACTCCTGGTCCCGGAACGCCGCCCGGCGGGTCGCGGCCACCTCCTCCCGCCAGGCGACAAGGCGGGAGCAGGCAAAACAGTCGGCGATGGCGCCGTCGAGGTCGGGCAGGTCGCTCGCCCGCTGGGCGCGGGCGAGCACCTCGTCGGCCGTACGGGGCTCAGCCAAGCTTGCTCCGGAAGAATTCGAGCGTACGGGCCCAGGCGCTGGCGGCGGACTGCCGGTCGAAGACCTCCGGCCGATCGTCGTTGAAGAAGGCGTGCTGGGTGCCCGGGTAGTCGTGCAGGGTGCACTCGCCGCCGGCTTCCTTGATCGCCCGCTGGGCGGCCTGTACGCCCTCGTCGGCGGAGGTGCCGTCCTCTTCGGAGCAGTGGACGATGGCGGACTTGCCGGCGTACCCGGCCCAGTCCGGTCGCATCCGCTCCCACGGCAGGGCCGGGTAGAAACCGACGGTCGCGACGATCCGGGGCGACAGCGTCGCGGACCAGAGGGCGAGACTGCCACCGGCACAGAATCCGACGGCACCGACCTGACCGGTCGCCTCCGGCCGTCCGGCGAGGTAGTCGGCCGCACCGGCGATGTCCCGGGCGGCCTGGTCCATCGCCAGGCCCATGAGCAAGCGCTGGGCCTGGTCGGGTTCGCTGGTCGCGGCGCCGTGGTAGAGATCGGGCGCGAGGGCCACGAAGCCGGCCTCGGCGAACCGGTCGGCGACACCGGTGATGTGTGGGACGAGTCCCCACCACTCCTGGATCACGATGACGGCCGGGCCGGACGCCCCGCTGGCGGGTAACGCCAGGTATCCCTCGCTGGTACCACCATTGCTCTGGTAGGTAACCTTTTCACCCATCGGCCGGCCTCCTGTCGGTCAGTCATCATTGGCTGGTCGCACAGTTACTGCTCCGTTGCGTGCGGGTAGCCTGCCATGCCCGACCGTCAGCGGGGAAGACGGCGTGGCGTACGCCTCCCGTATTGGTAGGTGTCCACCTCGCCGCCCCCGCGCCGTACTACTCCACTGTCAGGCCTTCTTCGGCTTGAGGCAGAGCAGGTAACCGGTGCCACCGGTGGGGATCGCGGTGAACATCGCGTACTCCTCCCCCTCGGCGGCGTACTGCTCGCACTCCGTGCTGTTCGAAGCCTGTTCCTCGGTCTGGTTCTCGATCCGGGCGACGACGTTGTAGATGGCCTCGGTGGAGGTGCAGTCGACAACCTTCGCGTTCGGCGCCGCCTTCTCCTCACCCTCGGTCATCTCGGGGAGCGCGGCGAGACAGTCGCCGACCTTCGCCTCGGCGGTCTTGTCCTCGCCGCCGAGCACGGTGCCGAGGCCGAACTTCACCGCCACCGCCACGACGATGACCACCAACACGCTGACGATCTTCTTGACCGGACTCTTCTTTGCCGGCGGGGGTGCCGACACGGGGGCGGAGTCGAACGGCGGCGGCACCGGCGTGCCCGGCACGGGTGCTGCCGGGGGTACGGGGGGCGGGGGTGCCTGGTCAGTCACTGACTGTCCTTTCGAGGGGATTCCAACGTCCACACAAGATGATCAAGTGCGGAGATACCGTAGCCACCACCCCCGACGGCCCGCCGCCCGCCGCCCTCCACCTTTCAGCCGGATTTGCCCGCCGTCCGACCCGCCTTGTCACCGTGCCGCCCCGCCATGCCGTCACCCCGCCGGTGCCGGTGCCGGTGCCGGTGTCCGAGTTAGCGGGACGAACCCGACGGCGTCGGGACGACCGACGCGGTCGGCGGTCCGGCCGGCGGAACACCGGTCCCGGTCGGTGCCGGTGCCACGGTCGGTGCCGGTGGGCCGCTCGGCGAGATCTCCACCGGGGGCGAATCCGACGGGCGCACGGTCGGCGGTGCGGTCGAGAACCGGAACGGCGCCCCCTCCGGGCAGTAGGGGTAGGGGGCGCGCAGCAGATCACGCGTCGCCTCGTCCGGGTAGTAGCCAGGGCGCCACCCCGACTCGTCGCACCAGGGATATCCGAGCCGGATCGGCCGCCCCTCCTGGTCGAAGAGGCGTACCCCCTCGACGAGTCGACCCTGCGGGTCGTAGACGTAGACGTCGCGCACGTCGGCGTACGGGTCGGCGTTGTACGCCGGCTCGTAGTAACCGCCCTGGCGGCCACGCCTGTCCACATCGACAAAGCCGACGAGGCCGAAGATCACGATCGCCACCGTGCCGAGCCGGAACAGATGCCGCCGCCACCCACGGAACCGATCGCTGCGTCGCCCGAGCCAGGTCGAGCCGAGGACGCAGAGGGCGAGCAGGAGCAGGCCGGCGATGTCGTTGCCGTCGACCCGGGGCAGGAGCCCGAACTCCCCGTTTGTTGTCATGACGGTGACCAGCATCGCCACCAGGTAGCCCCGGAGCACCCACCAGGCGGGCCGGAGCAGCCGGAGGAAATCGCCGACACTGGCGTACCCGATCAGGGGTCCGACCCGGCGGTCCACCGCCTGGAGCCGGTCGCGGACCTGGCGCACCGCGCTGACCACCCGGTTGTCCAGGTTGGCCGGTTGGTCCGCTGCGGCCAGCCCGGCCGCCGCGCGCAGCTCGGCCGCGTACGCCTCCGGGGTGCCGAGCCGGTCGACGAGTGCCCCGGTCCCCTCGGCCGCCACCTCGGCCAAGTGTTCGGGCAGGTCTTCGAGCAACTCGTCCCGGTCCGTCGGGGGCAGGTCGGCCAGGGCCCGCCGGACCCGCTCGACGTACTCCGTGATCTCCCGCTCGGTCATGCCATCCTCGCTCCGCTGAGTCACGCCCTCCTCGTCGCGCGCGGTCATGCCACGCGCCCCCGTTCATCGAGAAGTTTGTCCATTGTTGAGGCGAAGGCCCGCCACACCTTGCCGGACCGTTCGAGCTGGTCGCGGCCGGCCGCGTTGAGGGCGTAGTACTTGCGGTGCGGCCCCGACTCGCTCGGGACCACGTAGGTGGTGAGCAGCCCGGCCTGGAAGAGCCGGCGCAGGGTGCCGTACACCGACGCGTCGCCGATCTCGTCCAGACCGGCGGTGCGCAGACGACGCATGATGTCGTAGCCGTAGCCGTCCTCTTCCTTGAGGACGGCCAGGACCGCGAGATCCAGCACGCCTTTGAGCAGCTGGGTAGTGTCCACGCGGAGCACAGTAGTGTGCATTGCGAGATACCGTCAAGAGCGTTGTACCAGGGGTACGGCGGCGCCTCGTCCGGGCACCCCGACCCCGGCTAGACCATCAGGCTGTAGGCGATGCCGTCCAGAATGTCGTGCTCACTGGCGACGACCGAGGACATCCCGGCCCGCTCCATGATCACGCGGAGCACCAACGCGCCCGCCGCGATCACGTCGGCCCGCCCCGGATGCATCACCGGATACTCCATCCGCCGCGCCGACGACCGGGACAGCAGGTCCTCGGTCACCTTCGCCACCTCGTCGTACGAGACCCGGGCGTGGTGGATCCGGTCCGGCTGGTACGACTCCAGCCCCAGCGCGATCGCCACCACCGTGGTCACCGAACCGGCCAGCCCCACCAGGGTCGCGGCCTCCCGCCCCGGCACCGCCCCCAGCGCCCGGTCCACGGCTGCGGCGATGTCCGTCTCGGCCGCCGCGACCTGGGCCGCCGTCGGCGGATCGTCGTGCAGGTGCCGCTCGGTCATCCGGACACAGCCGATGTCGACCGAGATCGCCGCGTCGACCCGGATGCCACTGCTGTCACCGGTCGCCGAACCGCTGGTCCGGTCACCGACCACGAACTCGGTCGAACCACCACCGATGTCCACCACCAGGTACGGCGACCGGGCGTCGGCGGCCAGCCCACGTACGGCGCCGGTGAACGAGAGCCGGGCCTCCTCCTCGCCGGTGACGACCTCCGGGGCCACCCCGAGCGTCTCCCGCACCATCGCCCGGAACTCGTCGGCGTTACTCGCGTCCCGGGAGGCGGAGGTGGCGCACATCCGTACCCGCTCCGCGCCCAGCTCGGCGATCTCGGCGGCGTATCCGGCCAGCGCCACCCGGGTCCGTTCGATCGCCTCCGGGGCGAGCCGCCCGGTCCGGTCCACACCCTGGCCCAACCGGACGATCTCCATCCGCCGGGCGACGTCGACCAGCGACGCCGACGGACCGGCCGCCAGGTCAGGCACGTCCGCCACGAGCAGCCGGATGGAGTTGGTACCGCAGTCGATCGCCGCCACTCTGGTCGTCACGGCAGTCACCCTACGTCAGAGCCGCAGCAGCATCCGTACGTTGCCCAGGGTGTTCGGCTTGACCCGTTCCAACCCGAGGAACTCCGCCACACCCTCGTCGTACGAACGCAGCAACTGCTCGTAGACCGCCTGCGGCACCGGCGCCCCGTCGATCTCGACGAACCCGAACGAGCCGAAGAACCCGGTCTCGAAGGTCAGTACGAAGACCCGGGTCACGCCCAGCTCCCGCGCCACCGTCAACAGCTCCGCGACGATCTGGTGGCCGATCTTCATGCCCCGGCACTCGGGATGGACCGCCACCGTACGGATCTCGGCCAGGTCCTCCCACATCACGTGCAGCGCCCCACAGCCGACCACCGCACCGTCGGCCGGGCGGATCGCCACCCAGAACTCCTGCACGTGCTCGTACAGGGTCACGGTCGCCTTGCTGAGCAGCCGCCCACCCGGGCTGTACGTGTCGATCAGCTCGCGGATGCCGCGTATGTCAGCGGTCCGCGCCCGCCGGATGACAAGATCCGCGCTCATCACCTGAGCGTAGCGGGGAGGGGCGGCGGCGGGCGGCACCGGCCGCTGCCGATCAGTCGGTTTCGGGCGCGTCCACGCACGGGCCGGCGAGCCACCACGGCTCGATCAGCTCGAGCGTCTCGTCACCGAACGGGTTGACGCCGGGACCGCTGGCCAACGCGTGTCCGAGGTGAACGTGCAGGCACTTCACCCGACCGGGCATGCCACCGGCCGAAACCCCGTCGATCTCCGGCACCTCGGCGATCGCCGACCGCCGGGCGAGGTAGTCCTCGTGCGCCGCCCGGTATCGGGCCGCCAGCTCCGGGTCGTCGACCAGCCGGTCGGCCATCTCCTTCATCACCCCGGCCGACTCCAGCCGGCTGCACGCGCCGACCGCCCGGGGGCAGGTCAGGTAGAACAGGGTCGGGAACGGGGTGCCGTCGGCGAGCCGAGGCGTCGTCTCCACCACGTCGGGCCGACCGCAGGGGCAGCGGTGCGCCACCGCGCGGGTGCCCCGGGGGGTCCGGCCGAGCTGTGCGGCCACCGCCGCCAGGTCGTCGTCGGTGGCCGGTTGCCGGGTCGGTGCGGGGACCAGACCGGCCGCGGGCCGCTCCGGGGGTACGACGGTCAAGAAGCTGGCCCTTCCTCGTTGGCGGCCCGAACGCTGGACCAGAGCATGTCGTACCAGGGTTCCGCCGGTTTCGGCGCGGTGGCCGGCGCGGCCCCGGCGTCCCGGGCGGCGCCCTCCGGGTCGTTGAGCACCACCACCAGCTTGTCGCCCGGCCGGACCATGTAGAACCGCTCCCGGACCTGGATCGAGACGTACGCCGGGTCCTTCCAGAGCGCCGCCTCGTCCGACAGGTCGCCGATGTGCTCCCGCTGCGCCGCCTGCGCCGCCTCCAGCTGGGCGATGTCCGCCTGCTGGCCCAGGTAGACCCGGACCGGGTAGGTGTAGGCGAGGGCCAGCGCGACGAAGACCGCGAAGAGCGCGGTCGCCCGGCCGGTGAAGCGCCGGGGCTGCGGGGCGGAGGTACGGGTGGTGCCGCCGCCGGCGGCGGCGCGTCGCGCCGCCGCCGGACGGGTGGCCGATCGTGGGGCGTCCGCGCCCCTGGAGTAGCGGGCAGTGGTGCCCCGCTCGGAGCGTGCCCCGGGGTCGCGGCCGGTGACCCGACTGGCGACCCGGCCGGGCTGACCCGGCCGGCGGGCGGGCCGCTGACCGCTGGGTATGCGACGAGTCGTCACCGTTGACGCACCCCTCCCCCGAGGCCACTCACGCGATGTCAGGCAGAACGGTAACGCGGGAACGCGCCGGCCCCGGCGTAGCGCGCCGCGTCCGCCAGCTCCTCCTCGATCCGGAGCAGCTGGTTGTACTTGGCCACCCGGTCCGAACGGGCCGGGGCGCCGGTCTTGATCTGGCCGCACCCGGTCGCCACCGCCAGGTCGGCGATGGTGGTGTCCTCGGTCTCGCCGGAACGGTGGCTCATCATGCAGCGGAACCCGGCCCGGTGCGCCAGGTCCACCGCGTCCAGGGTCTCGGTCAGCGAACCGATCTGGTTCACCTTCACCAGGACGGCGTTCGCCGAACTCTCCGCGATGCCCCGGGCGATCCGCTGCGGGTTGGTCACGAACAGGTCGTCGCCGACGATCTGGACCCGGTCGCCGAGCGCCGAGGTCAGGCTCGCCCAGCCGGACCAGTCGTCCTCGGAGAGCGGGTCCTCGATCGACACGATCGGGTACTCGTCGGCGAGCTTGGTGTAGTAGGCGGCCATCTCGTCGGCCGACTTCTTGGTCTGCTCGAAGGTGTAGACACCGTCGGAGAAGAACTCGGTCGCGGCCACGTCGAGCGCGAACACGATGTCCCGACCCAGCCGGTAGCCGGCCTTCTCGACCGCCTCGGCGATCAGGTCCAGGGCGGCGGCGTTGGTCGGCAGGTCCGGGGCGAAGCCGCCCTCGTCACCGAGGCCGGTGGAGAGACCACGCTTCTTCAGTACGGACTTGAGCGCGTGGTACACCTCGGCACCGGAACGGAGCGCCTCACGGAAGGTCGGCGCGCCGATCGGGGCGATCATGAACTCCTGCACGTCGACGTTGGAGTCCGCGTGCGCCCCACCGTTGAGGATGTTCATCATCGGCACCGGCAGCAGGTGCGCGTTCGGGCCGCCCAGGTAGCGGAAGAGGCTCAGCTCGGCGCTGCTCGCCGCCGCCTTCGCCACCGCCAGCGAGACGCCGAGGATCGCGTTCGCGCCGAGGCCGGACTTGTCGGCGGTGCCGTCGATGTCGAGCATCTTCTGGTCGATCAGCCGCTGCTCGCTGGCCTCGTAGCCGATGAGCTGGTCGACGATCCGGTCCTCGATGTTCGCGACCGCGGTCTCGACACCCTTGCCCTGGTAACGGTCGGCGTCGCCGTCGCGCAGCTCGATCGCCTCGAAAGCGCCGGTGGAGGCGCCCGACGGCACTGCCGCGCGGGCGGTCGTACCGTCGTCCAGCCCGATCTCGACCTCGATGGTCGGGTTGCCGCGCGAGTCGAGAATCTCCCGGGCGACGATTCCCTCGATGGTGGCCACTGTGTCGCTCCTCGTGATGAGTGTCAGCTGATGCTCTCGGGCCGCGACGGTGCGGCGGAAGCGTTCGATGGCAGCGTAACGGGCCGTGGTCGCCGTACGGGGATTGCCTCCACCTTCTACGGCGACGATCTGCCGTACATCTGCCGATTCTCCACCCCCTCATCCGCACCGGGGTTTGCGGGGGTTGCCCTGATCGACAAGGCTGGCAGACATGTTCGCCGACCAACCAGCCGGCGCCGACCGGCCCACCGCCACCGCCCGATCCGCCGCCACCGGCCAACCCCGGACCGGGGTGCGCCGCCACCGGCGGCGGTACGCACAGTGAACCTCGACCTGCCGCCGACGATCCACCCGGTCTTCCTTCCCGGCGCGGCGGCCGACGTACCGGCGGAACCTACCGACCACTGTCTGGTGGTGGCCGACGGCAAGCTGCTGGTCCGACCCGACGGCGAACTTCCCCGGGTCGCCGACCTGCCCGCCGAGCCAGGGCCACCCGGCCGGTCCGACCGACCAGGGCTGGTTCCGCTCGGCACCCTCGACGGGGTGCCGGTCTGGGCGGCGGCGCGGGAGAAGGCCGACGCCACACTCGGCAACTGGCTCGGCTGGCGGGAATTGGCCGCCGGGCTCCCCGAGCCGCTCGCCGCCCTCGCCGGACGGGCACTACAGGTGGTGACCTGGCGGCGCAGCCACCGCTACTGCGGGGCCTGCACGGCGGAGCTGGCCGACGTGCCCGGCGAGCACGCCCGGCGCTGCCCCGACTGCCAGCTCTACGTGCCGATGCAGCTCTCCCCGGCGGTGCTGGTGGCGATCCGCCGCCCCGGTCCGCCCGGTGCGGCCGAGCAGCTCCTGCTGGTGCGCCACTCGTACGGGCCGACCGAGGTGTGGGCACTGGTCGCCGGCTTCGTCGAGGCGGGCGAGACGCTGGAACAGGCGGTGCACCGGGAGGTCGCCGAGGAGGTGGGGCTCCGGGTCGACCGGCTGACCTACTTCGGCAGCCAGCCCTGGGCGATGTCCGGCCCCGGCGTGGTGCTCGCCGGGTTCACCGCGTACTGCCCGGATCCGGCGGCCGAGCCGGTGGTCGACGGTCGGGAGCTGACCCAGGCCCGCTGGTTCCCGCTCGACGCGCTGCCGAAGGCGCTGCCGCCGACGTACTCGATCTCCCGGTGGCTGGTCGAGTCGGTCCGGGCGCCGGCCACGACCTAGACGCCGAGCAGCGTACGGAGGTGGCGCGGCGGCGGGGAGCCGTGGGCGAGCATGGCGTCGTGCCACTGCCTCGGTGACCGACCCGACGGACGGGCGGCGGCGATCTCCGCGACCTCCGTGTAGCCGACGAAGTAGGTGGAGAGCTGGGTCGAGGTGAGCAGCGCCCGGCGCCACTTCCCCGCCGCCTCGCCCTCCTCCTGGAAACCCCGGCCGGTCATCAGCGCCATGCCCTCGGACTCGGGCAGCTCGTCGCAGTGCACCAACTGGTCGAGCAGCGCGTTGATGGTCATCCGAAGCTGCATCTTGAGCTGCTGCAACCGGATCGGCAGGCCGCCGAAGCCGGCGTCCGCCATCAGCTCCTCGGCGTAGACCGCCCACCCCTCGACAAACGGGCCGGAGTAGTCGAGCGCCCGGACCCGGGTGCTGCCCCGGTAGCGGCGGGCGTGGGCCAGTTGCAGGAAGTGGCCCGGCATCGCCTCGTGCACGGTCAGGTTGCGGATCATGTGGTCGTTGTACTCGCGGTAGAACGATTCGACCCGCTGGGCTGACCAGTCCGCCGGGGTCGGCGCGATGCAGTAGAACGTCGGCACGTCCGCGGTCTCCAGCGGGCCGGGCGGGTCGCAGTAGGCGACCGCCACCCCACGGGCGAACTCCGGCATCTCCTGGATCACGCACGGGTCGTCGACCAGGCTGACCAGGTCGTGCGCGCGGACGAAGTCGGTCGACTCGGTGAGCGTGGTGCGGGCCAGCTCCACGATGGTGTGGTTGTCCGGGTGCTCGCCGCCGAGCCGGCCGAGCGCCTGCCGTACGGTCTCGTCGTTCGCCGGGCCGCCGACCAGCTCGGCGGCGGCTGCCCGGATCTCGTCGGTGACCCGTTCCAGGTTCGCCTGCGCGCGGGCGAAGACCTGCCCGGCGGAGAGCTCGGTGTCCAGGGTGTGCCAGAGCCGCGCCTCGAAGCGTCGGCGTCCGAGCCGGGGGTCCCGTCCCGGCCCGGAGTCGTCGCGCAGCCCGGCGCGGAGCCACTCGGTGAACTCGTCGAGGGCGCGGGCGGCGTTCCGGGCCACCGGTTCGACCCGGTCCCGCAGACCGGGCGCCTCGGCGAGCAGCGCCGGCAGTTCGGCGCGGACCAGCGCGGCAGTGCCGCCGAACTGCCCGATCGCCGTCTCGGCGTGGATCCGCGGCATGTCGCCGAGCAGGGCACGCGCGGTGGCGAGTGCGTCCGGTACGTCGGCGAGCCGGCCGACGAGGCTGGTGAGCCGCACCTCCGCCGGTGCGTACGGGCGGGCGATCAGTGCGTGCAGCAGCGGCCCCGGGTTGTGCCGCAACGGGTTCCACTCGTGCGTGCGCAGTTCGGAGAGCTCGAAGAGTTCCCGCTCGACCAGGGCTCGGAGCAGGTCGTGGTCCACCTGCTCGGCCGGGTCGAGCACGCCTTCGTCCACCTGGGAGAGGGCACCGGCGGCGTCCCGCAGCATCGCCACCTGCGCCTTGACCCCGGCGTCGGAGAGATCCGGCAGCCGATCGTCGACGCGGTGGTCGCCGGCCGAGGAGGCCAACTCGGGGCTGCTTTCCAGCAGCGCGTCGACGATCCGTTCGGCGATGGGGACGAAAGACGACATGGAAGGAATCTAGCGACTCCGGTCGGGCCCGGACGGCGAGGGCACCGACTCGGGCGTGGGGACCGGCTCGGGCGGAGGGGCGATCAGGCTGGCCAGGACCCGCACCGCCCGGGTCAGTTCGGCGGGGGTGTTCGCGGCGTAACCGAGCACGAGACCGGGCGGACCGTGCCGGGTCAGCCGGAGTCGGGAGAGCGGCACCGGCGCCAGCCCGACCCGTTGAGCCGCCCGACCCAACCGCTCGTCGTCCACCCCGTCGGGCAGTTCCACCACCAGGTGCAGCCCGGCGGCGACGCCGGAGATCCTGGCGGTCGGCAGGTACCGCCGCAGCGCGGCGGTGAGTGCGTCCCGGCGCGTGCGGTGCGCCTGGCGGGAGCGACGCAGGTGTCGGTCGTAACCGCCGCTGGCCAGCAGTTCGGCGAAGGCGAGCTGTTCCAGCACCGGTCCGCCGATGTCGGCCGCCGACTTGGCCGCGGCCACCTCCGCCCGCCAGGACGGCGGTACGGCGAGCCAGCCGAGTCGCATCGCCGGGGCGAGTGCCTTGCTGGCCGACCCGATGTGTGCCACCAGGTCCGGGGCGAGGCCCTGGAGGCAGCCGACCGGGTCACGGTCGTAGCGGAACTCGGCGTCGTAGTCGTCCTCGACGACGAGGCCACCGGTACGGCGCGCCCAGTCGAGCAGGGCGGCCCGGCGGCGCGGGGCGAGGACGACCCCGGTCGGGTACTGGTGTGCCGGGGTGGTCAGCACCGCCGGCAGCCGGGTACGGCCGAGCGCCGCGACGTCCAGCCCCTCGGCGTCGACCGGCACCGGCACCAGACGTAGTCCCTGCGCCAGGAGATGCTCCCGGATGCCGGCGCTGCCCGGCTCCTCGATCCCGATCTCGGTCGCCGCACGGGCCCGGAGCGCGGCGGCGATCAGCGAGACCGCCTGGGCTGCCCCGGTGGTCACCACGAGATCGGTCGGGTCGACCCGAGCGGCCCGGACCCGGCCGAGGTAGCCGGCGAGTTCGCGACGGAGCCGGGGTGCGCCGGCCGGGTCGCCGTAGTCGAGGTCGGCGTCGCGGGCCTGGTGCAGCGCCCGCTCGTACGCCCGCCGCCACAACGCGCGGGGAAACATCGCCAGGTCCGGCACCCCGGACCGCAGTCCGCTGGGCGCGACCGTGGTGCGCACACCGGTCCAGCCGTGCCCGGACGCCCACTCGGTCGGTCCCCCGTCGGCCGCCGGGCCGGCGCTCCCGCCGGTGGGGGCGCTGGTCGGGGCGACCACGGTTCCCGACCCCGGCCGGGCCACCAGGCGCCCCTCGGCAACAAGCTGCTCGTACGCCTCGACCACCACGCCACGGGAGAGTCGCAGGTCGGCGGCGAGATTCCGGCTGGACGGCAACCGGGTGCCGGGTACCAGGCGCCCCTGCACGATCGCCTCCCGGAGCGCGACCGTGAGCTGGTCGGCGAGGCCGGGCCGACCACGGTCCAGCTCGACGAGCGTTTCCAGGGCGGTCAATTGGTCCTCCCGATCGTCGCGCCATTGGCCCTGAACCGAGGACCACCCGAACCGTAGCCTCGGACCCGTGAAGATTTCGAACGTCGGGGCGGTCCTGCTCTGCGTCACCGGCATGGTGATCGTCGGCAGCTCCGTCTCGATCAGCCAGCTGATCCTCGACTACCCGGCGTTGACCGGCCAGGCCGCCCGGTACGCGCTGGCCGCCGTCGTACTCTTCGCCATCGCCCGTCGCTGGCCCCGGTTCGGCCTGGAGTCCGCCCCGTCGACCGGCACGCCGACCCGGCGCCCGGCGGACCGGGCGCCCGGACCCACGGGCGGCTGGCCGACCCGGCGTGAGTGGCTCATCCTGACCGTGCTGGCGGCGATCGGCCTGGCCGCGTTCAACGCGTTCATCCTGATCGCGCTGCCGCACGCCGAACCCGCCCTGGTCGGCACGTTCATCGGCGCCGCACCGCTCGGACTCGCCCTGCTCGGGCCACTGCTGCGCGGCGGTCGACCGACCGTACGGCTGATCGGCGCGGCCGGCGTCGTCGTCGCCGGTACGGCACTGGTGCAGGGGACCGGCCGGGCGGACGCGATCGGCGTACTCGCCTCGCTCGGGGCGCTGGCCGGGGAGATCGCCTTCTCCCTGCTGGCCGCCGCCGTGCTGCCCCGCCTCGGGCCGGTACGGGTAGCCGCCTACAGTTGCGCGCTCGCCGTACCGCTGCTGCTGGTGGCGGCGCTCGTGGGCGGCGAACCGGCCCGGTGGCGGGCGCCCACCGGCGTCGAGACGGCGACCTACGCCTATCTCGCGGCGCTGATGACGGTGGTCGCCTTCGTGGCCTGGTTCACCGGGCTGCGCCGGTTGGGGGTGGAACGGGCCGGCATCCTGGTCGGGGTGATGCCGGTGGCCACCCTGGTTACCGCCGCGGTGCAGGCCGGGCGTCCGCCCACCCTCGGTTCGAGCCTCGGTGTGCTGGTGGTCGTGCTCGGCCTGACCCTGGGTCTGAGCGCCCGCCCGCACGGCGAGCGGCCCGCACGACCGGAGCCGGCGGCGGATCAGTCCGAACCGGAGCCGGCGGTTGTCTCGACGGCGCGTACCGCGTCGGCGTAGGCGAGCGCGGCCCGACGTAGTGCCGCCTCGGGGTCGAGCCCGTCGGCGCGGGCCTGGACCACCACGTCCAGCAACAGGGCACCGAGGCGGGCTTCGGCGTCCATGGTGGCCGGGACCGGCGGCGGCACGTCGAGCCCGGCACGACCGGCCCGTTGCAGGATCTTCGCGGCGAGCGAGAGGGCCGGCTGGGCGAGCGCGATTCCGTCCAGCACCGAGTCGCGGGCCTTCTCCGCCTTCTTGATCTGCTCCCAGTTGGTGATGATCTCGTCGATCGAACCGACGGCGGTGTCCGCGAAGACGTGCGGATTGCGGCGGATCATCTTCTCCACCAGGCCGCCGGCCACGTCGTCGACGTTCCAGCGCTCCCCTTCGGGCAGTTCCTCGGCGAGCCGGGCGTGCAGCACGACCTGGAGCAGTACGTCGCCCAACTCCTCGCGGAGCGCGTCCAGGTCACCGGCGGAGATCGCGTCGTACGCCTCGTAGCACTCCTCCAGCAGGAACTGCGCGAGGGTGGCGTGTGTCTGGGCCCGCTTCCACGGGTCACCACCGGGCGACACCAGCCGGTCCATCACCGCCACCGCGTCGAGCAGCCGGGCGCCGGGCGGGTCCCAGGAGCCGTACATCAGCTCCAGTTCCGCGAGACCGGGCTCGCGGGCCAGCCGCATGCCCAGTTCACGGGCCATCTGGTCGTCGCCGGCCGGGCCGGCCAGCCAGACCACGGTGCCGTCGGTCCCGGCGGCGGCGAGCAGGTCGCGCACCGGCGCGTCGGAGAGGGTGACGCTGCCACCGGCCACCCGAACCGCCGTGGCCAGCTCGCTCTCCGCACCGGTCAGCACCGGGTGCTGGCGTACCACGTCCCAGGCCGCCGCGGTGAGCAGGCCGGCCGGCAGCCGGGGCGAGGTGACCAGCAGTACGACTCGAGCGGTCATCGTTGTCGCCGGCTCAGCTCCGGTTGGTTACCGCACCCGTGCCCGGCTCGCCCAGCGTCACGCCGACCGCCTGGTCCTCGTTCGGGAAGGCCAGAATCGGGAACTCCAGCGGCCGGTAGCGCGGGTTGACGGTGATGTCGAAGCGGGCGAACTCGTCCTCCAGCAGCTTGCGCTGACCCAGCGCGCCCTGGAACTGCTCGCCGTCGAGGGCCTGGCGCAGCTGCACGTCGGTCTCGCCGTTCTCGCCGAGGCCGGCGGCGCGCGCGTCGGCGATCAGCTTGACGAGCTGCTCCTCGGTCGGCTTGACCGGCTCGCCGGCGGGCAGGGCCGACCGGCAGGTGTACGAGTCGGCGAGCTCCCGGGCGTACTCCGTGTTGGGTGCGAAGCCGAGGCCCTGGCCGACCTCCTCGGCGGTCACCGGGCGCTGCGGCTTCAGGGCCTTGTCGGTGGTGAAACGCTCGCAGGCGTCGTTGAAGACGAGCAGGCTCACCACCTCGCCACGGGTCGGCACCCGGGCGGCGCCGCCCTCGGCCGGCGCCTGGCCGCTCTGCTGGGCCGGGTTCTTCTTGACCTCGTCGATGATCCCGGTGATCCGGTCCTCGGTGATCTGCCGGTCGCCGAGGTACGCGGCGACATCGGGCTGGGCACGGCAACCGGTGAGGGCGATGATGCCGACCGCGACAACCACCGCGATCGGCGCCAGACGGCGAGCACGCTGCATGGCCGACACTCTCTCACGTGCGACCCGGCCCGGGAGGTACGGGGTCACCGGTCGGCCAGCACCGGCGCGCCGAGCACGTCGGAGAGGAGCTGCCCGCACCACTCCAACAGGGCCTGGTCGCGCAGCGGTTCGCCGCCGATCCGGCGGGTGCTCGGGCGGGGCACGCTGACCTGGTCGGTGACCTGCTTGTAGACCGCGTCCGGGTGGTAGCGCTTGAGCCGCAACTGCTTGGAGTCGGGCAGCGGCAGTGGGCTGAACCGCAGGTGTTTGCCCTGGACCGACACGTCGGTCAGGCCGTACGAGCGGGCCAGCAGACGGAACCGGGCCACCGCGACCAGGTTCTTCACCGCCTCCGGCGGCTCGCCGTACCGGTCGGTCATCTCGGCGACCACCTCGTCGAGGCGGGCCGCGTCGCGGGCCTCGGCGAGCTTGCGGTACATCTCCAGCCGGAGCCGCTCCACACCGACGTAGTCGTGTGGCAGGTGCGCGTCGATCGGCAGGTCGATCTTGACGTCGGTCTCCTCCTCCGGCCGCTCCCCCTTGAACGCCTGGACCGCCTCGCCGACCATCCGGACGTAGAGGTCGAAGCCGACGCCCTCGATGTGACCGGACTGCTCACCGCCGAGCAGGTTGCCCGCGCCCCGGATCTCCAGGTCCTTCATCGCCACGTACATGCCGGCGCCCAGTTCGGTGTGCTGGGCGATGGTGGCGAGCCGTTCGTGGGCGTGCTCGGTCAGCGGCTTCTCCGGCGGGTAGAGGAAGTAGGCGTACGCCCGCTCCCGACCCCGGCCGACCCGGCCCCGGATCTGGTGCAGCTGGGCCAGGCCGAGCAGGTCGGCCCGCTCGACGATCAGGGTGTTGGCGTTCGGGATGTCGATGCCGGACTCCACGATCGTGGTGCAGACCAGGACGTCGTACTCCTTCTCCCAGAAGCCGACCATGACCTTCTCCAGCGCTTCCTCGCTCATCTGGCCGTGCGCCACCGCGACCCGCGCCTCGGGCACCAGTTCACGGATGCGCCGGGCCGCCCGGTCGATCGACTCGACCCGGTTGTGCAGGTAGAAGACCTGCCCGTCGCGGAGCAGTTCGCGGTGGATGGAGGCGGCGACCTGGCGGTCGTCGTACGCGCCGACGAAGGTGAGGACCGGGTGCCGCTCCTCCGGCGGGGTGGCGATGGTGGACATCTCGCGGATGCCGGTGATCGCCATCTCCAGGGTTCGCGGGATCGGGGTCGCCGACATGGTCAGTACGTCGACCGCGGTCCGCAGCGTCTTGAGATGTTCCTTGTGCTCGACCCCGAAGCGCTGTTCCTCGTCGACGATGACCATGCCGAGCGACTTGAAGCGGGTGGCGGCGGCGAGCAGCCGGTGGGTGCCGATGACGATGTCGGCGCTGCCGTCGGCGGCGGCGGCGAGGGTCTGCTCGGCCTCCTTCGGTGTCTGGAACCGGGAGAGCTGCTTGATCTGGACCGGGAACTGCCCCATCCGCTCGGCGAAGGTGTTGTAGTGCTGCTGGGCCAGGAGCGTGGTCGGCACCAGCACGGCGACCTGCTTGCCGTCCTGGACCGCCTTGAACGCCGCCCGGACCGCGATCTCGGTCTTGCCGTAGCCGACGTCGCCGCAGATCAGCCGGTCCATCGGGGCGGACTGCTCCATGTCCCGCTTGACCTCCTCGATCGCCGAGAGCTGGTCCGGCGTCTCGGTGTACGGGAAGGCGTCCTCCAGCTCACGCTGCCAGGGGGTGTCCGGGCCGTAGGCGTGCCCCTTCGACGCCTTCCGGGCGGCGTAGAGCTGGATGAGCTGGGCGGCGATCTCGCGTACCGCCTTGCGGGCCCGGGCCTTGGCCTTCTGCCACTCGCTGCCGCCCATCTTGTGCAGGGTCGGCGTCTCCCCGCCCACGTACCGGGAGAGTTGGTCGAGCTGGTCGGTGGGGACGAAGAGCCGGTCACCGGGCTGTCCGCGCTTGGTCGAGGCGTATTCCAGGACCAGGTATTCGCGTTCGGCGCCGTTGACCGTACGTTGCACCAGCTCGATGTAGCGGCCGATGCCGTGCTGCTCGTGCACCACGTAGTCGCCGGTCTTCAGCTCCAGCGGGTCGATCGTGTTGCGCCGCCGGCTCGGCATCTTGCGCATGTCCCGGGTGGAGGAGCCGCGACCGCCGGTGATGTCGTTTCCGGTGAGCACGGCGAGCCTGGTCGAGCTGGCCCCGTCGAGCAGGAAGCCGTGGTTGAGCGAGCCGCAGGTGACCAGGATGTCGCCGGGTGCCGGGGGGCGCAGGATGGTCTCGACCGGGGTCGCGCCGAGGCCGCCGTCGCGTAGCACCTCGACCGCCCGCTGCGCGGGTCCGTGCCCCTCGAAGACCAGGGCCACCGCCCAGCCGTCGGCGGTCCAGCGGGTCAGGTCGTCGACCACCCGGCTGGTCTCACCGTGGTAGAGCGCGGTCGGCTGGGCGGCGAGCGTGATCGAGATTCCGTCGTCGGGGGTGACGGTGGTCTGCTCGACCGGGTCCAGCCACGGCTGGTCGTCGGTCGCGCTGGTCGACTCGACCAGCCCGAACGGGGCGATCGACCACCAGGGCTGGCCGAGGGTCGCGGCGGTCGCGCGTACCTCGCCCAGGGTCTTGAAGGCGGCAGCGCCGAGGTCGATCGGGGCCTGGCCGCCGACGGCGGCCGCAGCCCAACTGGCCGCGAGGAACTCCTCCGAGGTACGGACCAGGTCATGCGCCCGGGTACGGATGCGTTCGGGGTCGAAGAGCAGCACGTGCGCGCCTGCCGGCAGGCAGTCGAGCAGCGTCTCCATGCTGTCGGTCCCGTCGGTGAGGGCCGGGGCGAGCGACTCCATGCCCTCGACCGGGATGCCCTCGGCGAGCTTCTCCAGGATCTCGGCGAGTTCGGGGTGGGCCTGGCCGAGCGCGGCGGCCCGCTCGCGGATCTCCGGGGTGAGCAGGAGTTCCCGGCACGGCGGCGCCCATAGCTGGTCGACCTGTTCGATGGTGCGCTGGTCGGCGACGGCGAAGGTACGGATCTCCTCCACCTCGTCGCCCCAGAACTCGACCCGGCTGGGGTGTTCGTCGGTGGGTGGGAAGACGTCGAGGATGCCGCCCCGGACGGCGAACTCGCCCCGCTTGGTGACCAGGTCGACCCGGGTGTACGCCAGGTCGGCCAGGCGGTGCGCGATCGCGTCGAGGTCTGCTTCGGCGTGGCTGGTGAGCCGGACGGGCTCCAGGTCACCGAGCCCCTTGAGCTGCGGTTGCAGGACCGAGCGGACCGGTGCGACGACCACCCGCAGTGGGCCGGTGCCGCCCGTGGCGCCGGGGTGGGCGAGCCGGCGCAGCACGGCGAGCCGGCGGCCGACGGTGTCCGAGCGGGGCGAGAGCCGTTCGTGCGGCAGGGTCTCCCAGGCTGGGAACACGGCCACCTGCTCGGCGGGGAGCAGGCTGCCGAGCGCGCTGGCGAGGTCGTCGGCCTCGCGGGTGGTGGCGGTGACGGCGAGCACGGGACGACCGGCGCCGCCCTGGTCGGCCTCGGCGGCGACGGCGGCCACCACGAACGGGCGCAGCGCCGCCGGGGCGGTCAGGTCGAGCCCGTCGGCCTGTGCGAAACCGCCCCGGGCCAGGTCACGGGTGCGGGTGAGGCCCGGGTCGCCGAGGGCGGCAGCCAGCAGACCGGCGAGCATCGTCACGATCACTACCTTTGCGTCGACACGCGAAACGCCCCCGATCCGTTCCCGGACGGGGGTCTACCTAGGCGAGTTTATCCCGCCCACCAGCCAACGCCCCCCATCCCAAACCCGCCCACCCCACCCCATCCCACCCCACCCAAGCCCCGTTGATCATGAACTTGGCGCAAAGTTGATCGGCCGATTCCGCGCCAACTTCATGATCAACGGGGTGCGGGGCAGGTCGCGCGGAGGAAAAGGTCAGTAGCGGACGGTGATGCGGCGCGCGGTCGAGTCGACCCGGGCGAGGCCGCCGTACGGGACGATCAGCTGCGGGTCGGTGTGCCCGACGTCGAGGCCGAAGACGGCGACCGCGTCGGGGTTGTACTCGGCGAGAACCCTGAGCACGGCGGCACGCTGGGCCTCGGTGTGCGCCCGCTTCTGCTCGGCGGTGTTCGGCTGGTCGAAGTCCCACGCCTTCGGTCGGCCGACCAGGACGGCGGGGAAGCCGGCGAGCAGTCCCCGCTCCCCCATGTTGCGCAGGATCCGGAAGACCTCGACGTCCGACGGGAGTTCCTCGGAGGTCTCCAGCAGCAGCACGTGACCGGCGTACGCCTCGTTCGGTCCCACCCGGCCGGCTTGGAGCAGCCAGGCGAGGATCTCCAGGTTGCCGCCCCAGACCGGCCCCTCGACCAGGGTCTGCGGGCCGTGCCAGCGCCAGCCGTCGGACGGGAACGTCACCGGCTCGCTCGCCAGGGTGGACGGGTCGCGCCAGTCGCTCGGCTCGTCGCTGTACCGCTTGGCCGGCGCCAGTTCGTACCAGTCGTCGGTGAAGAGCGCGGCCCGCAGCGAGGCGGCGGTCGCCGGGTGCAGGCTGCCGGGGCGGCCGAGGTGCACCAGCACGGAGCCGCCGTGATAGCTGACCATCCCCAGTTCGAAGAGGTACGACAGCACGTTGGTGTTGTCCGAGTAACCGAAGTACGGCTTCGGATTGGCCGCGATCACCTCCCGGTCCAGGTGCGGCACCACGGTGATCAGGTCGTCCCCGCCGACGGTGGCGAGCACCGCCTTGATCGACGGGTCGGCGAACGCGGCGGTCAGGTCGCGCGCCCGTTCGGCCGGCTGGGCACCGGCGGCCCGGGTCGTCGGGTACTCGACCGGGATCAGCCCGAAGTGGTCGCGGAGTCGGCGCAG
Organism: Micromonospora pisi; assembly: GCF_003633685.1. Taxonomy (NCBI): domain Bacteria; kingdom Bacillati; phylum Actinomycetota; class Actinomycetes; order Micromonosporales; family Micromonosporaceae; genus Micromonospora; species Micromonospora pisi. The sequence continues at coordinate 5,316,964 of NZ_RBKT01000001.1, read as the reverse complement.
ACCCAGCTCGTACACGTGCGGGAAGACGGCCGGCAGCCCGGCGGAGGGCGAGAGTACGGCGACCCGGTCCCCCGGCTTCGGTTTCGCGGGATAACGCCGGGGCTCGGTGGAGCCGATCACTTCGGACATCAGCCCACCCTAGCGATCGATCATGGCCGAGGGCTTCCCCTTTCCCTATCTCGGGGTATGGTGGGGGCAGCGGAGGGTTATAACCCCGCACTAACCCTAGAAGGGGTGCCATCATGCCGAAGATCAACGTGTATCTGCCGGACGAGCTGGCCGAGGCGGTCAAGGAGTCCGGCGTGCCGGTCTCCGCGATCTGCCAGCGCGCCCTGGAGCAGGCGGTCCGCCGGGTCACCGCGATCCGGGAGACGACCCTCGGCGAGACCGACGCGGACGACCCGACCGCCGCCCTGACCCAGTTCACCCCGCGGGCCCGGACCGCCATCACCCTCGGTGTCACCCAGGCCGGCCAGGAGGGCGCGACCAGCCTCGGCACCGAACACCTCCTCGCCGGCATGCTGGCCGAGGGGCAGAACCTCGCCCTCCAGGTGCTCCAGGCGATGGAGATCGACCCCGAGGCGGTCCGCCGCGAACTGGCCCGGCAGGCAACCAGGGAACCGAGGGCCGGCGACGGCAGCCGGGCCCGCGACGGTGGCCGGCGGTTCAGCCGGACCGCCGCCAACGCGCTGGAGCTGACCGTCACCGAGGCCACCTCGCTCGGCCACAACTACGTCGGCTGCGAGCACCTGCTGCTCGGCCTGGTCGCCGAGCCGGACGGGACCGCCGGTCACGTACTGCGGGCCCTCGGCGCCGACTACCGGCTGACCCGCCGCGCGGTCACCGCCGCACTGGCCGGCTACGTACACCTGCGGGCGCAGGCCCAGGGCGCCGGACCGGCGGGCGGCGGCGGCACCGAGGCGACGGCCGCGCTCCAGGCCGCCCTCACCCAGCAGTTGCAGCCGATCGTGGCCCGACTGGAACGGCTGGAGCAACGGATCGACGCAGGTACGGCCACCGGCACCGCACCCGAGACCGCGTGACGAAAACTCGGATATGGTGGCCCCCTCCTAAGAACCCCCCTCGCGCGGATACGATCAGCCTTGTCGGACAGCGCTGTCCTTAGCACAACACGTAAGGAGCGCACGGTGACCGACCAGCATGATCACGATGGACCCGACGCGGCCCTCCGGGCGGACATCCGCCGGCTCGGCACCCTGCTCGGGCAGACCCTCGCCCGCCAGGAAGGCCCGCCGCTGCTCGACCTGGTCGAGGAGATCCGCGCCCTGGTCCGCTCCGACCCCGAGGCCGCGGCCCTGCGGCTCGGCGCGATGGACGTGACCACCGGGACCAAGCTGGCCCGCGCCTTCTCCACCTACTTCCACCTGGCCAACATCACCGAACAGGTGCACCGCTCGCGGGACCTGCGCCGGCAGCGGGCCACCCAGGGCGGCTGGTTGGACCAGGCGGCAAAGTTGATCGCCGAGCGCGGGGTGCCGGCCGAGGAGATCGCCGCGGCGGCCCGGCGGCTCGCCGTACGGCCGGTCTTCACCGCCCACCCGACCGAGGCCGCCCGCCGCTCCATCCTGACCAAGCTGCGTGCGGTCGCGGACGAACTCGACGCCGAGACCGCCGCCGCGGTGCTCTACGGCGCCAGCGACGAGGGGCCCACCAACCGGCGGCTGGCCGAACTGCTCGACCTGATGTGGCAGACCGACGAGCTGCGGCTCGACCGGCCGGACCCGACCGACGAGGCCCGCAACGCCATCTACTACCTGCGCGACCTGTACGCCGCCGCCGCCCCGCAGGTCCTCGACGACCTCGCCGACACGCTGCGCTCGCTCGGGGTGGAGACCTCCCCGACCGCCCGCCCGCTGACCTTCGGCACCTGGATCGGCGGCGACCGGGACGGCAACCCCTTCGTCACCCCGCACGTCACCCGCGAGGTCCTGGTCATCCAGTACCACCACGGCATCCAGGCGACCGAGGCGGCGATGGAGTCGCTGATCAACGAAATCTCGGTCTCCCGTCGGCTGCGCGGGGTATCGCTCGACCTCTCCGCCAGCCTCGCCACCGACCTCGACGCGCTGCCCGAGGTGGCCGCCCGGTTCCGCCGGGTCAACGCCGAGGAGCCCTACCGGCTCAAGGCCCGCTGCATCAAGGCGAAGCTGGCCAACACCCGGCTGCGGCTGACCCGGGGCACCGCCCACGTACCCGGCCGCGACTACCGGGGCTCCGCCGAACTCCTCGCCGACCTGGAGCTGATGCGCGCCTCCCTGGCCCGCAACTCCGGTCAGCTCACCGCCGTCGGTCGACTCGCCTCGGCGATCCGGACCGTGGCCTCGTTCGGGCTGCACCTGGCGACCCTGGACGTACGCGAACACGCCGAGGCGCACCACGTGGTGCTCCGGCAGCTCTACGAGCAGGTCGGCGAGGTCACCGACTACGCGGCGCTGAGCCGGGCCGAGCGGACCAAGCTGCTCAGCGAGGAGCTGACCGGCCGGCGTCCGCTGTCCAACATGGACACACCGCTGACCGAGGCGGCACGGAAGACCTTCGACGTCTTCGGCACCATCCGGGAAGCCCAGGAACGGTTCGGCACCGAGGTCATCGAGTCGTACATCATCTCCATGACCATGGGCGTCGACGACGTGCTCGCGGCGGTGGTGCTGGCCCGCGAGGCCGGGCTGGTCGACGTACACAGTGGTCGGGCCCGGATCGGTTTCGTGCCGCTGCTGGAGACCCCGGACGAGCTGAACGCCGGTGGGGAACTCCTCGACGAACTGCTCTCACTGCCCGCGTACCGGGCGATCGTCACCGCCCGCGGAGACGTGCAGGAGGTGATGCTCGGCTACTCCGACTCGAACAAGGAGGCGGGCATCACCACCTCCCAGTGGTCGATCCACCGGGCCCAGCGCTCGCTGCGGGACGTGGCCGCCCGGCACGGCGTACGACTGCGCCTCTTCCACGGCCGGGGTGGCACCGTCGGCCGGGGTGGTGGCCCGACGCACGAGGCGATCCTGGCCCAGCCGTACGGCACCCTCGACGGGGCGATCAAGGTGACCGAGCAGGGCGAGGTCATCTCGGACAAGTACACCCTGCCGTCGCTGGCCCGGGAGAACCTGGAACTGACGCTCGCCGCCGTGTTGCAGAGCGCCCTGCTGCACACCTATCCCCGGCAACCCGCCGAGATGCTGGAACGCTGGGACGCGACGATGGAACTGGTCTCCGACTCGGCGTACCGGTCGTACCGGTCGCTGGTGGAGAACCCGGACCTGCCCGCGTACTTCTGGGCGTCGACGCCGACCGAACTGCTCGGCGCGCTGAACATCGGCTCCCGGCCGGCGAAGCGCCCGAACACCGGCGCCGGGCTGAGCGGCCTGCGGGCGATCCCGTGGGTCTTCGGCTGGACCCAGACCCGGCAGATCGTGCCCGGCTGGTTCGGGGTCGGCTCCGGGCTGGCCGCCGCCCGCGAGTCGGGCCGGGCGGAGATCCTCGCCGAGATGCACCGGAACTGGCACTTCTTCCGTACGTTCCTCTCCAACGTCGAGATGATGCTCTCCAAGACGGATCTGAACATCGCCCGCCGCTACGTGGAGACCCTGGTCCCCGAGCCGCTGCGGCCGATCTTCGACGTGATCCGCGAGGAGTACGAACTGACCAAGCGTGAGGTGCTGGCGATCACCGCCTCGCCCGCCCTGTTGGAGAACTCCCCGGTGCTCCAGCGCACGCTCGCGGTCCGGGACACCTACCTGGAGCCGCTGCACCACCTCCAGGTGGCGCTGCTGCGGCAGTACCGGGACTCGGGTGCCGCCGGACGGGCGGTCGCCACCGCCCCGGGCGCCCGCCGTGCCCCGGGCGACGGCACCGCACTGGAACGGGCACTGCTCACCACGGTCAACGGCATCGCCGCCGGCATGCGCAACACCGGCTGACCCGGTCCCGGGCGCCCCTGCCCGAACTGCGAAAACACCTCAGAGCGAAGATCCCTTTCATACGCTGACCAGGTGGCTGACGGGGCAGGGGCGCGCGGGAGCAGCAGGGTGGGGCACCGGGGCGAGCCCGCGGACCCGGACTCGTGGCGGCGGTCGCTGATCCGTGGTGCCGTGCTGCTCTTCGGCACCCTGGTGATCGCCACCGCCTTCATCGCCGCGTACGCGGGAGCGCTGCACCAGCCGACGCCGAAGGACGTACCGGTCGCGGTGGTCCGGAGTGACCAACCGGCGCGGACGCTGCTGGCTGCCGTACGCGAGCGGGACAGGGCCCTCAAGCCCGTCGAGTACGCCGACCGCGCGGCCGCCGACGACGCCCTCGCCGGCCGCGACGTGTACGCCGTACTCGCCTCGTCCAGCACCGGCGGCAAGCCCGGACTGACCCTGGTCACAGCGAGCGCCGCCGGCCCGGCGGCAATCCAGGTGATCACCCAGATGGTGCAGGTGGCGGCGGAACGGGGGCAGGCCCCGCTGACGGTCAGCGACTCGGTGCCGATCGCCCCCACCGATCCACGCGGTCTGGTCCCGTTCTACCTCGCGGTCGGGTTGGTGCTCGGCGGCTACCTCGGCTCGACCGTGCTCGGCATCCGCGTCGGCACCACCCCGCGTACGTTCGCCCGGGCCGGCGCCCGCGTCGGCGGGCTGGCGCTCCATTCCGGCCTGCTCGGGCTGGCCGGCGCGCTGGTCACCGGACCCGGCCTGGACGTCTGGCACACCCGGTTCGCGAGCCTGGTCGGCGCGTGTGCGCTTGTCGCGTTCGCCGCCTCGATGGCCGCCGCCGCGGCTCAGGGCTGGCTCGGCCTGCTCGGCACCGGACTGATCATCCTGCTGTTGGTGGTGCTCGGAAATCCGGGTTCGGGCGGGATCGCCGCGCCGGAGTTCCTGCCGGACTTCTTCCGGGACATGCACCTGTGGAACATCCCCGGGCTCGGCACCGACCTGGTCAAGGCGGTGGTCTACTTCGGCCCGGACGCGACCGCCCAGCCGGCCCTGACGCTCGCGCTCTGGTCCGTGGCGGGCCTGCTCCTGCTCCTCGCCGCCACCGCGATCCGGGGCCGAGGCATCCGCCCATGGCGCCGCCGATAAGGAAGGGCCCCTTATTAACGCATAGCGTTAATAAGGGGCCCTTCCTTATCCTCAGCTGGTTTCGCCAGCGACGCTGAAGGAACGGAGGCGGTCGATGGCGAGGAGCGTGCAACCGCCCGTGAACACGACGCTCATGATGATCGAGACCGGCAGGGAGACCTGACTGTTCAGCAGGTCGGTGGGGGCGATCCGATCGGCCAGGGTGATCACGTACTGCTGGATCGAGACGTTCCGGGTGCCGCCGACGAAGTTGCCCAGCAGCCCCTCCCAGATCAGCACGTAGACCAGGCCGAGCAGGACCGGACGTCGGGTGACCAGGCTCAGCGCCACGAACACCGCCGAGTACGCCAGCGCGCCGACCGCGCTCGCCGCCGCCAGGGCCAACCCCAGACGTACGGAGTCGGCGAGCACCCCGACGACGTAGAGCGGGATCGCGACGGTCAGCGCGCTCACCCCGGCCGCGACGGCCAGCTTCGGCAGCACGATCTGCCACCGGGGCAGCGGCTTGGTGAGGATGTGCACGATCGTGCCGTCGTCGATCTCGCTGCCGAGCACACCGGTCCCGACGATCAGCGAGATCACCGGCAGTACGACGGCCAGGCCGAGGCCGACCAGCACCACCGGGGCCCACTCGTGGACGTCTGCGCCCAGCCCCCGGGAGAAGCCGGCCAGCAGCACCAGCAGCATCGGCAGGGGCACCAGCAGCAGGAATCTGCGGCGACCGAAGAGGCCCCGGGTGGTGATCCAGGAGATTGTCGACATGTCAGGCCTCCACCAGGTAGGAGAAGACACTCTCCAGGGATTCGTCCGAGGGGAGCAGCCGGCGGACCCGGATGCCCGACCCGAGCGCGATCTTGGGCAGCGCGCGGGTGAAACTGCCGTAGTCGCCAGCGCGTACGGTCAGCCCCTCCTTGTCCAGCTCGACGCCGGTGACCGAGGGCTGGCCGATCAGCTCGACCGCGAGCCGGCGGTCGTCGCTGGACTGGACGGTGAAGACGTGCGGGCGGTTCGTCATCAGCCGCCGGATCGTCCGGAAGTCGCCGGAGGCGGCCAGTCGACCGGAGACGATCACCTGCACGGTGCCGGAGACCTCCTCGACCTCCTCCAGGATGTGCGAGCTGAACAGGATGGTGTGCCCGTCCGCGCCGAGCGAGTGCAGCAGTCGCATCATGTGCATCCGCTGGCGCGGGTCCATTCCGTTGAACGGCTCGTCCAGCAGCAGCACCTCCGGCGAGTGCACCAGCGCCGCCGCGACCCGGGTACGTTGCCGCATGCCCTTCGAGTAGGTGCTGATCCGCCGGTCCTGGGCGTCGGTCATCTCCACCAGTTCGATCGCCCGGCGGGCCGCCGCCTCCGCGTCCGGCAGGCGGTGCAGCCGGGCGCTGGCGAGCACGAACTCGTACGCGGTGAGGAAACCGTGCACCGCCTCGCGCTCACTGACCAGCCCCAACCGCCGGTACACCCCGGGATTGCGCCAGGTCGGCTCGCCGCCGAGGGTGACCGCTCCGCGCGACGGGGCGAGGAAGCCGGCCATCATGTGCAGCAGGGTGGTCTTGCCGGCGCCGTTCGGGCCGAGCAGGCCGGTCACCCCGGCGCCGAGGGTCATGCTGACGTCGTTGACGGCGACCACGTTGCCGTACCAGCGGGAGACCCCGCTCAGCTCCACGTTGGTCATGAGCGGGCAACCTTCCGGTAGCGGGCGAAGAGCAGGGCGACACAGCCGGCGACCAGGGCGACGGTGACCAGACCGTAGAGCGGGCCGAATCCGCCGATGCCGAGCACGTTCGACTTCTCGAAGAGCCAGTCGCCGACCCCGGCGACCAGACTGGCCGGGTTGACCAGGCCGGAGAGCTCGGAGGTGGTCTGGTACGGCAGCACCAGCAGCACACCCTGCACCGGAGTGGTCACCAGGAAGGCCGCGACCACCGCCGCGGCGGCCACCGCCCGGCGCTTGACCAGGGAGGCGACCAGCACCGCCACCGAGGAGAAGACCACCGCGTGCAGCCCCGCGTAGAGCAACGCGGGCAGGTAGTCGCCGAACTCCCGCCACACCCCGGAGAGGTTGGCGGCGGAGAAGGCGGCCCCGGCGAACATCACCGTGAGCGGCACGGCCAGCAGCAGGAAGGTCGCGGTGACCAACGCGCCCAGCTTGGCGAGCGCGTAGTCCGTGCGTTCCAGCGGTCGGGCGAAGTAGAGCGGCAGCACACCGTTCTGCAGGTCCCGGCTGACCAGTTCCGGGGAGACCGCCGCGCAGAAGAAGACGATCAGGATGGTGAGCGTCTCGGGGAACTGCGCGTAGCTGACCGGGGCCTGCCCGGTCTGCACCCGGATCGCGGTGAGCACCACGGCGACCACCCCGATGACGCTCATGATGAGCAGCGGGAAGATCTTCGCCTTGGCGCTGCGCCCGAGCCCGAAGGCGGTACGGAGGCTGTGCAGGTAGAGCGCGCCGAAGATGTGCCGCCGGCCGAGCCGTGGCCCCTCGTACCGCTGGTAGCCGATGTCGTGGATGACCCCGCCGGGGGCGGTTCTCGGTTCAGGCGTGGGCATTGGTCGTCTCCCGGGTGGCGAACAGCTCGGAGACGCGGTGCCGGCGCTGGTCGAGCCGGTGCAGCGGCAGGTCCAGTTCGGCGACCGCGGTCAGGATCAGGTCGTACGTGCGGTCGTCGTCGAGCCGGACCAGGAGCATCCGGTCCTCGTGGCGGACCGGCAGGTCGAGTTCGGCGAGCCGGGCGGCGAGCAGTTCGGTCCCCTCGCTCACCTCGACCGCGAGTACGTCGATCGCCGTGGTCATCGCGGTGATGTTGTCCGAGCGGAGCAGGTGCCCACCGTCGATCGCGACCAGCGAGTCGCAGATCCGCTCGACCTCGCCGAGCAGGTGCGAGCAGACCAGCACCGAGATGCCGAACTCGGTGCCGATCCGCTGGACCAGGCCGAGCATCGCGTCCCGGCCGGCCGGATCGAGACCGTTTGTCGGTTCGTCCAGCAGCAGCAGGTCGGGGTCGTGGACCAGCGCCTGGGCGAGCTTGACCCGCTGCTTCATGCCGGTGGAGTAGCCGCCGATCTGCCGGTACCGCTCCTCGTAGAGGCCGACGTGGCGCAGTGCCTCCGAGGCCCGCTCGCGGGCGACCGTACGCGGCAGGCCGCTGATCCGCCCCAGGTGGGTGACGAACTCGGCCGCCGACAGGTCGGGCGGGAGCGAGTCGTGTTCGGGCATGTAGCCGACCCGGGCCCGGATCGCGTGGCTCTCCACCGTGGGATCGAGGCCGAGCACCTGGACCTGACCGGCCGTCGGTGCGAGCAGACCGAGCAGGATCTTGATGAAGGTCGACTTGCCGGCACCGTTGGCGCCGACCAGACCGATGATGCCCGGCTCGACCGTCACGGTGAGATCGGCAAGGGCTTTCACCCCATTGCCGTACGTTTTGGTGAGCGACTGGGTCGCGATCAGTGTCACGCGGCTCAGCGTAGGCCCGAACGCCAGCTCGGGGGTCCCCGGAACACCCTGGACCTTCCCTGGGATAACGCTGTCCGGGCCACTAGGGGGCGTCCCACGCCGGGTCGAATGGCCGCCCGGCGTCGAATTGTCGATCATTTCTGGACGTCGAGAGGGGTGGCACTCTCGACCGATCGACGGTCGACTGAGAAACTGTGTGCCGGTCGGGCAGTTGGGGGTGCGATGAGCAACGGTTGGGTGCTACCCGATGAGGTGCTGCGGGACGCGCCGGCGTACACGCCGCGCCCGCACGAACTGGCCGATCTCGAACTGCTGCTCAGCGGGGCGTACGCGCCGCTGAGCGGCTTCCTGGGCCGGGCCGACCTGGCCGCGCTGGCCCGTCGGGGCCGGCTCGTCGACGGCACCCCGTGGCCGGTTCCGGTCACCCTCACCGTGCCGGCGAGGGTGGCCGAGGGGCTGGATCTCGCCAACCCGTTGCAGCGCGCCCTGGTCCTCACCGATCTGGAGGACGCCCCGGTGGCGTTGCTGGAGGCGACCGACCTCTGGCCCACCCGTGACGGCATGTACGGCGTCGGCGGCGGGGTCCGCCCGCTCGGTGACGGCGGGCACGGGCCGTTCCAGCGGCTGCGCCGCTCTCCCACCGAGGTACGCGAACTGCTGCCGCCCGGCCGGGTGCTGGGTGTGATCACCGACCGGCCGTTGCACCGCCCGCAGTTGGCGCAGATCGCGCACGCGGCCCGGACCCTCGCCGCGCACCTGCTCATCCTGATCCCGGTCACCGAGGCGAATCCGGACGGTCTGCCGCCGGAGGTGCTGGTCCGGAGCGTCTTCGCGGCCCGTGACCGGATGCCACCGGCGACCCTGGTCGCCATTCCGATGGCCGGGCGGGGGGACGAGATCCGGGACGCGTTGCTGCGCGCCCGGGTCGCCGCCGCGTACGGCGTGACCCATCTCCTCTCCACCGGTGAGATGCTTTCCGGCCCCGGCCTGCGGGTGCTGGTCCCGCGTGAGCTGGCCTACGACAACCGGGACGGGCAGTGGCGGTGGCGGGACGACATCCCGCCGCGCAACCGGCGGCTGGCGCTGCGCCCGGAGGAGATCGACGACCTGCTGGACCGGGGCTTCCCGCTGCCCGAGTGGCACACGCCCCCGGCGGTCGCCCGTGAGCTGGCACGGGCCCGGCCGCCCCGTCGGCATCGCGGGGTGGTGGTTTTCTTCACCGGTCTGTCCGGTTCCGGCAAGTCGACGGTCGCGCGTGGGCTGGCCGACGTGCTCCGGGAGAGCGGAGACCGGACGGTCACCCTGCTCGACGGGGACGTGGTGCGCCGGGAGCTCTCCGCCGGGCTCGGTTTCGGCAAGGCCGACCGGGATCTGAACGTACGCCGGATCGGTTGGGTCGCGGCGGAGGTGGCACGGCACCGCGGCCTGGCGCTCTGCTGCCCGATCGCGCCGTACGCCCAGGCGCGGGCGACCGCCCGGAAGATGGCCCAGGCGGCCGGTGCGGGTTTCCTGCTGATCCACGTGGCGACTCCGCTGGAGGTCTGCGAGCAGCGGGACCGCAAGGGCCTGTACGCGCGGGCCCGGGCCGGCCAGATTGTCGGGATGACCGGGATCGACGACCCGTACGAGGAGCCGACCGACGCCGACCTGGTGCTGGACACCAGCCAGTCGACGGTCGAGGAGGCGATCCAGACGGTGCTGGCGCACCTGATCGACACCGGCTGGCTGGAGCCCCGCCTCCAGCCCGCCTGACCTGGGGATCGGGCGAGGCATCGGCAGACGGCAACGCCCCCGTGCCGTCTGCCGGGACGGTACGGGGGCGTGACGTGGCAGGGGTCAGTGGCGCTTTGCCAGCTCCACGAAGGCGTGCCAGGCGTCCGGGCCGAAGGTCAATGTGCCGCCGTCGCGGTCCTTGGTGTCCCGGACCAGTACCCGGCCGGGCAGGTTGTCGGCGACCTCCACGCACGCACCGCCGTTCGAGCTGCTGCGCGTGCTGGTGCGCCAACGCGGGCTGATCATCGCTTCATCCATGGTCTGGCCTTCATCAACTCGATCGATTGGTCACGGGGCAGCGCGTGCCCACGGACAGCATCCCAGACCCGCAGCAGCTCGGCCAGCTCCCTCGTATCGACCGCGAGCTGTCCGGCGAGCTGGTTGTCCAGGTATGACACGTCACGGGAGCCCTCGATGCTGGCGATGACAAACGGTCCGGCCTGCCCGGCATAGAGCCCGGCGCTGAACGGGATGACGTGCACGAACACGTTCGGTCGGCTGGCCATCTCGACCAGGTGGTCGAGCTGTTCGTCCATCAGCTCGGGGTCACCGCGCCGCAAGGCCGCCTCGTCGATGACAAAGACGGCGAGTGGCGGTCGGGGCCGCTCGAACACCGCCTTCTGTCGCTCCAGTCGCACCTTGACGAACCGCTCCACGTCCTCGACGGCGATCGGGCCGCTGGCCAGCACCGCGCGGGCGTACGCCTCGGTCTGGAGCAGGCCCGGGATGACGCTGGGTTCGAACCACCGGAGCGAGTCCGCCGCCGCTTCCGCCTCGCGCCACGGCCGGAACCAGGGCACGTCCCGCCGCCGCCCCGGGTCCGGCCAGAGGTCGACGATCTCCCGACGGAGGATCTCGGCCGCCGCGATGCGGTGCCGGCCGTGCGGAATCCGCCCCGGCGAGAGCCAACGTCCCACCGTCTTCACGTCGACGCCGACTTTCTCAGCCAGCGCTTCGCAGCTCAGCCCCCGCTCCGCCATCGCCACCCGCAGCGCTTCGTTCACGACCAGACCTCCGTTCGAGACGTGCTGATGTTTAGGACGATAGGGAGAAGGACGGTCTATGTCTGCCCTTGGCCAGCCGGCATCTAGCAGGAATTTCAGGTGCCTGGTCGGCGTCCCCGAGGACGTCCTGATACGTCTGCGACGTTCTCGGTGTTGCTCCGCCGGCACCCTGGGAGGCAACGCCGGTCGACGCGCGCTAATGTTCAGATCTGTTGGATTGCGTGCGACTTAGTTGGGGGCAGCGGTGGCTGGCGGCGACGTGGGCAGGGATCGGTCGATGCTCGCCCAGCAGCGGCAGGCGGCGATCGTGGACCGGGTGCGGCTCACCGGTGGAATCCGGGTGAGCGACCTGGCCGGCGAGTTCGGCGTCTCCGACATGACCATCCGGCGCGATCTGGATCTTCTGGCCGAGCGGGGCCTGCTGGCCAAGGTGCACGGCGGCGCGACCGTCGCCGAGACCGGCTCCACCGACGAACCGGGCTTCGCGGCCAAGTCGGCCCGCCAGCTCTCCGAGAAGGCGGCCATCGCCGCCCGCGCCGCGCACCTGGTCCTGCCCGGCATGGCGGTGGCCCTCTCCGCCGGCACCACCACCGCCGCCCTGGCCCACCGGCTGGTGGACACCGCCGGACTGACCGTGGTGACCAACTCCATCCCGGTCGCCGAGATCTTCCACCGGGCCGGCCGGCCGGACCAGACGGTGGTGCTCACCGGCGGGATACGCACCCCGTCGGACGCGTTGGTCGGACCGGTCGCGGTCGGTGCGATCCGCACGCTCCACCTCGACCTGGTCTTCCTCGGCGTGCACGGGATGAGCCTCCGGGCCGGCTACACCACGCCGAACCTGATGGAGGCGGAGACAAACCGGGCCCTGATCGCGGCGGCGGAGCGGCTGGTGGTGCTCGCCGACCACACCAAGTGGGGCACGGTCGGAATTTCCTCGATGGCGGAGCTGGGCGCGGCACACACCGTGGTGACCGACGAAGGCCTGCCCGAACCAACCCGGGCGACGATCCGGGAACACGTAACGGAACTGGTGGTCGTGGCATGAGGCGTACCGAGATCAAGTTGGCCGACGGGCGTGAGCTGATCTACTTCGACGAGCACGAGAACGCGGACCGGAGCGAGCCGGACCGGCGTGACCTGCCCCCACCGCCGCCCGCCTCGCAACTGCGCTACGACCCGCTGGTCGACGAGTGGGTGGCGGTCGCGGCGCACCGGCAGACCCGGATCTTCATGCCCAGCACCGCGGACTGCCCGCTCTGCGCCTCCACCGCGACCCACTTCAGCGAGATCCCGGCGCACGACTACGACGTGGCGGTCTTCGAGAACCGGTTCCCGTCACTGAGCTACCGGGAGGGCGAACCGGCCGGTGAGCTGACCCCGTTCACCCCCACCCGGCCGGGCGTCGGGCGGTGCGAGGTGGTCTGCTTCACCTCCGACCACAACGCCTCGTTCGCCAGCCTGTCGCCGGAACGGGTCCGTACCGTCGTCGACGCGCTGGCCGACCGGACCACGGCCCTGGGCCAGCTCCCCGGAGTCGAACAGGTCTTCCCGTTCGAGAACCGGGGCGTGGAGATCGGGGTCACCCTCCAGCACCCGCACGGCCAGATCTACGCATACCCGTTCCTGCCGCCCCGGACCCGGGCACTGCTCGGTGCGGCCCGCCGGCACGCCGAGCGGACCGGTGGGCGCAACCTGTACGCCGACGTACTCGCCGCCGAGCGGGCCGCCGGGGACCGGGTGGTGGTGTCGAACGAGCACTGGACGGCGTACGTGCCGGCCGCCGCGCGCTGGCCGTTCGAGGTGCACGTGGCACCGCACCGGGCGGTGCCGGACATCCCCGCGCTCAACGATGCGGAGCGGGCCGCCTTCGGGCCGCTCTACCTGGACGTACTGGGCCGGTTCGACCGGCTCTTCGACCTGCCGATGCCGTACATCGCGGCCTGGCAGCAGGCGCCGGTGCACGAGGGCCGGGACGTGAGCCACCTGCACCTGCAGTTGTTCAGCATCCGGCGGGCGGCGGACAAGTTGAAGTACCTGGCCGGTTCGGAGTCGGCGATGGGCGCCTTCATCAACGACATCCGGCCGGAGCAGGCGGCGGAGCGGCTGCGCCAGGCCGGCCGGTAGCGGTAACGCTAGGGCGGCCGGCAACAAGCCGGTGGATTTGTGGGGAAAGGGTGCGGGGGGCCCGGGACAGGGCCCCCCGCAGGGAAGGGACGGCTGGCTGTGCGCAACAGCCGGGAAGACGGCCCGAACGGCGCCTGTGGCGACCTCGAGCGGCTGGTCTTCCTGGACGCGACTGGCATCACGTCCACCCTGGTCAACGAGCGCGGCCCGAGGCCGGTAACGGCCCACCAAAATCGATCTTGCGGTACGTCGATATGGCACCGCCCGGACGCCACGATTCCCGGACCCCCGGGTACGCGAAGAGCCCGCCGGCAGCACACCGGCGGGCTCTTTCAGGCGTTCTCGACTCAGGCGCCGAGCTTCTTCGCCAGGTTCTCGTCGAGCGCGGCCATGAACTCGTCCGTGCTCAGCCACGGCGCGTCCCGCGAGATCAGCAGCGCGAGGTCCTTGGTCATCTGACCGCCCTCGACCGTCTCCACGCAGACCCGCTCCAGCTTCTCGGCGAACTCGGTGACCGCCGGGGTGCCGTCGAGCTTGCCCCGGTGGGCCAGGCCCCGGGTCCAGGCGAAGATCGACGCGATCGGGTTCGTCGAGGTCTTCTCGCCCTTCTGCCACTGCCGGTAGTGCCGGGTGACCGTGCCGTGCGCCGCCTCGGCCTCGACCGTACGGCCGTCCGGGGTCATCAGCACCGAGGTCATCAGGCCCAGCGAGCCGAAGCCCTGCGCGACGGTGTCGGACTGCACGTCACCGTCGTAGTTCTTGGCGGCCCAGACGAAGCCGCCCTCCCACTTCAGCGCGGCGGCGACCATGTCGTCGATCAGCCGGTGCTCGTAGGTGATGCCGGCGGCATCGAACTCGGCCTTGAACTCGGTCTCGAACACCTCGGCGAAGATGTCCTTGAACCGGCCGTCGTACGCCTTCAGGATCGTGTTCTTGGTCGACAGGTAGACCGGGTAGTTCCGGTCCAGGCCGTACCGCAACGAGGCGCGGGCGAAGTCACGGATCGACTCGTCGAAGTTGTACATGCCCATCGCGATGCCGCCGCCGGGGAAGTTGGCGACCTCCATCTCGACCGGCGCGCTGCCGTCGGCCGGGGTGTAGGTGATGGTCACCGTGCCCGGTCCGGGGACCACGAAGTCGGTCGCCTTGTACTGGTCACCGTGGGCGTGCCGGCCGATGATGATCGGCTTGGTCCAGCCCGGCACCAGCCGCGGCACGTTCGACATGATGATCGGCTCGCGGAAGACCACGCCGCCGAGGATGTTGCGGATGGTGCCGTTCGGCGAACGCCACATCTTCTTGAGGCCGAACTCCTCGACCCGGGCCTCGTCCGGGGTGATGGTCGCGCACTTCACGCCGACACCGTGGGTCTTGATGGCGTTGGCGGCGTCGACGGTCACCTGGTCGTCGGTCTCGTCGCGGTACTGGATCGACAGGTCGTAGTAGTGCAGGTCGACGTCGAGGTAGGGCAGGATCAGCTGCTCCCGGATCTGCTTCCAGATGATCCGGGTCATCTCGTCGCCGTCGAGCTCGACGACCGGGTTGGTCACCTTGATCTTCGCCATCGGCCGGGCGCTCCTCTCGGGGGACACATGCTCAAGCAGTACGAGCGTACTGGCTCCGCCCGATGTCGCGCGCCCGGCCCGTCACGTACCGGTTCCCGGCCATTCACCGGGATCGGGCGGACAGCAACGTGGGTGGTGCCCGGCGCGGCCGGACACCACCCACGTGAGAATGGATCAGAGGCTGGCGATGTCGCCCTGCTTGGCGCGGACCGCCTCGGCCGCCTCCTTGAGGCTGGCCAGCTCGTCCGCGTCGAGGTCGGTGGTGACGACCCGGCGCACGCCCTCGGCACCGAGCTCGGCCTCGACCCCCAGGTAGACGCCGGAGATGCCGTAGTCGCCGTCGACCCAGGCGCAGACCGGCATGATCTCGCCGGAGTCGGTCGCGACGGCCTTCGCCATCTTGGCGGCGGCGGCGGACGGGGCGTAGTACGCCGATCCGGTCTTCAGCAGCGCGACCACCTCGGCGCCGCCGTTGCGGGTCCGGACCACCAGCTCCTCGATCTTGGCGTCCGGAAGCACCTCACGCAGCGGCTTGCCGTTCACCGTGCTGCGCGACGGCACCGGCACCATGGTGTCGCCGTGCGAGCCGAGGGTGAGGGTCTTCACCGAGGCCACCGGTACGCCGAGCTCCTCGGCGACGAACGTGGTGAACCGGGCGGTGTCCAGCATGCCGGCCTGGCCGAGCACCCGCTGCTTCGGGAACTGGGTGGCGAGCTGGGCCATCGCGGTCATCTCGTCGAGCGGGTTCGAGACGACGATGACAACCGCGTTCGGGGCGTACTTCGCGACGTTCTCCGACACCACGCGGACGATCTTGGCGTTGGTGGCGAGCAGGTCCATCCGGCTCATGCCCGGCTTGCGCGGCAGGCCGGCGGTGATGACCACCACGTCCGAGCCCTCGATGGCCTCGTAGCCCTCGCCGTTCGGCCCGGTGGTCACGCCGACCACCTTGGTCTCGAAGCCCTCGATCGGCCGCGACTGGTTGATGTCCAGCGCGAGCCCCTCGGGCTTGCCTTCGATGATGTCGGTGATCACGACCGTGTCGAAGACGTCGTACTCAGCCAGGCGCTGCGCGGTCGTTGAGCCGTAGAAGCCGGCGCCGACGACGGTGACCTTTTTGCCCATGGTCGTCCCACTCTCTGTTACCGACGGGTTCTTTTCCGGACCGTATCAGCCAACGGACCACCGGTCCGGCCAGGGGCTGAATTGCCAGATCATCCCCGGTTGACCGATCTGGTCATCCCTGGTCGACCGGTCAGGCGGCGGCCCGGACGGCCGGCGCGGCGGTCCGCCGACCACCCGCACCGGGTACCCGGGTCAGCCGAGTTCAGCCCGCTCGACCACGTTGGTGAGCAGCATGGCGCGGGTCATCGGCCCGACGCCGCCGGGCATCGGGACCATCGCACCGGCCACCTCGGCCACCTCGGCCGCGATGTCCCCGGTGTAGCGCCCCTTGCCGTCCGGTCCGATCACCCGGGTGATGCCGACGTCGACCACGGTCGCCCCCGGCCGGACCATGTCCGCGGTGAGCAGCCCCGGTACGCCGGCCGCCACGATCACGATGTCGGCGTTACGCGTGTGCTTGGCGAGGTCCAGGGTGCCGGTGTGGCAGAGCGTCACGGTCGCGTTCTCGCTCCGACGGGTGAGCAGCAGGCCGAGCGGACGTCCCACCGTGTTGCCGCGTCCGACCACCGCGACCTCGGCGCCACGCAGCGGCACGTCGTACCGGCGCAGCAGCTCGACGATGCCACGCGGGGTGCAGGGCAGCGGTCCGTCGTAGCCCAGCACCAGCCGGCCGAGGTTGACCGGGTGCAGCCCGTCGGCGTCCTTGTCCGGGTCGATCAGCTCCAGGACCCGCTGGGTGTCGAGGTGCCGGGGCAGCGGCAGCTGGACGATGTAGCCGTGGCAGGCCGGGTCCGCGTTGAGTTCCGCGATGACCTCGTCCACCTGCTCCTGGGTGGCGTCGGCCGGGAGTTCACGCCGGATCGAGGCGATGCCGACCTCGGCGCAGTCGCGGTGCTTGCCGTTGACGTACGCCTGCGAGCCGGGATCCGCACCCACCAGTACGGTGCCGAGGCCGGGGACCAGACCCCGCTCGGCGAGGCCCTTCACCCGCACCCGTAGCTCGTCTTTGATCTCTGCCGCGGTTGCTTTGCCGTCCAAGAGGGTCGCCGTCACGTACCTGATCGTCTCACGGCGGGGCGGTCGACTTCGGGGACACCCGGCTGCCCGACCGACGGCCCCCGGGGCACCGCGCCGGGATGTCTCCGTTCCGGGGACCGGGGCGTCTCTGTTCCGGGACGCAGCTCGCCTTTCCTGTGAGGCAGCCCAGAAGCCAAGATGATGTAACTTTCCGTAACCGTGTTGTTCGTCACGCCCGGTAATGGGTTGTGGAGTTGTCCACAGCACGAGCGTGCGACCAGGCACAAGCCGGACAAACCCCAGGTGGCGTACCCCACGCCATGACCGCCGCCGATTGCGGAGTTTGGGCCTGCATATGCTGAAATATTGCAAGCGATCCCCCCGGCGGCCCGAAGCCCTCTTTATCAGAAGTCTCGTTACACCGCAAGCAGACTCTCAGCGACCCGTTATTCAGTCGTAATCTGCTGGTTTGGACTAGGGTGCTGCCTCGGCCTACCTTTGCCGAGCGTTGCGCAGAGTGACTCGTACCCGAGACACGGCTGCCCAGCGTGAGGAGATGAGGAGGCTCAATGCAGGTCCGTAGGCTCGCTGCCTGGGCCGCCGTTCCGCTCGTCGCAACCCTGGGCCTCGCGGCCTGTGGCAGCGGCGGCGATGGCGGTTCCGGGGACAGCAACCCCAACGCTACGGTGTCGATCCAGATCGGCGAACCGCAGCACCTGATCCCGACCAACACCACCGAGACGGCCGGCAACCAGGTCCTCGCTGGCCTGTTCACCCCGCTCGTGACGTACGACGCACAGAACAAGCCGGTCGAAGACCAGGCCGAGTCGATCACGTCCACGGACAACACCCTGTGGACGATCAAGCTCAAGGACGGCTACACCTTCCACAACGGCGAGAAGGTCACCTCCGACAGCTACATCAACGCCTGGAACTACGGTGCCTATGCCCCGAACGGCCAGGGCGCCGCGTACTTCTTCGAGAAGATCGCCGGCTACGACGACCTTCAGTCGACCGACCCGGACGGCGACGGCCCGCAGAAGGCCCCGACCCCGAAGGCGAACACGCTGACCGGGCTGAAGAAGGTCGACGACCTGACCTTCACCGTCACCCTCTCGGCGCCGTACACCGACTTCAAGTCGATGCTCGGGTACAACGCGTTCTACCCGCTGCCGAACGCCGCCTTCTCCTCCCCCGGAGTGATCAAGGACGGCTTCGAGGACGCCATCATCGGCGATGGCCCCTTCAAGATGAAGGGCACCTGGCAGCACGACGCCAAGATCGAGGTCGAGAAGTACGACGCCTTCGCCGGTGAGAAGCCGAAGGTGGCCGGCGTCGAGTTCCGGATCTACCAGCAGCTGACCGCCGCGTACGCGGACGTCATCTCGGACAACCTGGACGTCCTCCCGACGATCCCGACCGAGAACCTGACCAGCGTGACGACCGACCTCGGCGACCGCTTCCAGCAGAGCCCGATGTCGTCGTTCCAGTTCGTGGCGTTCCCGACCTTCGACCCGAACTTCGCCAAGCCCGAGGTTCGCAAGGCGATCTCGATGGCGATCGACCGCGACGAGATCATCAAGTCGGTCTTCAAGGACTCGCAGCAGTCCGCCCGCTCGTTCGTCTCGCCGGTCGTGTCCGGTTACCGGGACAACACCTGCGGCGCCGCCTGCGAGTTCAACCCGACCAAGGCCAAGGCGGACTACACCGCCGCGGGCGGTCCGGCGAAGATCGAGATCTCGTACAACGGTGACGGTGGGCACAAGGACTGGGTGGACGCCACCTGCAACCAGCTCAAGACCAACCTGGGTGTGGACTGCGTCGGCGCCGCCGAGCCGAAGTTCGCCGACCTGCTGGACAAGGTCGAGAAGAAGACTCCGGTCGGCATGTTCCGGCTCGGCTGGGTCATGGACTACCCGTCCATGGAGGACTACCTCGGCCCGCTGTACAGCACCAACGGTTCGTCGAACTACTACGGCTACAGCAACCCGCAGTTCGACGCGCTCGTCAAGGAAGGGTCGGCCGCGGCCACCCCGGAGGAAGCGATCAAGAAGTACCAGGCAGCCGAGGACATTCTGGCGAACGACATGCCGGTCATCCCGCTGCGCTTCGGTCAGAACAACTTCGGCTACTCGAACAAGGTCAAGAACGTGGAGATGGACCTGTTCCAGGTCGTCAACCTGACCAAGATCGAGGCCGTCAGCTGAGCTGACCCCCCGAATCTGGTTCGTGCCCCCCGGTAACCCCCGGTTGGCTCGGGCCATGGATGGAGGAAGTCCGGCGTCGCCCAAGAACGCCGACGCCGGACTTCCTCCGCCGGGCGCGCCGAAGTGCCCCCTCTCGAATGAACCATCCGGGCCCAGGCCCGGATACTTTCGTACGACGAACAGCCCGCTTCGTACGACTTTCGTCCATATTCGGAGAGAAAGCTAAGGTATGTTCCGCTATATTGTGCGGCGCCTGCTTCAGATGGTCCTGGCGTTCTTCGGGACCACGCTGATCGTCTACGCGCTGATGTTCGCCGGCCAGGGCGACCCCATCCAGGCACTTGCCGGCGAGCGGCCGGTCACTCCCGCCCAGCGGGCATACCTGACCGAGACCTTCCACCTCGACAAAAAGGGTGTCGGCGGCTTCTTCTACCGCTACTTCGACTACATCGGCAACCTGCTGCACGGCGACCTCGGTCAGTCCCTGACGCAGCGCCCGATCGGCAAGATGATAGAGACGGCCTGGCCGGTCACGCTGAAGCTGGCCCTGATCGCCATCGCCGTCGCGATCCTCTTCGGCGTCACCGCCGGGGTGATCGCCGGCATCCGGCGCGGCGGCTTCTTCGACAACTCGACCCTGCTGCTCACGCTGCTGGTACTCGGTATCCCGAGCATCGTGCTGGCCCCGCTGGCGCAGTACTTCCTCGGCGTCAAGCTCTCGATCTTCCCGCCGACCGCAGGGGCGCAGCCGTCCTTCTACGCCCTGCTGCTGCCCGGCATCGTGCTCGGCTCGCTCTCCCTGGCCACCGCGCTGCGACTGACCCGAACCTCGGTCGCCGAGAACATGCGCTCGGACTACGTACGGACCGCGAAGTCGAAGGGCCTGGCGCGACGGCGCATCGTCGGCGTGCACGTGCTGCGGAACTCGCTCATCCCGGTGGTGACCTTCCTCGGCGTCGAGCTGGGCAACCTGATGAGCGGCGCGATCATCACCGAGGGCGTGTTCAACATCCCCGGCATCGGCTTCAACCTCTTCCGTGGCATCCGCACCGAGGACGGCCCACTGGTGGTCGGAATCGTCAGCATCCTGGTCGTGGTCTACCTGATCTGCAACCTCGTGGTGGACGTGCTCTACGCCGTCCTCGACCCGAGGATCCGGTATGTCTGAGCGACGAGTCGAAGACCCCAGCGTCAGCAGTGGACGCGAACAGATCCGTCAGCGCGGTCAGCGCGGTCCGCACATGTGTAGCGAGGTGCAGGCATGAGTGACTTCAACACCGTCGCGGCGACCGAGAACCCGGCCGCGCGACCCGGCCCCGCCGGAGAACCCGGCGCCCCCGGCAAGGTCGACCCGGCCCACAAGCCCCGCAGCCTGGCCGGCGACGCGTGGCGGGACCTGCGGCGCAACCCGATCTTCTGGGTATCGCTCACCCTGGTCGTCATCGTCACCCTGATGGCGGCCTTCCCGAGCCTGCTCACCGCGAACGACCCGACCGACTGCACGCTCTCGCGGCAGCACCAGGGGCCGTCCGGCGGCGCGATCTTCGGCTACAACTTCCAGGGCTGCGACATCTACGCCCGCTCGGTGTACGGCGCCCGCGCCTCGCTGCTGGTGGGTGCGCTCTCCGCCCTGCTCACCGGCATCGTCGCCGTGGTCATCGGCATGCTCGCCGGCTACTTCGGCGGCTGGGTCGACGCGGTGCTCTCCCGGGTCATCGACATCGTGCTCGGGCTGCCGCTGCTGCTCGCCGCGATCGTGCTGCTCAAGCGGATCGACAGCGACAACCCGTGGGCCCGGATCGGCGCGCTGATCTTCGTCCTCGCCATCCTCGGCTGGACCACCGCCGCACGCGTCATCCGCTCCTCGGTGATCAGCGCCAAGCAGCAGGACTACGTGGCGGCGGCCCGGATGCTCGGCGCCGGCAACGGCCGGATCATGTGGCGACACATCCTGCCGAACTCGCTCGCCCCGGTGGTCGTGGTGCTGACCATCGCCCTCGGCTCGTTCATCGCCGCCGAGGCGACCCTGTCGTTCCTCGGCATCGGCCTGAAGGAACCGACGATCTCGTGGGGTATGGACATCGACGCCGGCCGGGTGCACATGCGGGAATCAGCGACGCCGCTGATCGTCCCGTCCACCTTCCTCGCCCTGACGGTGCTCGCGTTCATCATGCTCGGCGACGCCATCCGCGACGCCTTCGACCCGAAGCTGCGGTGATCAAATCATGAGCTACCTTTCGGCCCAGCCCAGCCCGGCGCCCACCGCCGGCAGCCACCGCCCGCACCTGCTCGAGGTACGGGACCTGCACGTCGAGTTCCGCACCCGGGACGGCGTGGCGAAGGTGATCAACGGTGTCTCGTACCACCTGGATGCCGGCGAGACCCTCGCCGTACTCGGCGAGTCCGGCTCCGGCAAGTCGGTGACCGCCCAGGCGATCATGGGCATCCTGGACATGCCGCCGGCCGTCATCCCGTCCGGCGAGATCCTGTACGACGGCAGCGACCTGCTCAAGATGCCCGAGGAGCAGCGCCGGCAGGTCCGGGGCAAGCAGATCGCGATGATCTTCCAGGACGCGCTCTCCGCGCTCAACCCGGTCTTCCCGGTCGGCTGGCAGATCGGCGAGACGCTGCGCCAGCGCGAGGGCATGTCCCGGTCGGACGCCCGTAAGCGGGCGATCGAGCTGATGGAACTGGTCAAGATCCCGGCCGCGAAGCAGCGGGTGAGCGACTACCCGCACCAGTTCTCCGGCGGTATGCGGCAGCGCGTCATGATCGCGATGGCGCTGGCCCTGAACCCACGGGTGCTGATCGCCGACGAGCCCACCACCGCGCTCGACGTCACCGTGCAGGCCCAGATCATGGACCTCCTCGGCGACCTCCGCCGGGAACTCAACATGGCCATGATCCTGATTACCCACGACCTCGGTGTGGTCGCCGACGTCGCGGACCGGATCGCGGTGATGTACGCCGGACGGATCGTCGAGCACGCCGACGTACACTCGCTGTACTCGTCTCCTGGCCACCCGTACACCAAGGGTCTGCTGGAGTCGATCCCCCGGCTGGACCAGCGCGGCCAGGAGCTTTCCACCATCAAGGGCCTGCCACCGAACCTGATGCGCATCCCCTCGGGCTGCCCCTTCCACCCGCGTTGCCCGTACGCCCAGCAGGTCTGTGTCGACGTGGTGCCGGAGAACCGGAACCTCGGCAACGGCCGGACCAGCGCATGTCACTTTGCCCAGGAGGTCCTCGATGGCCGGCTCTAGCGCAACCAAGGTGCGTGGCGAAACGATCCTGCAGGTCGACAACGTCGTCAAGCACTTCCCGATCACCCAGGGCGTGGTCTTCAAGAAGCAGATCGGCGCCGTGAAGGCGGTCGACGGAGTCAGCTTCGAACTGCGCCGGGGCGAAACCCTCGGCGTGGTGGGCGAGTCCGGCTGCGGCAAGTCGACCCTCGCCCGGCTCCTCATGCGGCTGGAGACCCCGACCGGCGGCAAGGCGACGCTGGAGGGGAAGGACATCTTCAAGATGTCCGGCTCCGAACTGCGCCGGCTGCGCCGCAACGTGCAGATGGTCATGCAGGACCCGTACACCTCGCTGAACCCTCGGATGACCGTCGGCGACATCATCGGCGAGCCGTTCGAGATCCACCCGGAGGCCGCGCCGAAGGGCTCCCGTGGGCGGCGGGTACGCGAACTGCTCGACATCGTCGGACTCAACCCCGAGCACATCAACCGGTACCCGCACCAGTTCTCCGGCGGTCAGCGGCAGCGGATCGGGATCGCCCGGGCGTTGGCGCTCAACCCGGAGATCATCGTCTGTGACGAGCCGGTGTCGGCGTTGGACGTGTCGATCCAGGCGCAGGTGATCAACCTGTTGGAGAAGCTCCAGGACGAGTTGGGGCTCTCGTACGTGTTCATCGCGCACGATCTGTCGGTGGTTCGGCACATCGCCGACCGGGTGGCGGTGATGTATCTCGGCAAGATCGTGGAGATCGGTACGAACGAGGAGATCTACGAGCGGCCGACCCACCCGTACACCCAGGCGCTGCTCTCCGCCGTACCGGTCCCGGACCCGTCCGCCCGCGCCCACCGGGAGATCATCCGGCTGACCGGTGACGTACCGTCGCCGGCCGACCCGCCCTCGGGCTGCCGGTTCCGTACCCGCTGCTGGAAGGCCCAGGACATCTGCGCCACCCAGGACCCGCAGCTGGTGCTCCGGCCCGCCGACCCGCACCCCTCCGCCTGCCACTTCGCGGAGCTCAAGCACGTCGTCGCCTGAGGTGTAAGGAAGGGCCCCTTCTTATCGTTTTCTGTATAGGAAGGGGCCCTTCCTAACATCCGGCGCAGGCTGGGAACTCGGCGGCAGGGCTACGACTCTGCCTGGCATGAGCTGGAGACGTACGACAATCCTCTGCGCCGTGGTGGCGTGCGGCAGTCTGCTGGCCGGATGCGGCACAACGCCCTCCCCCGGTCCGGACACGGAGTCGCGCGGCACGGCCACCTCGACCGGCACCAGCGGGGCCGGCACCAGCGGGGCCGGCGCCAACTCCACTACCGGGCCCGGAAGCGGTCAGCCGGCCGCTGGGGCGCCGACAGCCGGCCCCTGCCCCGCCGGCGCCGACTACCCCGCCGGCACCGATCACGAGGCGCGTGAGGTGCCCGGCGGAGGTCCTGGCACAACCCTCTGGGCGTTGCTCTTCCTCACCACCGACGAGTTGACCGCCGACAGGGACACGAAGATCGTCTGGCGGATGACCGGCACCGGTGACCTGACCATGCGGGCCACCGGTCCGGCCGGCGCCGAGGTCACCCCGATCTGGGGACCGACCGGACACAGCGGAAGCAACTGGAAACGCCCCGGCGACGAGTGGGGCACCGGCTGGCACTTCCCGACCCCCGGCTGCTGGACCGTGCACGCCAGCCGGGCCGGCGGCGACGCCGCCCAACTCGTGCTCCGGGTCGCCCCGGCATAACCGGCATCAACGTCGTCCCGAGGTGCGGCACCGCGAACCGCCGCCCCGGCGGGACGTCCTGGACCACCGGCCCGAAACGACACCGGGGTGGGCGGCCGGTCGGCCACCCACCCCGGTCACGCGGGAAACTCAGTGGAAGAAGTGACGGGTACCGGTGAGGTACATGGTCAGACCAGCCTGCTGAGCGGCGGCGATGACCTCTTCGTCGCGTACCGAGCCACCCGGCTGCACCACCGCGCGTACACCCGCGTCGAGCAGCACCTGCAGACCATCGGCGAACGGGAAGAAGGCGTCCGAGGCGGCCACCGAACCACGGGCCCGGTCCGCACCCGCCCGAGCCACCGCGAGCTGCGCCGAGTCCACCCGGTTGACCTGTCCCATGCCGACCCCGACGGTCGCACCGTCGGCGGCGAGCAGGATCGCGTTGCTCTTGACCGAACGGATCGCCCGCCACGCGAAGACCAGGTCGCGCATGAGTTCCGACCCGGCCGGATCGCCAGCGACCAGCTTCCACCCGGCGGCGTCGTCGCCGGGGGCGTCGATCCGGTCGGCCGACTGGGCCAGCACGCCACCGGTGATCGCCCGCCACTCGACCGGCGCCGGTTGCCAGGCCGGCACCCGGAGCAGCCGGATGTTCTTCTTGCCGGCGAGCACCTCGACCGCACCGTCGGCGAAGGCCGGCGCGACCACCACCTCGGTGAAGATGTCCGCGATCTGCTTGGCCAACTCCACCGAGACCGGCTGGTTCACCGCGATCACGCCGCCGAAAGCCGAGACCGGGTCGCAGGCGTGCGCCTTGCGGTGCGCCTCGGCCACGTCAGCACCGTTCGCGATGCCGCACG
This sequence comes from Micromonospora pisi, assembly GCF_003633685.1. NCBI lineage: Bacteria > Bacillati > Actinomycetota > Actinomycetes > Micromonosporales > Micromonosporaceae > Micromonospora > Micromonospora pisi. The sequence goes on along the minus strand of NZ_RBKT01000001.1, from coordinate 5,291,797 downwards.
GGTTGGCGTGCTTGATGATCGCCACGGTCGGTACGTCCGCGCCGAAGTCGTTCGCCGCGCGCCAGGCCGCGTCCGCGTCGACGTAGTTGTTGTACGACATCTCCTTGCCGTGCAGCTGCTCGGCCTGCGCCAGCCCCGCGGCCGCGGCCGGGTCGAGGTAGATGGCGGCCCGCTGGTGCGGGTTCTCGCCGTACCGCAGGGTGGCGCTGCGCCGCAGGGCGAGCCCGGCGAAGTCCGGCCACTCCGACTCCGAGGCGAGGTCCTGGGCGAACCACTGCGCCACCGCCACGTCGTACTCGGCGATGTCGGCGAAGGCCCGCGCCGCGAGCGCGCGCCGCTCGCCGAGGGTGAAACCACCGTCGGCCAGGGCTGCCAGGATCGACGGGTACGCGTCCACCGAGGTCACCACGGCCACCGAGGCGTGGTTCTTGGCGGCGGCCCGGACCATCGCCGGCCCGCCGATGTCGATCTGCTCGACGCACGCGTCGAAGTCCGCGCCGGAGGCGACCGTCTCGGTGAACGGGTAGAGGTTCGACACCAGCAGGTCGAACGGGGCGATGCCGAGTTCGTCGAGCTGGCTGGCGTGCCGCTCCAACCGCAGGTCGGCGAGGAGACCGGCGTGCACCTTCGGGTGCAGGGTCTTGACCCGGCCGTCCAGGGTCTCGGGGAACCCGGTCAGCTCCTCGACCTGGGTAACCGGCACACCCGCCGAGGCGATGGTGGCGGCGGTGCTGCCGGTCGACACGATCTCAACCCCGGCGGCGTGCAGCGCCTGGGCCAGTTCGGTCAGCCCGGTCTTGTCGTACACGCTGACCAGCGCGCGTCGTAGCGCGCGCCGGCCGTCGGAGGTGGCGCTCATGGGATCGTGACCTTTCTTCCGGTGATCGTCCAACCCTCGCGCGCCAGCCGTCCGACCTGCTCGACGAGTTGGCGCCGCTCGGCGACCTTGATGCGTTCGGTGAGGGTTTCCTCGTCGTCGTCGTCGAGCACCGGCACCGCCACCTGGGCGACGATCGGTCCGGTGTCGACGCCGGCGTCGACGAAGAAGAGGGTGGCCCCGGCGATCTTGACGCCGTAGGCGAGCGCGTCGCGCGGGCCGTGGATGCCGGGGAAGGCCGGCAGCAGCGCGTTGTGCGTGTTCAGGTAGCGGTCGCCGAAGGCGGCGAGGAAGTGCGGGCCGACGAGTTTCAGGAAGCCGGCCGAAACCACCAGGTCGGGCTTGTACTCGGCGACGTGCGCGGCGAGCGCGCGGTCCCACTCCTGGCGATCCGGGTACGCCTTCAGCGGGTCGACGAAGACCGGCACCCCGGCTGCGGTGGCGCGGTCGAGTCCGGCGATGCCGGCACGGTCCGCGCCGACGGCGACCACCTGCACTCCGTACGCCGGATCGGTGGACGCGTCGAGCAGCGCCTGGAGGTTGCTACCGGACCCGGAAATGAGGACGACGACTCGGGCGGCCGACACGGGCTCAGTCACCTCAGCACCCTATCGGGCAGCTCAGACCCGCTCTGCGGCGGCTCGGGCCAATCCGCCGGCTCGGGGCCGGTCACCGGCTCGGGCAGCCTGCCGGGCCCGACCGGTGGTCAGGGCCGGGCGAAGGCGCGGGTGACGGCCGCACCGACCGTCGCCCCGACCGCCACCACGACGGTGGCGACGACCGCGACCTGCCAGCTGACCGGCCCCACCTCGGCGAGCCGGCCGCCGCCGAGCGAGCCACCGGAGGCCCAGGCGGCCGCCCCGAGCACGACGCCCGCGACCGGTCCACCGACCAGGGCCGCGGCGAGCAGTGGGGGCCAGCGCACCACCAGCCGGCCCCGTCCCGCCCCCCGGGGCAGGGCGGCGGGCGGCGCCGGCAGTCCGGCCCGCCGCAGCGACCGGCGGGTGAGCAACCAGCCAGCGGCCAGGCCGGCGATCACCGGCACCGCGAGCAGCGCCGCACGAAACCCGCCGATCGGCCCGGACGGTAGTCCGGCCAGCAACGGCACCGCCGGCAGCGCGCCGACGGTCACCTCGGTCGTGCTCACGGTCGTACCGGTGCCGATCGCGAAGCCCGGCCCGAGCAGGTAGGACGCGGCCCAGACGGCGGCGTTCGGCGCGTACCCGGCGCTGACCGCGGTGATGCCGGCCTGGCCGACGACCCCGGTCCGGTAGGCGGTCAGCATGTCGGAGGCCGCGCCGCCGCCGGTGGCCACCGCGAGGCCGGCCGCGCCGGCGCCCGCGCCGAGCATGAGCAACGCGGCCACCAGCCCGGTCCGCAACCCGTCGCGGAAGACCGCCGGGGTACGCCGGGCGAGTGCGCCGAGCGTGCCGGTGACCGGCAACGCCCCCGCGTACGCGGTGAGGGTGCCGAAGACGGTGAGGGTGAGCCCGGCCCGTGCCGGTGACACGTCCTGCCCGCCGGGGGCGACGATCACCGCGGCGAGGACACCGAGCAGCCCGTACGCGATGCCGACCGCGCCGGCGACGGCGAGTGCCTGGCGCGGGGTGCCGTGCTGGCGTGCGCCGATCGCCCGGCTGGTGTGTACGCCCGCACGGGCCACCCGCCAGGCGGCGAACACGGCGAGCCCGAGCGGCGGCAGGTGGAAGGTCCCGGCCTCGGTGTCGAGCGGTACGCCGTGTCCGACCAGCCAGCCGGCGAGCCCGACGCGGGCCGCCCCGCCGACCGCGCCGGCGTCTTCGGTGAGCCGCGCGAAGCCGAGTACGACCGCGACCGGCAGGTAGGACAGGATCGCCGCCCAGGTGGTCGCCACGGCGGCGGCCACCGGCAGCGGGGCGCGGCGGCCGGAACGGCGTGCGGCGCCGCCCGGCCGGGCGGTGGTTCCCGCTCCCGGTCGCCGGTCCCCGGTACGGTCCGGTTCGGTGCCGTCGCGTCGGTCCAGTTCGCCTCGGCGGGCAGACGGAACCGCGTCGACCGGGTCGGTCCGGCCGGTCGTCGGCGCGCGGTCCGCCGGATCCGGCCGAACCGGACGGTCGGGCTGATCGGGGGTGATGGGTGGCATCGTGCCCTACTTTGGCACGCCGGTCGGCGGCCTGGGGGGCGACACCACCGACTATCTCCGGTGACTTGCGCGATTTCTCTACAAACAGCCCGCTCTCGGGGTTACCGTCGGCCCAACCCGTCGGACCGTGCGGTCGGCGTACCTCGGCCGGGCGGATTCCGGGCCATCCCTGGTGGAGGTGTGCATGGCGGGCCAGTATCCGTACCAACCGCCGGCGAGAGCGGGCCGGGACCGGACCACCCTCTGGGGCGTGCTCGGCATCGTCGTCGGCCTGGTCTGCTGCGGCGTACTCGGGGTGATCTTCGGCTATCTGTCCATTCGGGACGCTCGCCGCTACGGCAGCTCCCCGGTGCTCGGCTGGATCGCGATCGGGCTCAGTGTGCTCAACATCCTGGGCACCGCGATCCTGCGCGGCACCGGCAACTATCCCGGCTGGCGCTGACCCAGCATCGGACGGCGAAGGGGCCGACCGCATGGCGGTCGGCCCCTTCGTGGTGTTCAAAATCGCCGGTACGCGTCCCGCGTACCGGCTCCGTCAGCTCAGCTGCCGGACATGATCTCCCGCATCAGCTGGGCGGTCTCGGTCGGCGTCTTGCCGACCTTGACCCCGACCGCCTCCAGCGCCGCCTTCTTCGCGTCGGCGGTGCCGGCCGAGCCGGAGATGATCGCACCGGCGTGCCCCATGGTCTTGCCGGGCGGGGCGGTGAAGCCGGCGATGTAGCCGACCACCGGCTTGGTGACGTTGGCCTTGATGAACTCGGCGGCCCGCTCCTCGGCGTCGCCGCCGATCTCGCCGATCATCACGATCGCGTCGGTGTCCGGGTCGGCCTGGAAGGCCGCGAGGGCGTCGATGTGGGTGGTCCCGATGACCGGGTCACCGCCGATGCCGACGCAGGTGGAGAAGCCGATGTCGCGCAGCTCGTACATCATCTGGTAGGTCAGCGTGCCGCTCTTGCTGACCAGGCCGATCCGGCCGGAACCGGTGATGTCGGCCGGGATGATGCCGGCGTTGGAGGCGCCCGGGGAGGCGATGCCGGGGCAGTTCGGGCCGATGATCCGGGTCCGCTCGCCCTTGCTGACGTTGTACGCCCAGAAAGCGGCGGTGTCGTGCACCGGTACGCCCTCGGTGATCACCACGGCGAGCTCGATGCCCGCGTCGATCGCCTCGACGACCGCGCCCTTGGTGAACTGCGGCGGTACGAAGATGACCGTGGTGTCGGCGCCGGTGCCGGCCATCGCGTCCGCGACGCTGGCGAAGACGGGCAGCTCGGTGCCGTCGAAGTCGACGGTCTGACCGGCCTTACGCGGGTTCACCCCGCCGACCACGTTGGTGCCCGCGGCGAGCATCCGCCGGGTGTGCTTGGAGCCTTCGGAGCCGGTCATCCCCTGGACGATGACCTTCGAGTCCTTGGTCAGCCAGATTGCCATGTCAGACCCCCGCAGCCGCGAGCTCGGCGGCCCGCTCGGCCGCTCCATCCATCGTGTCCACCCGCTGCACCAGCGGGTTCGCCGCGGCGTCGAGGATTGCCCGACCCGCCTCGGCGTTGTTGCCGTCCAGCCGTACGACCAGCGGCTTGTCCACCTGCTCACCGCGCTCGGTGAGCAGGGCCAGCGCCTGGACGATACCGTTGGCGACCTCGTCGCACGCGGTGATGCCACCGAAGACGTTGACGAAGACGCTCTTGACCGACGGGTCGGAGAGCACGATCTCCAGACCGTTCGCCATCACCGCCGCGCTCGCGCCGCCGCCGATGTCGAGGAAGTTCGCCGGCTTGACCCCGCCGTGCCGCTCGCCCGCGTACGCGACCACGTCGAGCGTGGACATGACCAGACCGGCGCCGTTGCCGATGATGCCGACCTCGCCGTCGAGCTTGACGTAGTTGAGGTCCTTCTCCTTCGCCCGCTGCTCCAGCGGGTCCACCGAGCCCTGGTCGACCAGTGCCTCGTGGTCCGGGTGCCGGAACCCGGCGTTCTCGTCCAGGGTCACCTTGGCGTCGAGCAGGAGTACGTCACCCTTGGCCGTACGGGCCAACGGGTTGACCTCCACCAGGGTGGCGTCCTCGGCGACGAAGGCCCGCCAGAGTACGACCGCGATGCCGGCGATCTGGTCGGCGACCGCGGCCGGGAACTTGGCCGTGGCGACGATCTCGTTGGCCTTGTCCAGGTCGACGCCGACGTTGGGGTCGATCGCGATCTTCGCGACCCGTTCCGGGGTCTCGGCGGCGACCTGCTCGATGTCCATGCCGCCGGCCACGCTGGCGATGCAGAGGAAGGTGCGGTTCGCCCGGTCGAGCAGGTACGAGAGGTAGTACTCCTCGGCGATCTCCGCGGTCACCGTGATCATGACCTTGTGGACCGTGTGACCCTTGATGTCCATGCCCAGGATGTCGGTGGCCCGGGCCACCGCCTCCTCGGGGTTGTCGGCGAGCTTGACCCCGCCGGCCTTGCCCCGGCCGCCAACCTTCACCTGGGCCTTGACAACAACTCGGCCACCGAGGCGATCGGCGATCGCGCGGGCCTCCTCGGGGGTGGTGGCGACGCCGCCGGCGAGCACGGGCAAACCGTGCCGCTCGAACAGCTCGCGCCCCTGGTATTCGTACAGGTCCACGATTGCGCGTCCCGTCCAGTCTCCGCGGCGCGCCGTCGCGCCGCCGCCAGCGTGAAAAATGAGTTGATGCCTGTCATCAAAAAAGGAAACAGGCCTCCGGCGGCAGCCTAGCGATGCGGGCACCGATGGCAATGGAGTGGGTGTGCGGTGTGCGGTACTGCACAGCCATCGACGCCTGCGGCGAAGCCCCCCGGAAACCTTTCTGACCGAAGTCACGGCAACCGCGTAACCCCTGCGGGAAGACGTCGTTGAGTCAGGTGTCGGAGCGCTGAGCCGCGCGATGACGGGAGACGGCCGATGCCCTGTCGGTCGAGGGGTGGCGGCGGGGCATCGCGCATAGAGAGGCCGGACGTGTGAGGGGTGCGTCCGGCCTCTCCCCCCGTCTGGGCACGGACGTTTCCGTGCCCAGCATCACATCTGTCACATCTGTGCTCACGCAGCGCGATCGACGATGTGGGGGGTGACAGTCGAGTCAGGAAACCGGTCGGATCGAGCGATCAGGAAACCGGCTGGGCGACGTTGGCCCGGACCCACTCCACGATCGCCTGGGTGGTCGCACCCGGGGTGAACACCTTGGCGACCCCGATCCGCTCCAGCTCCGGAATGTCGGCGTCCGGAATGATGCCGCCGCCGAAGACGACCATGTCCTGGGCGTCCCGCTCGGCGAGCAGTTCCACGACCCGCCGGAACAGGGTCATGTGTGCCCCGGAGAGCACCGACAGGCCAACCGCGTCGGCGTCCTCCTGGATGGCGGTCTCGACGATCTGCTCCGGCGTCTGGTGCAGCCCCGTGTAGATGACCTCCATGCCGGCGTCACGCAGCGCACGGGCGACGACCTTGACGCCACGGTCGTGGCCGTCCAGGCCGGGCTTGGCGACGACGACCCGGATTCGAGAGCTCATCAGAACACCTTTCCCGCGCACCTCGGCAATCACCTTAACGAACGGTAACCCGCGCTCCGTACCCTTCGGAATCCGGCCGGCGGACCCGGTCCGGGTCGACCCCGACGGGTCACCCACCGTTGCCGTACAGCCGACCCAACTGACCCGCCGTACCGCCATCGGTGACTGAGAGCTACTAACGATAAGACCCGCTAATGGTTACGAAATTGGGCGTTTCCTGACGGACAGGCGCACCGCACGACGACAAAGCCGTGGGGTGACTTGTGGGTCGACTAGGTGGCGGTTACCGTGACGACGGTTGTCATCAGGTCCTCGATCGGGTGACAACACGGTCCAACCGAGTGGTCGGCACCACCGCCCTCCGGACAAGGCCGGTTCCAATACCCGACAACGGAGGGTGTGCGTGCGCCAGCGCCTGTCGTCTGAGCCCGATCGATATCGCGGGCGACGCCGCGTACCCACCCCCCCGCGCAGCCGCTACGCCGCAGTCGTCACCACCGCCGTCGTCGGCGCCGGCATCGTCGCCCTGGGCGCGGCCGCCATGCCCGACGCGAAGGCGGTCAGCCCCACCACTCTGGCCGACCTGGAGAACGCCTCCGCGACCAGCGACGACCTCGCCTCGCGCGCCGACAGTGCCGAACGCGCCACCCGTGACGAGGACCGCTCCGGCATCGCGAGCACGATGGCCGAGGCGCCGGACGTCTGGCTGCTGCCGCTGCACGGCTACAACTTCACCTCGCCGTACGGCATGCGCTGGGGCAAGCTCCACGCCGGTGTCGACCTGGCCGCCGCCGAGGGCACCCCGTACCACGCCATCCACTCCGGCAAGGTCACCCGCGCCGGCTGGTACGGCGGCTACGGCTACTGCGTGATCGTCACCCACCCGGACGGCTCCGAATCCGTCTACGGCCACTCCTCCAAGATCCTCGTCAAGGAGGGCCAGGAGGTGAAGGCCGGCGACCAGCTCGGACTGGTCGGCAACACCGGTCACTCCTACGGCTCCCACCTGCACCTTGAGGTGCATGTCAACGGCGTCCCCCGGGATCCGATCCCGTACCTGCGGGACAAGGGAGTGGACATTCAGACCCAAGTCGAGGCAATTTACGGCGGAGTAACCGCCCAGTAGCCCGACGCACCGCGTCGAAACCGCCCGGGACCGTTCGGTCCGGGCGGTTTTTCGTTCGCCCGGGCCCGGTGAAGTTTTCTAGGTCACAGGAGTCGATGTGGCCGGAGACACGCCCGGCCCGCGCCGACAACCGGTAACCCAGCCCCAATCCCGGCGTATCTGACCGCCGTAGCCGCTGGCCGCTCCGCCCGGCGACAACCCCGATGCCGCTGGTCACCGCCGCGACCGGCCACCATTTCCCGGGTCAGTTCCCGTATCCCGGAGGTTCCACCCGTGCAGGACAGCCAGCCGCTCGACGACCGCGACCGCGACGAGGACGGGAAGGACCTCCGGGCCGGCAGCGACGTACCCCGACACCGCGCCCCGCACCGGCGCCTCGGTCGCGGCGTCTACGTGGCGACCGGGCTGGCCGTACTCATCGGATTCGGTGCCGCGGCGCTGACCGTCGGCGGCGACGACGAGCAGCCGACCCGGACCACGCTGGCGGCGGACTCCGCCGCCCGAGCCCGCGCGGCCGAGCGCGCCGACCGGTCCGAACGCGACCCGATCGCCGGCAGCCCGACCGGGATCCCAACCGACCTGCTCGGTACGCCCACCCCGAGCACCAGCCCGACCCCCTCGGCCACCCCGAGCGCCAGCCCGACCCCGACCACCCCCAGGACCACCCCGGCAACCAAGAAGCCGACCCCCACCAAGGCCACGGTGAAGCCGACCAAGGCCGCCGCCGCCTGGGTCAACCCGATGCCCGGTGTTCCGGTCAGCTCCTGCTACGGCATGCGCGGCGGCGTCCTGCACGCCGGCATCGACCTCGCCGGAGACGAGAACACACCGATCCACGCCGCCGCCGCCGGCACGGTGATCACCGCCGGCGCCGCCTACGACGGGTACGGCATCTCCGTGGTCATCGACCACGGCAACGGCATCCTGACCCACTACGCGCACCAGAACCGGACCGCGGTACAGGTGGGCGACAAGGTCACCGCCGGTCAGGTCATCGGGTACGAGGGCGCCACCGGCGACGCCACCGGCCCGCACCTGCACTTCGAGGTGCACCAGGGCGGGCTCTGGAACCAGATCGACCCGGCCCCGTTCATGCGGGCACACGGCGTCGACCTGGGCTGCTGAGCACCGACCCCAGCCGAGCGGATCGCCGGGAGGGTCAGAGCTTGTCGATCGGCGCGTGCCGCAGCACCAACCACATGGTCTGGTCACCGAAGTCGATCTGAGCCCGCGCACCCGGCCCGTGCCCCTCCACCGCCACCACCCGGCCCAGTCCGTACCGCTGGTGGTTGACCCGGTCCCCGGCCGCCACCTTCGGCGTCTGCGGCAACTCACTGGCGGTCGCCAACCGGCTGGCGTCGACGCCCAGCTTCCGGGCGAGCTGCGCGGCCTTCGGCGTACCGCCGGTGAAGCCGCCACCCCGGGCGGCCGAACCGGAATCGGCGTAGCCGGCCCGCCCGCCCACACCGCCGCCCGTGCCCGACCAGGACGTGTACGACCCCTCGGTCCGCTCCCAGCGCACCAGGTCGGTCGGGAGTTCGGCCATGAACCGCGACGCCGGGTTGTACGACGGCTGGCCCCACGCCGAGCGGGTGACCGCGCGGGACAGGTAGAGCCGCTGCCGGGCGCGGGTGATGCCGACATAGGCGAGCCGGCGTTCCTCCTCCAGCTCCCGGGTGTCGCCGAGCGCGCGCAGGTGCGGGAAGACGCCGTCCTCCAGGCCGGTCAGGAACACGACCGGGAACTCCAGTCCCTTCGCCGTGTGCAGGGTCATCAGCGTGACCACACCCTGCGGCTGCTCCGCCTGTTCGCCGTCGGCCGCCGGACCCGCCTGGTCGGGGATCTGGTCGGCGTCGGCGACCAGCGCGACCTGCTCCAGGAAGCCGGCGAGGGTGGCCCCGCCCTCCCCCTCCTCCGCCTGCGCCTCGACCCGTTCGGTGTACTCCCGGGCGACGCTCACCAGTTCCTGGAGGTTCTCCACCCGCCCGGCGTCCTGCGGGTCGAGGCTCTCCTCCAGTTCGCTCAGGTATCCCGAGCGGGTGAGCAGGGACTCCAGCACCTCCTCCGGGGGGGCCGTCTGGGCCAACTCCCGGGCGCCGTCGAGCAGGGCGACGAAGTCGGCGATCGAGTTGGCGGCCCGGGTGGAGATCCCCGGAGCGTTGCCAGCCCGCCGCAACGCGGCCCCGAACGAGATCCGGTCCCGGGCGGCGAGCGCCTCGACGCACGCCTCGGCCCGGTCACCGATCCCCCGCCGGGGTGTGTTGAGCACCCGGCGAAGGCTCACCGTGTCGTCGTCGTTGACCACCGCACGCAGGTACGCCAGCGCGTCGCGTACCTCCTTGCGCTCGTAGAAGCGCACCCCGCCGACCACCTTGTACGGCAGCCCGACCCGGATGAACACTTCCTCGAACACCCGCGACTGGGCGTTGGTCCGGTAGAAGACGGCAACCTCGCCCGGCCGGGTCAGCCCCTCGTCGGTCAGTCGGTCGATCTCCCGGGCCACCCAGTCGGCCTCGGCGTGCTCGGTGTCGGCGACGTAACCGACGATCTGCTCCCCCGCACCGGCGTCGCTCCAGAGCCGCTTCGGCTTGCGGGAGGTGTTCCGGTCGATCACGGCGTTGGCCGCGTTCAGGATGGTCTGGGTGGAGCGGTAGTTCTGCTCCAGCAGAATGGTCCGGGCGTCGGTGAAGTCCCGTTCGAACTCCAGGATGTTGCGGATCGTGGCGCCCCGGAAGGCGTAGATCGACTGGTCCGCGTCACCGACCACGCAGAGCTCGGCCGGTGGCAGCCCGTCGGTCCCACCCGCGGCCGACTCGCTCCCGACCAGCTCCTTGATCAACGTGTACTGGGCGTGGTTGGTGTCCTGGTACTCGTCGACCAGCACGTGCCGGAACCGGCGCCGGTAGCTCTCCGCCACGTGCGGGTGGGACTGCAACAGATGCACCGTGGTCATGATCAGGTCGTCGAAGTCGAGCGCGTGCGCCTCCCGCAGGCGCTGCTGGTAGCGGGTGTACGCCTCGGCCAGCGCGCGCTCGTTCGGCCCCTTCGCCCGGCCGGCGAACTCCTCCGGGTCGATCAGCTCGTTCTTCAGGTTGGAAACCTGGGCCGCCAACCCGCGCGCCGGATAGCGCTTCGGGTCGAGATCCAGTTCCCGGGCGACCATCTGCATCAACCGCCGCGAGTCGTCCGCGTCGTAAATGGAGAAGGTCGACTTCAGACCGGCGTGCTCGTGCTCCGCCCGGAGGATCCGTACGCAGGCGGAGTGGAACGTGGAGACCCACATCAGCCGGGCCCGGGGACCGACCAGGGCGGCCACCCGCTCCTTCATCTCCCCGGCGGCCTTGTTGGTGAAGGTGATCGCGATGATCTCACCGGGATGCACCTGCCGGGCCGCGAGCAGATAGGCGATCCGGTGGGTCAGCACCCGGGTCTTGCCGGAACCCGCACCCGCCACGATCAGCAACGGGGAACCGGCGTGCGTCACCGCGTCGCGCTGCGGGCCGTTCAACCCGGTCAGCAGGGCCTGTGGGTCCCCGGCCGGGAACGGCGGACGCGCCACGGGCGACGGGAACGGCGCCGACGACCGGGGCGGCGGCGAGGGCTGGGACCCCGGAGGCTGGGGCGGGGTCGAGGGCTGGGTCGGCGGGGTTTCGAAGAGAGCATGCATCGCAGCGCGAGTCTATGCCGCCGGGCCGACACCTTCGGACTCCCCTGCCGACCGGCAACCAACTCGTCACCCGCGCGTACTGGTGGGTTCCCGACCGATCGAGAACGATGACCGGATACCGACCAGGAAAACTCACCCGCACCTGATGGGAAGAATCCGGATGAGCAAACCGCGTACGGACGGTTGGGCGGCGCTGCGGCGATTCGCGGTACCCGCCCTCGCCCTCGCCGTCGTCACCACCCTGCCCCTCGCCCCGACCGGTGACCCGTCGGCCGGTGCCGAGCGCTGGACCGCCCTCGACCCGGTCTCGGTCTCCTACCACCAGCCCCTCGGTCGTCCGGCCAAGGGCAACTTCCTCAGCTACAACGACTTCCACGGCGCCATCGACCCGCCTACCGGCAGCGGCGCCGCGGTCAACGGCACCCCGGCCGGCGGGGTCGAATACCTGGCGACCTGGCTCAGGAAGCTCCGCGCCGAGGCCACCGCCGAGGGACGCCGGAGCACCACCGTCGGCGCCGGTGACCTGATCGGCGCCACCCCGCTGGTCAGCGCCGCCTTCCATGACGAACCGACGATCGAACTCATGGACGAGATCGGACTGGAGATCAGTTCGGTGGGCAACCACGAGTTCGATGAGGGGGTCGAGGAACTGCTCCGGATCAACCGGGGCGGCTGCCACCCGGTCGACGGCTGCCAGGACGGGGACGGCTTCGCCGGTGCGCGGTTCAGCTACCTCGCCGCGAACACGGTGAGCCGGCGTACCGGGCTGCCGATCCTCCCGCCGGTGGACATCCGGATCGTCGACGGCGTACCGGTCGGCTTCGTCGGGCTCACGTTGGAGGGAACCCCGGGCATCGTCAACCCCGCCGGCATCAGCTCGGTCCGCTTCACCGACGAGATCGAGGCCGCCAACCTCTGGGGCGGCCTGCTCCGGCTCGCCGGAGTGAAGGCCCAGGTCCTGCTCCTGCACGAGGGCGGCACGCAGTCCGGCGGCCCGTCCGAGTGCACCAACTTCTCCGGTCCGCTGGTGCCGATCGTGGCCGGGCTGCGGCCCGAGTTCGGACTGGTCGTCAGCGGTCACACGCACCGCGCGTACTCCTGCTCGCTGCCGAACTCCTCGGGCACGCCGACCGTGGTCACCAGCGCCGGCACCAACGGCCAGCTGATCACCGACATCGACTACTCGCTGGACCGCCGGACCGGCCGGTTCAGCGAGATCACCGCCCGCAACGTCATCGTCGAGAACGGCGTACGCAACGCGGACGGGACCTGGCAGCAGACCACCCCGGGCAACTTCGTCCGCAACCCGGCCCTGGTGGACCCGAGGGCGAAGGCGCTCGCCGACAAGTACCGCAACGCGGTCGCCCCGATCGCCAACCGGGTGGTCGGGACGATCAGCGCCGACATCGTCCGGGACAACCAGCCGAACCAGGAGAGCCCACTCGGTGACGTGATCGCCGACGCACAACTCGCCTGGACCGCCTCGACCGGCGCCCAGCTCGCACTGATGAATCCGGGCGGCATCCGCGCCTCACTGACGTACGCCGCCTCGACCGGTGGCGAGGCGCCCGGCCAGATCACCTACGGCGAGGCGTTCACCGTCCAGCCGTTCAACAACCTGGTGGTCACCCAGACCTTCACCGGCGCCCAGCTGAAGGACGTACTGGAACAGCAGTTCGTCGGCTTCAACGGGCAGACCAGCCAGCGGGTCCTGCAAGTTTCGGCCGGTTTCAGCTACAGCTACGACACCAGCCTGCCGGCGGGTGGACGGGTCAGCGCCCTGACGCTGGGCGGTACGCCGGTCGACCCGGCCGCCAGCTACCGGGTCACCACGAACGACTTCCTGGCCAACGGCGGCGACGGCTTCACCCTGCTCACCGGGGGCACGGACCGGACCACCGCGCCCGGGTTCGACGTCGACGCGCTGGTCGCGTACCTGGGCGCCGGGGCGCCGGTCACCCCCGGTCCCGCAAACCGCATCACCCGTCTCGGCTGACCCACCAGCCCGGCCGGCAACGTTGGCAAGGGCCCCTTCACCTCCGTAAACGATAAGAGGGGGCCCTTCCTTACCGGGGCACTTGCGCGCAAGGGCCAGGGTGTGCATACTCGATTCGTGATCCAGCAGGCGCGCTTCTACTTTTACTATGGCTCCGGGAGTCCGGCAGCCGTAGGTAGCGCCTGATCTAAAACCTACGAAACGCCCCGGGCTCCTGGAGCCCGGGGCGTTTTGCTTCGGGTGTCTGGACGCTGGGGGCCAACCCGCTCGGGAGCCCAGAAATGACCGCACACATGCTTGAGCAGCCGACCGACTCCGCCGCATCCGACAAGTCCGGGACCACGCAGACCGGCACCGACTCACCCGAGGCCGCGCAGCGGATCCTCGCCATGCGCGACCGGATCAACGAGATCGACAACGCGTTGATCGCTCTCTGGCAGGAACGGGCGAGCCTGTCCCAGCAGGTCGGCGCGACCCGCGTCGCCTCCGGCGGCACCCGCCTGGTGCTCTCCCGCGAACGGGAGATCCTGGACAAGTTCCGCATCGCCCTGGGCGCGGACGGAACGCAGCTCGCACTGCTGGTGCTGCGCGCCGGCCGCGGACCGCTCTGACCGAACCGGCGCCGAACCGACAGCCCGGCGACGCGGCCCGGCGAGCGGTCCGGGGCGCCGGTCGCATGGATGACGGCCGACGCCCCGGACACTGAGGAGGCACTACCTTCACCGGTGGCGCAGCCGGGTGGGGCCGACCGCCGGCGTCTGACCCGGCCTATTCGACCGCGTGCACCACGTCCCGCTCCTCGGCGAAGTGGCATGCGCTCGGGTGACCGGAATGCTCCCGTTCCACCAGCGGTGGATCCTGCTCGGCGCAGATGCTCTGGGCCTTCCAGCAGCGGGTACGGAACCGGCAGCCCGAGGGCGGGTTGGCCGGCGACGGCACGTCACCCTCCAGCACGATCTGGTCCCGATGCCCACGCAGGGTGGGGTCCGGGACCGGTACGGCGGAGAGCAGCGCCTGCGTGTACGGGTGGGTCGGCCGCTCGTAGATCTCCTCGTTCGTACCGACCTCCACGATCTTGCCGAGATACATCACCGCCACCCGGTCGGCGATGTGCCGAACCACCGACAGATCGTGCGCGATGAACACGTACGAGAGCCCCAACTCGTCCTGGAGCTTCTCCAACAGGTTGATCACCTGCGCCTGGATCGACACGTCCAACGCCGACACCGGCTCGTCACAAATGATGATCTCCGGGTTGAGCGCCAACGCCCGGGCGATCCCGATCCGCTGCCGCTGACCGCCGGAGAACTGGTGCGGGTACCGGTTGATGTGGTCCGGATTGAGCCCGACCAGGTCGATCAGGTCCTGCACCCGCTTCTGCCGCTCGCCCCGAGGTGCGACATCCGGGTGGATGTCGAAGGGCTCGCCGATGATGTCGCCGACGGTCATCCGAGGGTTCAGCGAGGTGTACGGGTCCTGCAACACCATCTGGATGTTGCGCCGAGCCCGACGCAACGTCTGGCCGCTCAGCCGGGTCATGTCCTGGCCCCGGACGTCGATCGTGCCCGAGGTCGGCTTCTCCAGCCCGACCAGCAGCTTCGCCAGGGTCGACTTGCCGCAGCCGGACTCGCCCACCACACCGAGGGTCTCGCCCCGGCGCAGTTCGAGGTTGATCCCGTCAACCGCGCGGACCGCGCCGATCTGGCTCTGGAACACGATGCCCCGGGTGATCGGGAAGTGCTTCACCAGGTTCTGGGTCCGCAGCACGACGTCACTCATCGCCCAACACGTCCTTCCAGAAGTGGCAGCGCGAGGTCCGGTTCTCGGCCACCTGGTACGCCTGCGGCGGCGGGTCCGCCCGGCAGACGTCCTGGGCGTACCGGCACCTGGGGTTGAAGGCACAGCCCGGTGGGATGTTCGTCAGGTTCGGCGGCAGCCCTTTGATCACGTTCAGCTTCTGGCCCCTGAGGTCGACCCGGGGGATCGATTCCAGCAGGGCCTTGGTGTACGGGTGCGCCGGCCGGGCGTAGATGTCGAAGACTCCCGCCTCTTCCACCACCTTGCCGGCGTACATCACCGAGATCCGGTCGGCGACGTCGGCGACCACCCCCATGTCGTGGGTGATCAGGATCAGGCCCATGTTCCGTTCCCGGCGGAGTTCCGCCAGCAGGTTCATGATCTGGGCCTGGACCGTGACGTCCAGTGCGGTGGTGGGTTCGTCCGCGATCAGCACCTCCGGGTCGAGGGCCAGCGCCATCGCGATCATCACCCGCTGCCGCATACCGCCGGAGAACTGGTGCGGGTAGTCGTTGATCCGCTGCCGGGCGCCCGGAATCTTCACCAGGTCGAGCAGCTCGATCGACCGCTGGTGGGCGGCCTTCCGGGACATGCCCCGGTGCACCCGCATCAGTTCGCCGAGCTGGAAGCCCACCGAGAAGACCGGGTTGAGCGCGGAGAGCGCGTCCTGGAAGATCATGGCGATCCTGTTGGCGCGTACCTTCCGCCGCTGCTCCTCGGAGAGCTTCAGCAGGTCGAGCCCGCGGTAGCGGACCTCACCCCGGGTCACGTAACCGGGTGGGGTGTCCAGGATGCCCATGATCGCCTGCGCGGTCACCGACTTGCCACACCCGGACTCGCCGAGGATGGCCAGGGTCTCTCCCGCCTGGACGGTGAAGTTGGCCCCGTTCACCGCGTGCGCGACACCGTTGACGGTACGGAACTCCACGTGCAGGTCGGTCACCTGAAGCAGCGGGGCGGAGTGGTCCAATCCGGGTAGGACGTCGATTTGTGCCTTGATGTCGGTCACCGGATTCTCCTACCGCAGCTTCGGGTCGAAGGCGTCGCGGATCGCGTCGCCGAGCATGATGAAGGCGAGCACGGTCAGCGCCAGGAACGCGGAGGGTGCCATCAGCGGGGTGGCGTTCTCCCGTACCCGCAGCTGCGAGCTGGAGATGTCGATGCCCCAGGAGACGGCGGGTGCCTTCAGCCCGATGCCGAGGAACGACAGGGTGGCCTCCACCGAGATGAACCCGCCGAGCGCGATGGTCAGCACGACCACGAAGGGGGCGAGCGCGTTCGGCAGGATGTGCCGGAACATGATCCGGCCGTGCCCGGCGCCGAGCATCCGGGCCGCCGCCACGTAGTCCTGGTTCTTGGCACTGATCACCGAGGAGCGCATCACCCGCGACGCGGTGGTCCAGCCGAGTACCCCGAGCACGATCACCACGGTCCAGATGCCGGTCCCCTGTCGGTCGCCGGCAAGCCGCTTGCCGAGCACGATCGCGGCCAGCAGCAGCGGGATGCCGAGCACGATGTCGGTGAGCCGGGACAGGATGGTGTCCACCCAGCCACCGAAGTAGCCCGACGAGAGCCCGACGACCAGCGCGATGGCGCCGGCCAACAGCATGGCGAAGACACCGACCTGGATCGAGGCGCGGGCGCCGTAGACCGTACGCGCGAAGACGTCACAGCCCTGGAAGTCGTAGCCGAACCAGGCCCGCCCGCTCGGTGCCCCGTACTGCCGGGACAGTGCGCAGCTGGCGGGGTCGGCCGGGGTGAAGAGCTGTGGCACCAGCGCCATCACCACGAAGAGCAGGACCAATCCGGAGGCGACCCAGAAGATCGGGTTGCGGCGTAGGTCCCGCCAGGCGTCGCCGGCGAGGCTGCGCGGCTTGTCGGTCTTGGCGCCGGCCGGTCCGACCGGTGCGGGGTTCGCGGCGGGGGTCTCGGCTGCGGCGATCGATTCGAGATTACTCATAGCGGATCCTCGGGTCGAGCACGGCGTACATGATGTCGACGATCAGGTTCGCGACCAGGAAGACGATGACCAGCAGGCTCACGAAACCGACCACGAGCGGTCCGTCCTCGGTGCGGATGCCGCGGAAGAGGTTGAAGCCGACGCCGGGAATGTTGAACACGCCCTCGGTGATGATGGCGCCGGCCATCAGGCCACCGATGTCGATGCCGATGTAGGTGACCACCGGGATCAGCGAGTTGCGCAGTACGTGTACCCCGATCACCCGGCTGCGCGGCAGGCCCTTGGCGCGGGCCGTACGGACGTAGTCGGCGCGGAGGTTCTCCGCCACCGAGGTACGGGTCAACCGGGAGTAGGTGGCGAGCGAGAGCGACCCCAGCACCAGTCCGGGTAGGAACAGTGCCCACCAGTCCGGGTCACCACCGGCGGTGGGCGGGAACCAGCTGAGCTTGATGCCGAAGAAGTACTGCGCCAGCGGGGCCAGCACGATCACCGGGATGGAAATGAGTAGCAGGGTGAGGATCAGCGTGGCATTGTCGAACACGCCGGCGCGACGGATGCCGGCGACGACGCCCGCGGTCACGCCGAAGAGGATGGCGAACAGGACGCCGATCACGGCGAGCCGGATGGTCACCGGCCACGCCTGGGCGATCATGTCGCCGATCGGTCGACCGGTCAGCGAGGTGCCGAAGTCGAGTTGCAGCAGGCCCTTCATGTAGTAGCCGTACTGGGTCCAGAAACCCTCGTTGAGGTGGTACCGCTCGGTCAGGACCGCGACCTGGGCCGGGGTGACCGGGCGTTCGCCGACCAGGGACTGGATGACCTGTGCGGGGCTGCCCTGATTGCTGAACATGAGCGCGTAGACGAGCAGGGTGGCCCCGAAGAACGTGAGGACCATCTGCAGCAGGCGCCGGACTATGAAACGGAACATGTCTTCGTCCTTCACGGGACAGGCGTCGGTGGCTGCCTTGTGGACAGCGGACCGCATACGAACGCGGCGATGGCGTCACCGCACGGTCACCGGTGACGCCACGGAGATGGCCCGTCTGGATCGGGCACCGCCCGACAAACGGACCACTCGTCGGACGGTCCGGGTCACGCAACTCCTAGCTGGTGACCCGGACCGTCCGCCGCTCAGCGGTCAGTTCAGCTGACGGCTTCGATCTTCAGCAGATTGACCCGGTTGAACAGGTCGATCTCCACGTTCTTGACCTTGTTCGAGTGGCCGAACGTGTTCTGCCCGAACCGCAGCGGAATCACCGGCATGTCCTGGACGAGGATGTCCTCGGCCGCCTGGTACTTCTTGATCGCCTCGTCGAGGCTCGGCGCCGAGGCACCCTCCTTGACCAGGGCGTCGAAGGCCGGGTTGCTGTAGCCGTAGTAGTTCGACGAACCGTTGGTGCTGTACAGCGGGCCGAGGTAGTTCTCCATGGACGGGTAGTCCATGACCCAGCCCATGCGGAACATGCCGACCGGGGTCTTCGACTCCACCTTGGTCAGCAGGTCAGCGAACTTCGGCTCGGCGGTGCCGACGCACTCCACACCCAGGTTGGTCTTGAGCTGGTTGCAGGTGGCGTCCACCCACTCCTTGTGCCCACCGTCACCGTTGTACGAGATCTGCAGCTTGGCCGGGCCACCGGCGGCGGTGTACGCCGCCTTCGCCTTGGCCGCGTCGAAGACGCAGGCGTCGGCGCAGGTGTTGTCCCGGTACCCGGCGACAACCGGCGAGACGAACGAGCGGGCCGACTTCTGCGAACCCTTGAAGACCGCCTTGATGATCTCGTCCCGGTCG
Source organism: Micromonospora pisi (assembly GCF_003633685.1). NCBI lineage: Bacteria > Bacillati > Actinomycetota > Actinomycetes > Micromonosporales > Micromonosporaceae > Micromonospora > Micromonospora pisi. The sequence goes on along the minus strand of NZ_RBKT01000001.1, from coordinate 5,272,953 downwards.
ATCGCCTGGGAGATCGCCTTACGAACCTCAGCCTTGGCGAACTCCGGCTGGAACGTCGGGAACGCGACGAACTGGAAGGTCGAGGCCGGCGACTGCTTGAACCGGTCACCCAGGTCGGTCTGCGCGCTGGAGAGAACCTCGGTCGGGATCGTCTTGACCACGTCGAGGTTGTCCGCCTGCAGGTCGGCGTAGGCCGAGGTCAGCTGCTGATAGATCTTGAAGTTGACGCCGCCGACCTTCGGCTTCTCACCCGGGTAGGCGTCGTACTTCTCGACCTCGATGCCCTGGTCGTGCTGCCAGGCGCCCTTGAGCTTGAACGGGCCGTTACCGACGATCGCGTCCTCGAAGCCCTCCTTGAGCACACCGTCGGACTGCCACGCCGCCGCCGGCAGCGGGTAGAACGAGGTGTAGCCGAGGACGGCCTTGAACTCGCTGAACGGCGCCGCCAGCTTGACCGTGAAGGTGAGGTCGTCGACCTTCGCCAGACCGGTCAGCTTCTTGGCCTTCGGCTCCGGAGCCTTCTGCGGGCCCTCTTCGCCGTCGGGGTCGGTCGACTGAAGGTCGGCGTAGCCGTCGACCTTCTCCCAGAAGTAGGCGCCGCCCTGGCCGTTCGGGCCGTACGCGCCGTAGTTCCAGGCGTTGATGTAGCTGTCGGAGGTGACCTTCTCACCGTTGTGGAAGGTGTAGCCGTCCTTGAGCTTGACCGTCCACAGGGTGTTGTCCGTGGAGGTGATCGACTCGGCGGCAACCTCGTAAGGCTTGTTGTCCTTGTCGAAGTCAACCAGCGGAGAGAAGAGGGCGGCCAGGACCTGGGCGCCGCTCGTCTCGGTGGTGTTGGAAGGGATCAGGTGCTGCGGCTCGGCGATCTCGATAGAAACCACCGCGTTGCTGTTGCTCGAACCGGAGTCGTCCGGGTCGCTGCTGCTGCAACCTGTGGCAATCAGCGTGATGGCGGTCGTAGCGACCGCCATCTTCAGGGTTTTCCCGCGCATGGGAGTGCCTCCTCAGGGCGCTCACGAGGGGGTGTGAGGTGACTGACACTGTGACACCCAACGCCCGTTGCGTGAAGGTGCCGTTATCAAGCCGTTAGACCAAGCGCACTCGGTCAATACTCACCAAGATCACAATTTGCCCTGGTGGATCTACCTGAACCGGCGTACGCGACAGCCCAAACAGAGGCACCTGGGCGACCGGTCCCGACGCGCCCCGGTCAACCGCCGAACGGAGTGGCCGAATACTGTCGGATGTCATACGCACACTGAGCGTGCACATCCTCCCGACGGCGGGACCTACGGCGGATCGACGGGGACGACGATCGACGCCGCGGACTCAGACGAGCCGACGATCCGCCGCCCAGCGGGACAACTCGTAGCGGTTGGACATCTGGAGCTTGCGCAACACGTTGGAGACGTGGGTCTCGACCGTCTTGATCGAGATGAACAACTCCTTCGCGATCTCCTTGTAGGCGTAGCCCCGGGCAAGCAGCCGGAGCACCTCACGCTCCCGGTTGGTGAGCTGGTCCAGCTCCGGGTCGGCGACCGGCACATCCGGACGGGCGGCGAACGCGTCCAGCACGAAACCGGCCAGCCGCGGGCTGAAGACGGCATCCCCGTCGGCCACCCGCCGGATCGCCGCGGTCAGCTCGTCCGGCGAGATCGTCTTGGTGACGTATCCACGCGCCCCGGCCCGGATCAGACCGATCACGTCCTCGGCCGCGTCGGAGACACTCAACGCCAGGAACCGGATCGCCGGATGGGTACGCCGCATCGCGTCCAGCACCGCCCGGCCCCCACCGTCGGGCATGTGCACGTCGAGCAGCACCACGTCCGGTAGGGTCACCGCGATCCGGTTGATCGCCTCCGCCACGGTGCTCGCCTCGCCGACCACCTCGACGTGCACACCCAACTCGGCCCGGACCCCGGCGCGGAACATCGCGTGGTCATCCACCAGGAACACGCGCAGCCGCGGCTGCTCCGCGCCCTCGGCGATGTCGGTGCTCTCCGTCATGACTCTCCTCGCTCCGCCCCGGTCATCGCTACCATTCCCTGCCCGATCCGGTGCTCTCCCGGATCGGCATGAACAGCCGCACCTCGGTTCCGTCCCCTGGCGAACTGCGGATCTCCGCCCGGCCGCCGTGCCGGTCCATCCGCCCGATGATCGACCCACGTACCCCGTGTCGATGATCCTCTACCGTAGTCGGGTCGAAGCCGGCACCACGGTCACGTACGAAGACACTCACCTGCTCCGGCTCGACCTCGGCGTAGAGCGACACCGTCTCGACCTTCGCGTGCCGGGCCGCGTTGACCAGCGCCTCCCGGGCCGCCGCGACCAGGGCCGCGATCCGCTCGTCGGTCTCCCGGTCGCCGACCACCACGGTCTCGACACTGATCGCGAAGGTGTCCTCCACCTCGGCGGCGGCCTGCTCCAACGCGGCCGCGAAGCGCTCGGTCGGCGACCCGGTCGGCTTGTACAGCCAGCTCCGCAACGACCGCTCCTGACCCCGGGCCAGTCGTTGCACGGTCTTCACGTCGGCGGCGTTGCGTTGGATCAGGGCGAGCGTGTGCAACACCTGGTCGTGCACCATCGCCGCCAGCTCGGCCCGCTCCTGCTCCCGGATCCGTCCCTCGCGCTCGGTCCGCAACTGGTTGAACATCCGCCAGAGCACCGGCGCCGCGACCACCCCGACCCCGGCCAGCCCGACCAGCGCGAAGATCACCCCGTTCGCCACCGCGTCGAAGTCGGCCTGGGGGGAGTAGACCGCCGCCACCCCGACCACCCCGACCGCGACCAACAGGCCGCCGCCGATGAACCGGAGCACGAACGCCCGTCGGTCGCTCTCCTCCAGCACCGCGCCGAGCCACGGCACCGGCATCGTCTCGCTCCACTGCCGGCGCCGCTCCGGAGTCGACTGGTGCCAGATCACCCCGGCGCCGACCGCGATGATCGCCACCAGCCAGCCGGCGGTGCCGGTCACCCCGGTACGACCGAAGACCATCAACTGAATCACCAGTACGCCGAGCCCGATGGCCACGAACGGCATCAGTTGGAGCAGATCGCGCCGGGGCGGTTCACCGGTCTCGCCGGGGCGTACCGGGACCACCGCCCAGAACGCCGCATAAAGCAATAGGCCGAGACCACTGAGACCGAGCAGCACCACGAATGCGACCCGTACCCGGATCACCGGGATCCCCAGATGCTCGGATATGCCGGCGGCCACGCCGGCCACCATGCGGTGGTGCCGGGCGCGGTATAGGCGGGGCTCAATCGCGGTGCTGATCGGTCACTCCCTGGTCGTGCCGGTCGGTCCGCCGGGGCGGGACCGGTCCGGCGCGTGGACGGGTGGTCACGGGGGACCCGCCGGCCGTCGTCGGCCTGCGGATTCGATCGTCACACGTGGGCGGGCACCGTGACCACGGGGACGCCCCGGAACCTTTCCGCCGGAATTATCAGGGTGGCCTCAGGGTTCGCGCCTGAGGCCACTCGGACCGTCGACGGACCAGACTCGGAAACATGACCGAAGAAGCTGCCGCGTCAGGACGACCGGCCCCGACGGAGAGCGCCGATCCGCCGCAGCCTCCGCTGCCCGGTCCGGCATCTTCGCCCACGAGCCCCGCCGGAGCCGACGCTCCGGCCGACTCGGACGAAACACCCCGGACCGACCACACCTCACCTCCCGGCGGACCACCGCCGGGCGACACCCCACCCCCCTGGGGGTACGCGCCGCCCCCCGGCCCACCGCCCACCGGCCCCGCCGGCTTCACCTCCCGGTACGGGCTGGTCCGCCCCCGCGAGGGGCGCTATCTCGCCGGGGTCTGTGCCGCGATCGGCCGGGCCACCAACACCGACCCGATCCTCTGGCGGGTGCTCCTCGCCGTACTGGGCTTCTTCGGCGGCATCGGTGTGCTGGTCTACCTGGCCGCCTGGCTGATCATCCCGGCCGAGGGGGACAGCGCCTCGCCGGTCGAGTCGATGCTGGGCCGGGGCCGGTCGAGCATGTCCCCGGTGACCGTGATCATCCTCGGGGTGCTGGTCGCGGTGATGTTCGGCCTGATCGTGACCGACTCGTTCCGGGCCATCATGCTCGGCGCGGCGATCCTGATCGGCGGGGCGCTGCTGCTCAACCGGAACGCCCGTACGTCGGGCACGGCGGACGCACCACCCGGCCCGGCACCGGGATTCGGGCCCGCGACCGGACCCGCGCCCTTCGGAGCGCCGACCGAGTCGTACCCGGACTGGTACCGGCCGGCACCGCCCGCCCACCCCGGATACCCGGGCGGCCCCGCGGCGGCCTACGCCGGTGCCCCCGGTCCGGCGTACCCCGGAGGTGCCGCCCCGGTGACCGTGCCGCCGGCTGCCGGCCCGACCGCCGTACCCCCGAGCGGGTGGCCGCCGGCTCCGGGCGACCCGCTCACGCCAGCGGCGAGCGGTCCGCTCCCGGGCGGCTACCGGCCGCCGTTCGCGCCGCACGGCCCGTACGCCGGCCCCGCCTTCCGGCCGCCCACGGGCAAACCCCCGAAGCCCCCGAAGCCCCCGAAGCCGCCACGGGAACGATCCCCGCTCGGTGCCGCCACCTTCTCCCTGATCTTCGTGGCGATAGGTGTGGTGGTCATCCTCGACACCACCAACGTGGTCGAGGTCAGCCCCTCCGCCTACTTCACGGCGGCCCTGATCACCATCGGGCTCGGGCTCCTGGTCGGCTCCTGGTTCGGCCGGGCCCGGTGGCTGATCGCACTCGGCCTGGTGGCGTCCGCGGCGCTCGGCATCTCCACGATCGCCGAGTCCGTCCAACCGGCACACAGCCCGGACGGGCAGGCGGTCTGGGCGCCGAACAGCGTCGACGAACTCGCGACCCGGTACGAGAACAGGTTCGGCGACGGCACCCTCGACCTCAGCAACGTCGACTTCACCGACCGGGACGTCCAGGTGACGGTACGGGTCAACTTCGGCAAGCTCCGGGTGATCGTTCCGCCGGACGTGGACGTCACCACGGACGCGGAGGTGAACGCCGGTGACGCCCGCATCTTCGGCGACCGGTGGAGTGGCGTGAACAACCCTTCCCGCCAGGTCACCGACCTCGGCGCGGACGGTGCCGGCGGCGGCAAGCTCCGCCTGTCCCTGCACGTCAACGCTGGTGATGCGGAGGTCTACCGATGAAGGCGCACCGGACCGACGGGGTCTCCCTCACGTTCTCCCTGATCTTCCTGGGGATCGCCGCCTGGTGGCTGGTCGCCCAGTCCCTCGATCTCTCCCTGCCCGCGGTGGGCTGGATCCTGGCCGCTGCCCTGATCCTGGTCGGCGTCCTCGGCCTGCTCGGGGCGTTGCGGTCGGGGCGGCCGGCAGCCGAATCCGTCCCCGGCGGTGACCCGACACTCGATCTGGAGCCGGTGGCTCCGACCGCCGTCGACCTGGCCGACACCGACCAGGCACGGGTCGACGATCACCGGGACTGATACCGATCGCTGTGGCCCGTGGCCGCTCGTGCATAAACTGGCCGGCGGAGGTTTCCACCTCCGCCGGCCGGTCCGCGTCAGGCGCCCGGTTACGGCCCCGCCGGGACGAGTCGCGCTCTCCCGCCTTCACCCACCAAGGAGTTCGCCCCCGATGACCCAGTCCCCCGCCGTGCCCACCCCCGCTCCGCAGGGTCCGGTCCGCCTCGGCGAGCGGGCCGCCCGTACGCTCACCGCCGAACTGGCCCGACACCACGGCTCGAAGACCGCGCTCCTGGTCGGGGCGGAGGCGGACTCCACGGTGCTCGGCGCGGCGATCGGCGCCCTGCTGCCCGGCGACACACTCACCGTCGTACCGGCCGAGCCGTACGACGCAGAGGCACTCCGTACGCACATCTCCGCCCGGGGTCCGTGGGTGTCGGACCGGGTGCGGATCGTCGACACGCTCGCCGACGCCGGTACGGCGCAGGTGGTGCTGGTCGCCACCCCGTTCACCGGCACCGTCGAGGAGACCCGGGCCGCCCTCGCCGGACTCGGTGGACACGTCGCCAAGGGCGGGGTGCTGACCGTGGCCGCGCCGGCGCTGCCCGGACGGACCGAGGGCGCGGGTGCCGAACTCGACCGGCAGGCGGCCCTCTTCGGTGTCGGTACCGACCTGGTGTTGCGCAATCAGCCGCCGCTGCGGGTGCACCGGCTGCGGTTCACCCCGGCGGAGGTGGCCACGGCGGGGCGGCTCGCGCCCGCCTACCGCCCCTCCAGCGTCCCCATCACCCGGACCATGCACATCGACTCCAACGGGGTCGCCGCCGCCGGCATCGCGCTCGGGCTGGCCGCTCTCGCCAAGGTCGCCCGGCCGAAGTCCCGGCTCTGGCTGGTGCCGGCGCTGGTCGCGGCGCCCGTGGCCGCGTTCTTCCGGGACCCGGAGCGGGACCTGCCGGAGGACGACTCGGCCGTGGTGGCCGCCGCCGACGGTCGGGTGTTGTCGGTCGAGCGGCTGACCGACGAGCGGTTCGGCGACGGCGAGTTCCTCCGGATCGCGGTCTTCCTCTCCGTGCTCGACGTGCACGTGAACCGGTCCCCGGTGGCCGGCAAGGTGGTCGACTACTTCGTCGCCGATGGTGGCTTCGCCGCCGCGATGAAGCCGGACGCGGAACACAACGTGGCCGCGTACACCGTGCTGGACACCGAGCGGGGCACGGTCGTGGTGGCACAACGGACGGGTCTGATCGCCCGCCGGATCGTGCAGCGGGCGCCGGTGGGGGCGTTGCTGGCCAAGGGTGAGCGGATCGGGCTGATCCGGTTCGGCTCGCGTACCGACGTCTACCTGCCCGCGGACGCGGCCGACCCGCTGGTGGGGCCCGGCGACCGGGTGATCGGCGGGGCGTCGGTGATCGCGCGCTGGCGCTGACCGGGCTGGTGACGACGAACTGACAGACCAGGGCGCCCCGGAAGGATTCCGGGGCGCCCTGGGCGTGTTCTGGTGCCGGCGGGGTGACGTGCCGGCGGAGAGGGCTCGGATCAGGCCGTGTGGCGCTGCCGCAGCCAGAGCAGTGGACCGCTGGCCAGGTAGCCGAGGACCAGGAGCGCGAAGGTGAGTCGTACGTCGACCAGGGCGCCGACCACCGGGGCCAACCAGACCCACGGCGGCAGCTTCACCAGGCGGGCGAGTTTCGCGTACGGGAAGCTGGAGACCATCGCGAAGGCCAGCAGCCCGACCCCGGCGACCTGGAGCGTCCCGGGGACCGGCAGCCCGATCAGGACGACCAGGGCGAGCACCGCGGCCGCCATCGTGGTCGGTACGCCGCAGAAGAACCGGCCGTCCTTCGGGGAGACGTTGAACCGGGCCAACCGGATCGCCGCGCAGGCCGCCACCAGAGCACAGGCGATCGCGGCGGCCGGGGTGGAGACCGTTCCGGCCAGCGAGGCGTAGACCACCACGGGCGCGGCCAGGCCGAACGAGCACATGTCGGCCAACGAGTCCATCTGGGCACCGAACGGGCTGGCCACGCCGAGCTTGCGGGCCAGCGCGCCGTCGAGTCCGTCGAAGACCACGCAGGCGATCAGGCAGAAGGCCGCGGTCTGTTCGTCGCCCCTCATGGCCAGGAAGATCGCCAGCATGCCGAGCGAAAGGCTGGCCAGGGTGCAGCCGTTGACCAGTGCGAACTTGAACCGCCGGGCGACCGTCCGCTCGCCCGGCAGCAGCGGGATCGCCATCGGCTGCACCACGTCGTCGACCGGGCCCATCGGTCCGATCGCCGGGCTGACCGGTACGACGGAGTCGATCTCCGCCTCGGTCAACCGGTCGATGCCGTAGTGGCTCGGGAACTGGGTGCGCGGGTCGCCGGGGTAGTCATGCCCGGGTCGGATGACGGTGGCGGTCATGCCGCCCCGCTCGTCGTCACGACGCGCGACCCGGACCAGCAGGACCTGGCGGGCGAACGCGCCACCACGGCGCAGTTGCCCGGCCCAGCGACGCCCTGCCGGGCGGGGGTTGTCCGTCGTGTGACGCCGACGCCAAGGGGCTCTCGGCACGTTTCCTCCATTACCCGATCGACTCGACCGCCACCGGTGGTGGCGACCCGGCCAGCTCATGCCGGGGTCCTGGGGTTGTTGGCCGGCAAGCTTTTGCGGCCTACACCATCGCACAGACCGAAGCGCCTTGGCGATAGTTGGCGACGGAGCATTTTTCGCATACCGCGCGATCCGCCCAGAAACCCTATCCGGGGTGTTATCCCTCCGTCGGGGGACCCCACACCCACGGAACCAGTGTATCGGAATCATCCACAACGGTCATTTCGGCGGAGTTTGCCCTGCCAGACGCTCCAGCGCCCGCGACGCGACGTCGGTCAGCGGCAACCCGGCAGCCTCCGCGACGGCGAACCAGGCAGCGCTGTCGGTCGATCCGCCCGGCGCCTCGGTCACCCGCGCCTCGGTCGGCACATCCACCTCGACCCGGTAGGACACCCGGACGCTGTGCCAGTCCATCGGCCGGCCCTCCGGCCCTCGGGCGGCCCGGTTGTGCCGGTGCGTGACATCGATCAGACCGGTGATCCGCCCGAGCTGACCAGTCTCCTCCACCAGTTCCCGGAGCAACCCGGTCGCCGGCTGCTCCCCATGGTCGGTGCCGCCGCCCGGCAGGTGCCAGCGACCGGCACCCGGATAGCCGTCCGCGATCCGGGTGAGCAGCACCCGCCCCTCCGGGTCCGTGGCGAGGCCGTACGCGGCGAAGCGCTGGCCGGTGTCGGGCGGCAGGGGCGGCAGGGGCGGCAGCGCCCGCCGTACGGACCCGGGCGGCGGCTCCGGCAGCGGGGTGACCGGCTGGCCGAGCAGTTCCGCGGTGAACGGCATCAGTGGCAGGTCGGGCAGCCGCTCCGGCGGGATCCAGGCGACCGGGTCGGCGGTGCCGTACGCCTCGGAGCGCAGCGCGCCGCCGGTCGGCCGGACCCGGTAGACGATCCGGTCGGTGTGCACCTCCTCGTCCGGGCCGCCGAGCCGGCTCAGGTCGGCGAGCACCGCCTCCACCTCGACGATCTCGACCACCAGGCCGGTCTCCTCGACGAACTCGCGGACCAACGCCGCCGCCGGATGTTCGCCCTGGGCCACCCCGCCGCCAGGCAGCTGCCAGATCCCGGCGATGTCGGCGATGTCGGCGGTCGCCGACGACCGGGTCAGCAGCACCCGACCGTGGTCGTCCCGGCACAACCCGTACGCCCCGATCCGCCGCCGCCGCATCAGCACCCCTCGCCCCGTCTCGACAACCGTTGATCACGAGGTTAGCTCCGGCGGCCCCGGATCAGCAGAACCGACCAGGGAAGAGACCCCGCGAACGCGTCAGACGGCGCCCCCGGCCGACCGCGCCGGGGGTGGCAGGTGGGTGGTGAGGGATCAGGCGCGACGCGCGGCCTGGACCGCCTCGGCGGTCACCTCGGTGAGCCGCTCGACCGGAAGCGCGTCCAGCTCGTCCGGGCCGAACCAGCGGGCCTCGGAGGTCGACCCGCCGATGTCCCCCACCGTCGGCGGCGCGGGCGCGTCGACCGCGACCCGGTAGAAGGCCCGTACGCCGTGCCAGTCGATCGGATAGCCCTCCGGGCCCAGCGAGGCGGCGTCCCGGTGACTCGCCACACCGAGCAACTCGATCAGCCGCCCCCGCTGACCGGTCTCCTCGACCAGTTCGCGGATGAGCGCCGCGCCCGGCTGCTCGCCGTAGTCGGTGCCGCCGCCCGGCAGGTGCCAGCAACCGGCCCCCGGATAACCGTCCGCGACCCGGGTGAGCAGCACTCGCCCGGCCGGATCGGTCGCCACCGCGTACGCGGCGAAGCGCTGCGCGCGGTGCAGCCCGTCCGGTCCCGGTACGGCGTGGAACGACGGGAAGTCGGGCGCCTCCTCCGGGCAGAGGTCGATCGGACCAGCGGGCAGCTCCAGCGCCTGGGCGGTGAACGGGCGCAGCGGCAACTGCTTCGCCTCGTCCAGGCTGTGCCAGCGGGCGAGGTCGGTCGGCTGGCCGATCCGGTCGCAGAGCGTGCCGCCCCGGACCGATACGCGGTAGAGCAGCCGGTCGGTATGGATCGTGACGCCACGCTGTGGCAGCGACCGCATGTCGGCGAGGACGTCGATGAGGCCGGCGACCGAGACCGAGAGTCCGGTCTCGGCGGCGGTCTCCCGGACGACCGTGTGGTTGGGATCTTCACCGTGGTCGACCGCACCACCCGGCAGCGACCACACACCGGGGGTACCGGACCGGGACGAGGCGCGTACCAGCAGCACCCGGTCCTCGGAATCTGTACAAACGGCGTAGGCCGCGATCCTACGAATCGGCTCCAGCGCAGGGGTCACAGGGCAAAATTCTCCCCGGATCATGCTTCGGGCCGATGAACTGAGTCAGATTCCTGACACTTGGCCACACTTTCGGGGGACAGTCAGGGTAGGGATCCGGGCGGTCACCGAGGTCGACGGACCGGCCGGCGCGGAGCGTGGAGGCATGACCGAGACACCCTCGCACCAGACCCCGCCGCCCCAGGCACCGCCGTATCAGGCAGCACCGCCGCCGCAGGCGCCGCCGTTGCCGTACCCGACGCAGCAACCGCCGTACCGGCAGCTTCGCCGGCCCACCACGGACCGGATGATCGCCGGGGTGGCCAGCGGGCTGGGTCGCTACTTCGCGGTCGATCCGACCCTGGTACGGGTGATCTTCGCCGTGGTCGTGGTGCTCACCGGCGGCATCGCGCTGCTGGCCTACCCCGTGATGTGGTTCCTGATGCCGGTCGAGCCGGCCGGCACACCCGCCTGGCCGCACCCGGCACCCGGCTGGTCACCGCCGGCGCCGGGCTGGCAGCACCCTGGGCCGGGCACACCCGGAGCCCCGCCGACGGCGTGACCCGGCCGGACTACTCCCACTCGATGGTGCCCGGCGGCTTGCTGGTGACGTCGAGGACCACCCGGTTCACCTCGGGCACCTCGTTGGTGATCCGGGTGGAGATCCGGCCGATCAGGTCGTACGGCAACCGGGACCAGTCCGCCGTCATCGCATCCTCGCTGGAGACCGGGCGGAGCACCACCGGGTGCCCGTAGCTGCGCCCGTCGCCCTGCACCCCGACACTGCGTACGTCGGCCAGCAGGACCACCGGGAACTGCCAGACGTCGCGGTCCAGGCCCGAGGCGGTCAGCTCCTCGCGGGCGATCAGGTCGGCGGCGCGGAGCAGGTCGAGCCGCTCGCGATCGACCGAGCCGATGATCCGGATGGCCAGACCCGGTCCGGGGAACGGGTGCCGCCAGACCATCTCCTCGGGCAGCCCCAGCTCGACGCCGAGCGCCCGTACCTCGTCCTTGAAGAGCGTGCGCAGCGGCTCCACCAGCGCGAACTTCAGATCGTCCGGCAGCCCGCCGACGTTGTGGTGAGACTTGATATTGGCCGTACCGGTGCCACCGCCCGACTCCACCACGTCCGGGTAGAGGGTTCCCTGGACCAGGAACTCCACGTCTCCGGCGGCGGCCACCTCGCGCGCAGCGGCCTCGAAGACCCGGATGAACTCCCGGCCAATGATCTTGCGCTTCTGCTCGGGGTCGGTCACCCCGGCGAGCGCACCGAGGAACCGGTCGGCGGCGTCCACCACCTTCAGCTTGATCCCCGTCGCCGCCACGTAGTCCTGCTCCACCTGCTCGGCCTCACCGGACCGCAGCAGGCCGTGGTCGACGAAGACACAGGTGAGCTGGTCACCGACCGCGCGGTGGACCAGCGCCGCGGCGACCGCGGAGTCGACCCCACCGGAGAGGCCGCAGATGACCTCCTTCTCCCCGACCTGGGCCCGGATCGCGGCGACCTGCTCGTCGATGATGTTGCTGGGCGTCCAGGTCGGCTCGATCCCGGCCACGTCGTAGAGGAAGCGGGTCAGCATGGTCTGCCCGTGGGTGGTGTGTCCCACCTCGGGGTGGAACTGCACCCCGGCACGGCGGCCGGCGAGGTCCTCGAACGCGGCCACCGGCGCACCGGCGGAGGCGGCGGTCACCGCGAAGCCGGCCGGCGCCTCGGTCACACAGTCACCGTGGCTCATCCAGACCGACAGCTCCGCCGGCAGTTCGCGTAGCAGCACACCGCCGTCGGCGGTCGGGCTCAGCGCGGTACCACCGAACTCCCGTCCACCGGTGTGGGCGACGGTGCCACCGAGCGCCTGGGCCATCGCCTGGAAGCCGTAGCAGATGCCGAAGATCGGCACACCGGCGTCGAACAGCTTCGGATCCACCTGAGGGGCGCCGGGAGCGTAGACGCTCGACGGTCCCCCGGAGAGGATGATCGCGGCAGGGTCTCGGGCCAGCATCTCGGCCACCGGCATGGAGTGCGGCACGATCTCGGAATAGACCTTGGCCTCCCGCACCCGACGGGCGATGAGCTGGGCGTACTGGGCTCCGAAGTCAACCACCAGAACGGGGCGCGGCGTGCTCATGTGCAGGAAGCCTACCTACTCACCCGGATCAGGAGCCAATCGCGGCGTACCGGACCGGCCGGGGCCGGCGGCACCGGCCCGGCCGGGAGACGTGCCGGCGCCGGGCGAACGGGTCACCGGAGACCCTTCACGATCATGTGAACAGCTGAAACACGCAACCTCACCGGCCACCACGACGTTCTGTAAGTAAGGTGCCGGACCCTTTGTCAAGAGGTTGCCGGAATGAATTGCGGTTTCCGCTATCACGGAACCGGCACCAGGGGTTCAACAAGCAGGCCGGTCACGGCCGACCGGAAGGAGCCGACACCATGGCGGAGGCGGGACAACACCGGGCGGCAGAAGATGAACCGGACAACTCACCCGAAGACCCCACCGGGGGTCTGCTCCGACGCCGCCGGATCAGCTGGGCCGCCGGCGGTGTGGTGGTCGCGCTGCTGGTCGCCGGTGCCGCCGTCACCACCACCATGCTTCGCGGCCCGGACGGGAGCACCCCGGCGGACCGGTCCGGCACGAACACGACCGGCGCGCTGACGGCCCCGACCCCGACCCCGACACCGCCCCCCAGCCCCACCCCGGAGCCCGGTGCCGATCTGCGGGGGCCGCTCAACCTGCTCCTGGTCGGCGTCGACACCCGGGTCAGCGAACCGGCCTGGGAGCCGCACGCGGACGCCGTACTGATCATGCAGGTGAGCAGGGAACTGGACCGGGCGTACCTCTTCTCCCTCCCCCGCGACCTGGTGGTGGACATCCCACCGTTCGCCAAGGCGAAGTTCCCCGGCCAACAGACCAAGCTGACCCACGCGATGAGCCACGGCAGCAAGACCAACGGCGGGAAGGGCGAACCGAACACCGCGCAGGGGCTCGAACTGGTCGAGGCCACGGTCAGCCGGTACACCGGCATCAACAAGTGGGACGCGAGCGCCGTACTGACCTTCGGCGGCTTCGACGACCTGGTCGACGCGCTCGGCGGGATCGACCTCTACGTGGACCAGCGGGTCGTCTCACAGCACCGGCAGCCGAACGGCAAGCACCGGCCCGGCAACACCAACGGCGACGGGTACGTCGGACCGCAGATGGTGTACGAGAAGGGCGACCGCCACCTCACCGGCTGGCAGGCGCTGGACTACGCCCGGCAGCGCCACACCACCGGCGGCGACTACGCCCGGCAGCGCCACCAACAGCAGCTGATCAAGGCGATCGTCGCGAAGGTGGTCAGCGAGGAACTGGCCCGCGACCCCGACCGGCTCGACCAGGTGCTCCGGACGATGGGCGAGGCGCTCACCTTCAGCGGCCGGAACCAACGGGTGATCGACTTCGCGTTCGCCCTCAGCGGGCTACGACCGGAGGCGATCACCCTGGTCGGACTCCCCGGCGCCTCGGTCGGCAGCGGCGGGTCCTACCGGGGCGAACAACTCACCCAGGTCGGCACCCGCTTCCTCACCGAACTGCGGGCCGGCCGGGCGGACGCGTACCTCGCCGCGAACCCGGAACTCGTGGTCACCCGGTGAACGGCCCGGTCAGGCCACCGGCGGCGGAGGCGGCGGAGCCGTGGTGCCGGAGAGCCAGGCGTCGAGAAGCGGACCCAGCGGACGGCCCGCGACCCGTTCCGCGACCGTGATCAGATCACCGGTGACCACACTGGCGTTACGCTTCTCCGCCGTCCAGGTCTTCAGGATCCGGAAGAACACCTCGTCGCCGACGGTCAGCCGCAACGCGTGCACGGCCAACGCGCCCCGCTGGTAGACCGGCCGGCCGAAGAGCGCCGACCGACCCGGGTCGAGGGCCGGCTTCGACCAGTCCGTTGCCGCGTACCCCTGGTCGAACGCCTGCTGCGCGGTCACCCCGCCGTCGTGCTGCGCCCAGAGCCACTCCGCGTAGGTGGCGAACCCCTCGTTCAGCCAGAGGTCACTCCACCGGCGAACCGAGACACTGTCCCCGAACCACTGATGGGCAAGTTCGTGGGCCACCACCGAATCGTTGGGTCCGGAGGTGAAGAACGCCGGTCCGTACACCGGTCGGGCCTGCGTCTCCAGCGCGTAGCCGATCCGACGGTCGCTGACCGCCACCCCGCCGTACGCCTCGAACGGGTACGGGCCGAACTGGGTGGCCAGGAAGTCGGCGATCTCCCCGGTACGGTTCAGCGACACCTCGGCCGGCCCACCCTCCGGCAGGCCCGCCGCCACCGCCGTCACCAGCGGCTTGCCGGCGTGTTCGCCCTCGCGTACCCGGTAGTCGCCGATCACCAGCATGGCCAGGTAACTCGCCATCGGGGTCCGCTCGGACCAGCGCCAGGTGGTCCAGCCCCCGGCCGTCGACCGCTCCCCCGGCACCCCGTTGCTCAGCGCGCTCAGTCCCTCCGGGACGGTCACCGCGATCTCGTAGCTCGCCTTGTCCTGCGGATGGTCGTTGACCGGGAACCAGGTACTGGCCGACTCCGGCTGGCCGAGCGCGACCGCCCCGTCCGCGGTGGCCATGAAACCGCCCTCGCCGAGGTCCGGGCTGTCGACCGGTTCCGGCACCCCGTCGTACGTCACCTCGACGGTGAACCGGCCGTCCCGGGCCAGGCCCCGGCCCGGGGTGACGATCAGCTCCCCCTCGTCGTGGCGGAACTCGGCCCGCTCGCCCTCCACAGTGACCGCACTGACGGTCAACCCGACCAGGTCGAGGTTGAACCGGGACAGGTTCGCGGTGGCCGTCGCGCTGATGGTGGCGGTGCCGGTGAGCCGGTCACTGGCCGGGTCGTACCGCACCTTGAGGGCGTAGTTGGCCACGTCGTAGCCACCGTTGCCGTAGGTGGGGAAGTAGGGGTCACCGACCCCGTCGGCGCCGGGCTGGAAGCCACCGGCGCGGGACGATCCCGGGTCTCCCGATCCCGTACAGGCGCCGGCCGTCAAGGCCAGTACGCCGACCAACGCCAGCGCGACGACCGGGCGCGCGCCGCCCGCCGTACGTCCCGATCCACCCCGAAGCCATCGACCGTGAGTCACCCGACGAGCCTAGGGTGCGGGGGCGCCGTCCGGTGTGGGAACTCGTTCCCGCACCGGACGGCGCCCCCGCCCGTGACCGCCTAGCGTTCGAGGTCGAGCACCAGTCCGACCTTCTGGAACTCCTTGAGATCGCGGTAGCCGCACTTGGCCATCGCCCGCCGCAGCCCGCCGAAGAGGTTCTGCTGACCGTCCGGCTCGTCGGCCGGACCGTAGAGCAGCCGCTCCATCGAACCGAGCGACTCCTCGGCCACCCCGAACGCGCCACGCGGCAGGTCCGGGTGGCTGGCCGCCGGGTGCCACCAGGCGCCACCGGCGGGCGCCTCGTCGCAGAGCGAGAGCGGCTCGCCGAGCATCACCGCGTCGGCCCCGCAACCGAGCGCCTTCGCGATGTCCCCGGAGGTACGCAGGTCGCCGTCGGCGATCAGGTGCACGTACCGCCCGCCGGTCTCGTCGAGGTAGTCCCGGCGGGCCGCCGCGGCGTCGGCGATCGCGGTCGCCATCGGCACCCGGATGCCGAGCACCGACTCGGTGGTCGACCACTCGTCGCCACCGAGGCCGACGATCACGCCAGCCGCACCGGTCCGCATCAGGTGCAACGCGGTCTTGTAGTCGGTGCAGCCACCGACCACCACGGGCAGGTCGAGGTCGGCGATGAACTCCTTCAGGTTCAGCGGCTCGTCGGTGGTGGAGACGTGCTCCGCCGAGACGAGCGTGCCCTGGATGACCAGGATGTCCACCCCGGCGTCGAGGATCACCGGGGCGAGCGCCAGGGTGTGCTGCGGCGAGACCCGGACGGCGACCGTGCCGCCGCCCTCGCGCATCTGCCGGACCCGCTCGGTGATCAGCTCGGGCCGGATCGGCTCGGCGTAGACCTCCTGCAGGCGCCGGGTCGTGCGGGCGTCCTCGCCCAGCCCGCTCAGCTCCTCCAGGATCTTGGTCGGGTCCTCGTACCGGGTCCAGAGGCCCTCGACGTTGAGTACGCCGAGCCCACCGAGCCGGCCCAGGGTGGCCGCCGAGGTGGGGCTCATGGTCGCGTCCGACGGATGCCCCACGCAGGGGATCCGGAACGGATAGGCGTCGAGCTGCCAGGCCGTGGAGACGTCGTCCACGTCCCGGGTACGACGGCTTGGCACGATCGCGATGTCGTCCAGGTGGTAACCGCGTTGCGCGGTTTTACCGAGCCCGATTTCGACCACGTCACGCATGGGGTGCTCCAGCGGGTGAGAAGGTTGGCGGCGAGTCGGTGGCGCGGGTCAGCGGGTGTGGTAGTTCGGTGCCTCGACCGTCATCTGGATGTCGTGCGGGTGGCTCTCCTTGAGCCCGGCCGCGGTGATCCGGATCAACTGGCCCCGCCGGTGCAGCTCGGGGATGCTCTCCGCGCCGACGTACCCCATGGCGAGCCGCAGCCCACCGATGAGCTGGTGGGCGACCTGTGCCAGTGCGCCCCGGTACGGCACCTGACCCTCGACACCCTCCGGAACCAGCTTCTCCTCGCTGGTCACGTCCTGCTGGAAGTAACGGTCCTTCGAGTACGAGCGGGCCTGGCCCCGGGACTGCATCGCACCCAGCGACCCCATCCCCCGGTACGCCTTGTACTGCTTGCCGTTGATGATCAGCAGGTCACCGGGGCTCTCCTCACAACCGGCGAGGAGGCTGCCGAGCATCACCGTGTCGGCACCGGCGACCATCGCCTTGGCGATGTCGCCCGAGTACTGGATGCCGCCGTCGGCGATGACCGGGACACCGGCCGGACGCGCGGCCCGGACCGCCTCCATGATGGCGGTGATCTGCGGCACGCCGACCCCGGCCACCACCCGGGTGGTGCAGATGGCACCCGGGCCGACCCCGACCTTGACCGCGTCGGCGCCCGCCTCGACCAGGGCCTTCGCCCCGGAGAAGGTAGCCACGTTGCCGCCGATCACGTCGACCGTGGTGTCCTTCTTCAGCCGGGTGACCATCTCCAGCACGGCCCGCTGGTGGCCGTGGGCGGTGTCCACGATCAGTACGTCCACGCCGGCCTCGACCAGGGTCCGGGCCCGCTTGTACGAGTCATCGCCGACCCCGACGGCCGCCGCGACCCGCAGCCGGCCGGCGTCGTCCTTGGTGGCGTTCGGGAACTGCTCGCTCTTGGCGAAGTCCTTGACCGTGATCAGCCCACGCAGCCGACCGAGGGTGTCGACGATCGGCAGCTTCTCCACCTTGTGCTGGCGCAGCAGTTCCAGTGCCTCGTCCTTGGTGACCCCGACGGTCGCGGTGACCAGCGGCATCCGGGTCATGATCTCGCGGACCGGGGTGTCGCCGTCGGTGACGAAACGCATGTCCCGGTTGGTCACGATGCCGACCAGGGCGCCGTCGGCGTCGGTCACCGGCACGCCGGAGATGCGGTAACGCCCACAGAGCGCGTCCACGTCGCGGAGCGTGTCGTCCGGGCTACAGGTGATCGGATTCGTCACCATGCCGGCCTCGGAACGCTTGACCAGGTCCACCTGGAGCGCCTGGTCCTCGATCGACAGGTTGCGGTGCAGGACACCGATGCCACCCTGGCGGGCCATGGCGATCGCCATCCGGCCCTCGGTCACCGTGTCCATCGGGCTCGACAGCAGCGGGATCGAGATGGAGACATTGCGGGTCATCCGGGTGACGGTGTTCACCTTGCTGGGCACGATGTCCGACTCGGCGGGCTGCAACAGCACGTCGTCGAAGGTGAGGCCGAGCGGAACCGCGCGGGCGGAACCGGAGGGCAGCTCGGGCACGAGCCCGCCGAACTGGTCGGCGTCGCCGCTGCCCGTCGGAAGATGGGTGGGTGAGTGGTCCACGAGTTCTCCCCTGAGCTGGTGAGTCGGGCTTGGCCGGGTGCCGTGGGCGCACGCCTCGGCGTGCCCGGACGTTGCGGCGCGATGGTTCATCGTACCCAGTGAGCTGCGGCGGCCCGGCACGAGCGGGCGGTGGCGAGTGGCACCGTACGGACCGCGATCCCCGGGGTCGGCAGACGGACGCGACGGGCCGGGCGACGAGGGTGGGCGCGACGGGCGCGGTTGCGACTACGGTGGAGGGGTGCACGACGAGCCGATCGACCCGTTCAACGGTGACCCCGCCGATCCGTCGGCGGGCCTGGACGACCCTGCGGAGGACGCCCAGCTTGATCCGCTCTCCGAGGTCGAACGGCAGGACGTCCTGGAGGACCTTGCCGACCTGGAGATCTACCAGGCGCTACTGGGTCCGACCGGAGTCCGTGGCCTCGTGATCGAGTGCGAGGACTGTCACGAACCGCACTACTTCGACTGGGACCTGCTCCGCGGCAACCTCCGCCACCTGCTCAGCTCCGGCCGGCCACGGGTGCACGAGCCGGCCTTCGACCCCGATCCCGATCACTACGTGACCTGGGAGTACGCCCGGGGCTACGCCGACGGCGTGCACGACACCCTGGCCGAGGGAACCGACGACGAGGACGAACCGGCGAACTGACCGCACGGCCGGTCAGCGCCCGTACGCTCAGGCCACCAGGCCGGCCCGGAACCCGGCGGCGACCGCGTGCGCCCGGTCCCGGGCGCCGAGCTTGCGGAACAGCCGACGGGCGTGGGTCTTGACGGTGTCCTCCGAGACGAACAGTTCCCGCCCGATCTCGGCATTGCTCTTGCCGTCGGCCATACCTAGCAGCACCTGTAGCTCCCGCTCGGTCAGCGCGGCCCTGCGGGCCGGGCCGGCGGCGGCACCCGCACCGGCGGTCGCGGCCACCGGCCGGCCGTAACCACCGGCGTTGGCCGGATCACTGCGACGCGGCGCTCCGTACCGGTTCTCCGGCGGCACGTTGGTCCGTGGGTCGGCCCCCTCGACGGCGGTCTCGTCCCCCTCGACGGCGCCCCGCTCGCCCGACCCACCGGGCCCGTCCTCACCCCGCTGGACCGGGACAACGGTCGGCCCGCCGGGCTGGCCACCGGGACCGGCGTCGTCGACCGACTCGACCCGGCCGCTGGGATCCACCGGTCCGGCCGGTGGGCCGGCCGCCTTCGGAGCCGTACCGGCGGGCACCGCGCCGGGGCGGGCCGGCACCCGCGAGGGGGAACCGGGCAGCCGTTCGGCGGCGGTCCGGCCGGGAACCTCCGCTGGCAGGGCGGGCGCGTTCGAACCGCCGGCACCGGTCAGTCCGGTGCCCCGACCACCCCGCCCCGGGGTGCTCAGCAGCAGCATCGCCTTCGCCACCACGCTCACCAGGTCATGATCGGTACCGGGCAGCAGGCCCCGGCCACCGGCGGCGATGACCGCCGCCGCCACCCCGGGCTCCTCCGCCCCGAGCAGCAGGATCGCGGCGCCGGGCGCACGGGCCAGCACCCGCCGGGTGAAGCCGACGCTGTCCGGCCGGGTGAGCGCGGTGTCGACGAGCAGCACGTCCGCCGGCCGCTCGGAGAGTCGCAGCATCACCTCGGGATCGGAAATCGCCGTACGCACCACGGCCGCCAGCCCGAGCCGGGCCGCGGCGGACGCCACGCTCTGCGCCGCGAGCGGTGTCCGGACACAGACGAGGACAGTACGCACGGTGGTCTCCTTTCCCCACGTACGAGCAGACCACGACCGCCACTGATCATGACGAGTTTCCGGCCGATGGAAAGGAAAGTTTTTGCCCGTTCCGGCTGGTTGCACCGGCTTGCGGCCCTGCTGGCCCCGGCTGGGCGGTAAGACCCGCCCCGGGCAGGCGGCGCACGGGGACAGAAATGATCAGGTTGCGGGGTTCCGAGACGTGTGATTCGACGGCCGGCTGGGTATGGCCGATCTGAGGCCGGAATCGGGTGTGTCTACGCGGCCCGCCGCCCGGACACCGGCCCTGGGAGTGTCCGTCGGTGCCGCGGGAGGAGGGTTGCAGATGTCGAACGTACGCAGACTGCCCGGACCCATCGTCGATCTGTGGGAATGGCAACGGTTCGGTGCCTGCCGAGGGCGGGACACCGCACAGTTCTTCCATCCCGATGGTGAACGCGGTGCGTCCCGGAACCGCCGCGAGGCGGGGGCGAAGAAGGTCTGCGGCACCTGCCCGGTACGGGCCGAGTGCGCCGCCCACGCGCTGACCGTACGCGAGCCGTACGGCGTATGGGGCGGCTTCAGCGAGTCCGAACGGTTACGGCTGCTCGCCGTCGGCTGGGAGGACCTCGCCGACCGGCGCCGGACCCGGGTCGACATCGCCCGGCTGGAGGCCCGCCTCGGCCGTCCCTTCCATTCGACCGTGCCGGCCCAACGCGCCGCGAGCTGACATCAGTGGGCGGACGGCGTCAGCGGACGGTCACCCGCACGCTGTGCCATCCGGTCGCGCCGTCCGGAGCCACCGGTCGAGGCTCGCCCGGCTGCGTCGCGCCGGTGGCGTCGGTTGCCCGTACCCGCAGCGTGTGCTCGCCCGGGGTCGCCTCCCACCGCCACGACCACTGCACCCAGGTGTCGATCGAGGCGGTCGGGGCGAGGGTGGCCGGCTGCCACGGCTCCCCGTCGACCTGCACCTCGACCTGCTTGATGCCCCGGTGCTGCGCCCACGCCACCCCGGCGACGGTGACCGGGCCGGCGGCCGGACGGTTACGCGGCCGGGGCGTGTCGATCCGCGACTGGGTCTTGATCGGCCCCTCCGGCGCCCAGCCACGTGGCACCCAGTACGCGTCGAAGTCCGCGAACCGGGTCAGCTCCAGCTCCACCACCCACTTGCACGCGGAGACGTAGCCGTACAGTCCGGGCACCACGACCCGGGCCGGGAAGCCGTGCTCGACCGGTAGCGGTTCGCCGTTCATGCCGATCGCCAGCATCGCGTCCCGGCCGTCGCGCAGAACCGAGGTCGGGGTGCCGCAGGTCCAACCGTCGGCCGAGCGCCCCACCACCTGGTCGGCGTCGTCGAGCGGACCGGCCTGTTCGAGCAGGTCGGCCAGGGGTACGCCGAGCCAGCGGGCGTTGCCGATCAGGTCCCCACCGACCTCGTTGGAGACGCAGGCGAGGGTGATGTCCCGCTCGATCAGGGGCCGGGCGAGCAGGTCGGCGTAGGTCAGGGTGATCGGGTTCCGGACCCGACCGTGGATGCGAAGTTTCCACTTCCCGGGGTCGACCTGCGGCACGACCAGTGCGGTGTCGATCCGGTAGAACTGCCTGTTCGGCGTCGTGTACGGCGCGAGCTGGGTCAGGTCGAGGTCGGCGCCGGCCGGGACGGGCGCCGCCGGGCTGGCCGGCGTGGGCAGGGTCACCGCCGCACGGGCGTCCGAGACGCCCCGCCGGGTGCCGAGCCATCGCCCGCCGAACCCGCCCACCGCGGCCGCGCCGAAGGTCACCGCCACCCCGGTCAGGAACCGGCGCCGCTCCTCACCACCCGGCTCGGGTAAGGAAGGGCCCCTTGTTATCGCATTCGGTTGTACAGGGGGCCCTTCCTTACGCTCGACCGGCGGTTCGGGCGGGGTGCCAGGGGCGGCGGGGGTTTGGGCCAGGGGGGCGTCCGGCCAGGGGCGCGGCACCAGGATCACCCGTAGCCAGCGGAACGCCCCGGCGCCGAGAGCCGCGCCGAGCAGCGAGGGGAGGGCGGCGGCGACCCCGGCGCCCGGGCGGGTCAGCGCCGCGACCGTGCCCAGCAGGCCGAACAGGGCGATGCCGAGGTAGCCGACCACCGGAACGCGGAGCGCGCGGATACCGATCAACGCGGCGCACCCGGCCAACAGCACACCGGTGCCGACCAGTAGCGCGATCTTGTCGTGGACGCCGAACACGTCGATGGCGAACTGTTTGAGCGGTTCGGGTACCAGGTCGACCACGACCCCGCCGACCGCGACCAGCGGGGCTGACCGGGGTCCGGTCGCCGCGGCGACCAGCTCGGCCGAGCCGATCGCGACGGCGGCGGCGGCGATCCCGACGAGCGCTCCGTACCTGCTCTGTGCGGTGTTCACCCGGCCAATGGTGACGCTCCCATCGGGCAGCCGGTAGTGGGCGGCGGCTCAGGTTCGCGGAACGTCATCTTTGGCCACGTACCGTCAGGGCAGCCTGACGCAGTGCGAACCGTACGCCGGGCAAACGCAAACCAGGGCAGATTCGCGCCACTTGGCCGGTGATGGCCAGAAACGCGAACCTACCCTGGTTCGACCGCGCAAGCGGGTGGTGCCGTCTACCGGTGGTACGGGCTAGCTAGAAGCCCGGACCGTGCTGGTGGCCGTGGCCGTGTCCACCGGCGGCCGAAGCCTCCTGCTTGGCCGGCTTCTCGACGACCAGGCTTTCGGTGGTGAGCAGCAGACCGGCGATGGACGCGGCGTTGAGGACCGCGTTACGGGTCACCTTCACCGGGTCGATGATGCCGGCCTTGGCCAGGTCGACGTACTCGTCGGTGGCGGCGTTGAGGCCGGAGCCCCAGGGGCTGCTCGCCACCTTCTGCACGACGACGTAACCGTCGTGCCCGGCGTTCTGCGCGATCCAGCGGAGCGGCTCGACGAGCGCCTTGCGGACGATCGACACCCCGACCTTCTCGTCACCGGTGAAGCCGAGGTCGTCGTCGAGGACCGAGGAGATCTGCACCAGCGCGGCGCCGCCGCCCGGAACAGTGCCCTCTTCGACAGCGGCCTTGGTGGCGGCGATCGCGTCTTCGATGCGGTGCTTGCGCTCCTTCATCTCGACCTCGGTCGCCGCGCCGGCCTTGATCACCGCGATGCCACCGGAGAGCTTCGCCAGCCGCTCGGCCAGCTTCTCCCGGTCCCACTCGGAGTCCGAAGCCTCGATCTCCTTGCGGATCTGGGCGACCCGGTCGGCCACCTCGGTGTCGCGGCCCTTGCCGTCGATGACCGTGGTGTTGTCCTTGTCGACCACGACCCGACGGGCGCTACCGAGCACCTCCAGGCCGACCGCGTCGAGCTTGTAGCCCAACTCGGGGGCGACCAGCTCGGCACCGGTGATGACGGCCATGTCCTGCAGCAGCGCCTTGCGGCGGTCCCCGAAGCCGGGGGCCTTGACCGCGCAGACCTTGACCGTCTTGCGGATCGAGTTGACCACGAGGGTCGAGAGGGCCTGGCCCTCCACGTCCTCGGCCACGATCAGCAGCGGCTTGCTGGTCTGGAGAACCTTCTCCAGCAGCGGCAGCAGCTCTTCGATCGCGGAGATCTTCTGGGTCGTGATCAGGATGTACGGGTCGTCGAGGACCGCCTCCTGCGACTCAGCGTCGGTCACGAAGTTGGGCGAGATGAAGCCCTTGTCGAACTGCAGGCCCTCGGTGACCTCCAGCTCGGTGGCGAGGGTGGAGCCCTCCTCGACGGTGATGACACCGTCGCGGCCGACCCGCTCCATCGCCTCGGCGATCAGGTCGCCGATGGTCGCGTCCTGCGCCGAGATGGTCGCCACGTGTGCGATCGACTCGCGGCTGCCAACCTCGACGGCCTTCTTCAGCAGGGCCTCGGAAACCTTGGCCGCGGCCGCGTCGATGCCCCGCTTGAGACCGGTCGGGTTCGCCCCGGCGGTCACGTTGCGCAGGCCCTCACGGACCAGCGCCTGGGCGAGCACCGTCGCGGTGGTGGTCCCGTCACCGGCGACGTCGTTGGTCTTCGTCGCCACCTCCTTGACCAGCTGCGCGCCAAGGTTCTCGTACGGGTTGGTGAGTTCGATCTCCTTGGCGATGGTCACGCCATCGTTGGTGATCGTCGGGGCACCGAACTTCTTGTCCAGAACGACGTTGCGCCCGCGCGGGCCGAGGGTGACCTTGACCGTGTCGGCGAGCGTGTTGACACCGTGCTCCAGCAGGTGCCGGGCGTCATCCGAGAAGCTCAGAATCTTCGCCATGTTTTACTCGGGTCCCTTCACACAGCACTGCCCCGGCCCGGCATGCCGGTCCGGGGCAGTGATCACTGGATCGGTCAGATCACTACTTCTCGATGACCGCGAGGACGTCGCGGGCGGAGAGCACCAGGTACTCCTCGCCGGCGTACTTAACCTCGGTGCCGCCGTACTTCGAGTAGAGGACCGTGTCGCCGACCTTGACGTCAACCGGGATCCGGTTGCCCTTGTCGTCGATGCGGCCCGGGCCGACGGAGAGGACAGTGCCCTCCTGCGGCTTTTCCTTGGCGGTGTCGGGGATCACGATGCCCGACGCCGTGGTCGTCTCAGCCTCGTTCGCCTGGACCAGGATCCGGTCCTCGAGCGGCTTGATCGCAACCTTGGTCGCGGTAGTCACGGGCATACCCTCCTGGGGTACTGGTTTCTATGCTGACCAGCGGGCTGGTCAGCGTCAATCTGCCACATGCCACCGGGCGGTTCCGTCGTCGCGGGTGCCGGTCCGCCTGGCGTTTCAGCCACCGGACCGAAGCCCGGAAGCTGGCACCCTCGGTCTGAGAGTGCTAACGGCAGATTATGCCGGTGGCTAGCACTCCGTCAAGGAGAGTGCCAACATGGCCACCCGCGTGTCCCACGAAACCCCTTACCAGGCCACCATCGGCCAGTGGATCTGGACACCACCCGCCCGCCTCGACGCGCGGGACGTGCGGTGCCTCACATCGAGGCGTGTACTACCTCACAATGACCCGATGGATCTCGACCAGCTCGCCGCGCTGCGTACTCCGGTCGGGGTGTCCGCGCTCGCCTCGGCGGCCGAACTCGCCGGCGGCGATCCACTGGTCGCCTCCGCCGCGCTGCGCTCGGCGGGGATCCCCGGAGCGCTGGCCGCCTCCGCCCTCACCCAGGCCGAGCTGCGCCTGCGCGCCGTCGAGAAGTTCGGTCCGGCCGCCGCCGGCATGTTCTTCACCCGCCCCGGGCTGGAACAGGCCACCCGGTCGGTGGTCGCCGGCCGGCGCGCGCGACGCCTGCGGGCCGCCGGGGTACGCACCCTGGCCGACCTCGGTTGCGGCCTCGGCGCCGACGCGCTCGCCGCCGCCCGGGCCGGCATCCGGGTGTACGGCGTCGAGGCCGACCCGGCGACCGCCGCGCTGGCCGCCGCGAACGCCGAGGCCGCCGGCCTGGCCGACCGATTCACCGTCGTCTGCGCCGACGCGGAAGAGTTCGACCTGGCCGGCGTGGACGCGGTCTTCTGCGATCCGGCCCGGCGCGCGGCCGACGGTCGGCGGATCTTCGACCCGGCCGCCTACTCCCCACCGTGGGACTTCGTCGTCGGGCTGGCCGACCGGGTCGCCCGCACCGTGGTGAAGGTCGGGCCCGGCCTGGACCACCGGCTGATCCCGCCCGGCGCGGAGGCGGAGTGGGTCAGCGTCGACCACGACCTGGTCGAGGCGACCCTCTGGTGCGGCCCGCTCGCCCAGGTCCCCCGCCGCGCCTCCCTGCTTCGCAGTAAGGAAGGGCCCCCCGTTATCGCTCCCGGTAGCAGAAGAATCCCTTACCAACCGTCCGCACGGACCCGGGACCGCGACAGCGGGGGCCGGGACGGTTCCGGGGCGGAGGTCGACCAGTTGACCGGGAGCGGCACGGTCGAGGCGCCGGTCGGCCCGGTACGGCGCTACGTCTACGACCCGGACGGCGCGGTGGTACGGGCCCACCTGGTGGCCGAGTTCGCCGCGACGGTCGGTGGCACGTTGGCCGATCCGACCATCGCGTACGTCTACGCCGACCAACCGGTGCCGACCCGGTTCGCCCGCTGTCTGGAGGTCAGCGACGTGTTGGCGTTCTCGCTCAAACGGCTGCGCGCCCTGTTGCGCCAACGTGGAGTCGGCCGGGTGGAGATCCTGAAACGGGGTTCGGCGCTCGATCCCGAACGGCTCCGGCGGAATCTGCGGCTCTCCGGCGCCGAGCCGGCGACTCTGGTGCTGACCCGGGTGGTCGGCGCGCCGACCGTGCTGGTCTGCCGACCGGTCCCGTCGACCGGGTAGGGTTCGCGGCCGTGGCAGGTCAGGGGACGCCGGCAACGGCACTGCTGGTCAAGCAGAAGGTCGTGCACAGCACCCACCCGTACGACGTACCGGTGGACTCGCCGCGTTACGGCGCGGAGGTGGCCGCGGCGCTCGGTGTCGAGCCGGGGCGGGTCTTCAAGTCACTGATCACCGAGGTCGACGGGGCGCTGACCGTGGCGGTCGTACCGGTGACCGGCGAACTGGACCTGAAGGCGCTGGCAGCGGCGGTCGGCGGTAAGCGGGCGGCAATGGCCGACCGGACCCTCGCCGAGCGGACCACCGGTTACGTCCGGGGCGGCATCAGTCCGCTGGGCCAACGGAAGCGGTTGCCGACCGTGATCGATTCGTCGGCCGAAAGCCACTCCACTGTGTACGTTTCCGCTGGTCGTCGGGGTCTGCAACTCCAGCTCGCACCGGCAGATCTGATCCGTCTGACCGCCGCGACCACCGCGCCGATCGCCGCCGCCTGACGTACGTCCCGTCACCCGTCGCTTCCGGCCCGTGGTGACGAGGGTCCGGCCCCCTCGCCGCAGGTCGGAATCGGCCCGGCGGGGCGTGAAGCGATCGGCAAATGGGGCGTTCCGGCGGGCCGAGCCGTCGGTCATGACATGTGCGTATCTCCCGCGTTGCTGAATTGTTATGGCTGGCAACAAAACTGATGGCCCCGGCACCCTTGTGCCTCGCTCCCAGGCGCAATACGTTGCCGGACACAACAAAGGTAAGTACGGCCACTCTGAACCCCCCGCAGTGGCGGCGGACCGCACCTTCCCCACCCACCGCGCCACGCAACGAAGTCAAGCGGACCTAACCCACCCCCGAAAGGACCCGTGCAATGCGCAAAGGGATCCTCACCATCGCCGCTGTGGGCCTGCTCGCCACCGGCGCGCTGACCGCCTGCGGCGACAGCTCCGACGACGCCGGCAGCGGCGCCAAGACACCAAAGATCGGCGTGATCCTGCCGGACAGCGCCTCCTCGGACCGCTGGGAGACCGCGGACCGCAAGTTCCTGGAAGAGGCCTTCAAGGCCGCCGGCGTCGAGTACGTCATCCAGAACGCACAGGGCGACAAGACCCAGTTCCAGACCATCGCCGACCAGATGATGACCGGCGGCGCCACCGCGCTGATGATCGTCAACCTGGACTCCGGCACCGGTAAGGCCGTTCTCGACAAGGCGAAGTCGCAGGGCGTCGCCACCATCGACTACGACCGGCTCACCCTCGGCGGCTCGGCCCAGTACTACGTCAGCTTCGACAACGTCGCGGTGGGCAAGCTGCAGGGCGAGGGCCTGGTCAAGTGCCTGAGCGAGAAGGGCGCCAAGAACCCGGTGGTGGCCGAGCTCAACGGCTCGCCGACCGACAACAACGCCACCCTCTTCAAGAGCGGCTACGACTCGGTGCTCCAGCCGAAGTACGACGCCAAGGAGTACACCAAGGGTCCGGACCAGTCCGTCCCGGCGTGGGACAACACCCAGGCGGGCACCATCTTCGAGCAGATGCTGACCTCCCAGGGCGGCAAGATCGACGGTGTGCTGGCCGCCAACGACGGTCTCGGCAACGCGGTCGTCTCCATCCTGAAGAAGAACAACCTCAACGGCAAGGTGCCGGTGACCGGCCAGGACGCGACCGTCCAGGGCCTGCAGAACATCCTCGCCGGCGACCAGTGCATGACCGTCTACAAGGCGATCAAGCAGGAGGCGCAGGCCGGTGCCGAGCTGGCGATCGCGCTGGCCAAGGGCGAGCGCAAGGACGTCGGCCAGACCGTCAAGGACCCGGAGGGTGGCCGTGAGGTCCCGTCCGTGCTGCTGACGCCGAAGGCCATCGACAAGTCCAACGTCAAGGACGTCATCGCCGACGGCTTCGTGACCAAGGAGCAGGTGTGCACCGCCGCGCTCGCCGCGGCCTGCACCGCAGCCGGCATCAGCTGACCCGGGGCTGAACCGGTCGGGTCCGGTGTGCCCGTCTGTCGACTCCTCGGCAGACGGGCACGCCGGCGCTCCCGATCAGTGACAGACGGTGGGCGACGTCGCCCACCGTGCCACCCGACGGCACCCCACCAGGCATCCACAATCGACCGTGTACGGCGCCGCGGAGGCACCCGCCCACGATCGGTCCGTGGAGCCCGAGATCGGACTCCCGCGACCGGAGCCCCGCGAACGGAACATCCCGCGAACGGCGACCCCGCGATCGGACACCCGTGTAAAGGAGACCACCGTGTCCGCGACACCCCTGTTGGAACTGCGTGGGATCGACAAGAACTTCGGTCCAGTGCAGGTCCTGCGCGACGTCGCCTTCGCCGCCCATCAGGGCGAGGTGACCGCACTGGTCGGCGACAACGGCGCCGGCAAGTCAACGCTCGTCAAGTGCATCAGCGGCATCTACCCCATCGACGGCGGGGATTTCCTCTTCGAGGGCAGGCCGGTGACCGTGGGCAGTCCCCGCGACGCCGCCGCGCTCGGCATCGAGGTCGTCTACCAGGACCTCGCGCTCTGCGACAACCTCGACATCGTGCAGAACATGTTCCTCGGCCGGGAGAAGAAGACCGGCCTGGTGCTCGACGAGGCGGGCATGGAGCAGATGGCCGCCGAGACCCTCGCCGGGCTCTCCGTACGGACCGTGAAGTCCCTGCGCCAACTGGTCGCCAGCCTCTCCGGCGGGCAACGCCAGACGGTCGCCATCGCCAAGGCCGTGCTCTGGAACAGCAAGCTGGTCATCCTGGACGAGCCGACCGCGGCGCTCGGCGTGGCGCAGACCGCCCAGGTGCTCGAACTGGTCCGCCGACTGGCCGACAACGGCCTCGCCGTCGTCCTCATCTCGCACAACATGAACGACGTCTTCGCGGTCTCCGACCGGATCGCCGCGCTCTACCTCGGCCGCATGGTGGCCCAGGTCAAGACCACCGACATCACCCACTCGCAGATCGTCGAGCTGATCACCGCCGGACGCAGCGGTGAGCTCGGACTGCGTACCGAGAACGGCGACAACGGCGCCGGTCACGCGGAACTCATCACCCCTGGAGCCGAGCAATGAGCACCTCCACCACGAAAGCGGTGCGCAAGGAGCCGGTGCCCGTACCGACCCGCACAGTCGGTGAACACGTCCGTGACTACGTCGCGCGGGTCCGCGGTGGCGACATCGGCGCGCTGCCCGCCGTACTCGGACTGGTCGTGCTCTGCGTCTTCTTCGCGATCATGCGGGGCAGCTTCCTCTCGGCCGGCAACTTCGCGAACCTCTTCACCCAGGGCGCCGCGATCACGCTGATCGCGATGGGCCTCGTCTTCGTCCTCCTGCTCGGTGAGATCGACCTCTCCGCCGGCTTCGCCAGCGGCGTCTGCGCCGCCGTGCTCGCCGTGCTCACCACCCTGCACGGCTGGCCCTGGTACGCCTCCGTGCTCGCCTCGGTCGGCACCGGTGTGGTGATCGGACTGGTGCTCGGCTTCCTGGTCGCGAAGGTCGGCATCCCGTCCTTTGTGGTCACTCTCGCCGCCTTCCTCGGCTTCCAGGGGCTGGTGCTGATCCTGATCAAGGGCGGCACCAACATCTCCGTCCGCGACGACGTGCTGGTGGCGATCGCCAACCGCAACCTGCCGCCGTGGCTCGGCTGGGTGCTCGCCGTGGTCGGTGTCGCCGGCTACGCCCTGGTACAGCTACGGCGCCACCGCAGCCGGTCCGCGCGGGGACTGACCGCCGACCCGTTCCCGGTGGTGCTGTTCCGGATCGGCGCCCTGGCCGTGATCGTCGGGGTGATGGTCTACATCCTCAACCTCGAACGCAGTATCAACACCCTGATCTCGTCGCTGCGCGGCGTGCCGATCGTGGTGCCGATCATCGTGGTGCTGCTGGTCGTCTGGAGCTTCGTCCTGCAACGGACCGCGTACGGGCGGCACATCTACGCGGTCGGCGGCAACAAGGAGGCCGCCCGCCGGGCCGGCATCAACGTCGACCGGATCCGCATCTCGGTCTTCGTGATCTGCTCCACGATGGCCTCGATCGGCGGCATCGTGGCGGTGAGCCGGGCCAACTCGGTCGACGCCAACACCGGCGGCAGCAACGTCCTGCTCTACGCCGTAGGCGCCGCCGTGATCGGTGGAACCAGCCTCTTCGGCGGCAAGGGGCGGGTGCTCGACGCGGTGCTCGGCGGTGCCGTCATCGCCGTGATCGACAACGGTATGGGGCTGTTGAACGTCAGCTCCGGCACGAAGTACGTATTCACCGGCGTGGTGCTGCTCGGCGCTGCCATGATCGACGCACTCAGCCGCCGCCGCGCGGCCGCCACCGGTAATCGATGACACCATCCGAAAGTGATGTGACACCCCGATGCGCGCCGCGCCGAGCCAGGAGGAAGTACGCCGTCAGAACCTCGGCGCGCTGCTCCGCTACGTGCACGTCCACGGCGCGACCTCGCGGGCGGAACTCACCACCTCGCTCGGGCTCAACCGCAGCACGATCGGCGCGCTGACCGCCGAGCTGACCGCCGCCGGGCTGGTCAGCGAACGCGCCCCTCGGGAGACCGGTCGGGCCGGGCGACCATCCCTGGTCGTCCGGCCCGAGTCCGCCCGGGTCTACGCGTACGCGTGCAGCATCGAGGTGGACACGTTGCGCGCTGCCCGCGTCGGCCTCGGCGGGGTCGTGCTCGACCGGCGGGAGCTGGTCCGTACCCCCGGTCTGCCGGCCGAGGAGTCGGTGCCGGTGCTGGCGGGTTTCGTCAAGGAGATGCACCAGACGGTGCCGGAGGGCTCGGTCTACGTCGGTGCGGGCGTGGCGGTCTGCGGCATGATGCGGGGCGACCACGGCGCGGTACACGTACATCCGCCGCAGGGCTGGGTCGACGGGTCGCTCGGCCCGGCGCTCGCCACCGACCTGGACTCGAACCGGCCGGTACTGGTGAACCGGGCCGCCGACGTCAGCGCGTTGGCCGAGCACACCCGGGGCGCGGCGGCCGGTCTGGAGAACGTGATCTACCTGCACCACGACGTCGGGGTCGACGCCGGCATCATCGTCGGCGGGCGGCGGCTGACCGGACACGGCGGCTACGGCGGCGAGGTCGGCCACATGGTCGTGAACCGGGGCGGACATCCGTGCGGTTGCGGTTCGCACGGCTGCTGGGAGACCGAGATCGGTGAGCACGCGCTGCTCCAGGCCGCCGGCCGGGACGGCGCGACCGGGCCGGGCGCGGCCCGAGCGGTGGTCGAGGCGGCGGCGTACGGGGACGCGACCGCGCAGACCGCGGTACGGCAGGTCGGCGACTGGCTCGGCTTCGGTGTGGCGAACCTGGTCAACATCTTCAACCCGGACGTGGTGATCTTCGGCGGACCGCTGCGGGACATCTACCTCGCCGCGGCGACCCGGGTACGCAGTCGGATCAACGCGGTGGCCCTGCCCGCCATCCGCGACCACGTGCGGTTGCGTACGCCCCAGTTGGGCGAGGAGGCGGCGTTGATCGGGGCAGCCGAACTCGCTTTCGGACAGTTGCTCGCCGACCCACTCGACGCCGCCGCCTGACCACCGCCTGACCACCGTCGAACGCTTTTCTTGCGTACGCTGTCCGGCGTGGACGTGCAGATGCGGGCATCCGACGATGACCGGCAACGCGTGCTCGACGACCTGCAACGGCACACCGCCGCGGGGCGGTTGGACCTGGACGAGTTCTCCGAGCGGGCCGCCGCTGTCTACGCCGCCCGTACGCTGGCCGACCTGGCCGCCGTCACCCGCGACCTGCCCGCGACCCCGACGCCGAGTCCGGTCTCGGAATCGACGACCGCTGCCGCCGCCCACGGCCGGCGCGACCTGCTGCTCCTCTTCGCCGTCGCGGTGGTGACGCTGGTCCTGCTCTTCGTCTTCATGGCGGTCACCCGCGGACCGGGTTGGGTGACAGCACCTTGAACATGACCGTGGTGTCCTCCAGCGTCCCCTCGGTCGAGCGCGCGTATCCGGGGATCACGCCGGAGACCTGGTAGCCGACGGCCCGGTAGAGCCGCTCACCGGCGGACCCGCGGACCGTGTCCAGCACCAGCAGACTCCGACCGTACCGTCGGGCCTGCGCGTCGACCGCGTCCATCAGCGCACGCCCGACGCCGTCCCGCCGCGCGTCCGGGTGCACCAGGACCTTGCACACCTCGGCACGGTGGGCGCCGTTCGCGGGCGTCGCGAGCACCAACTGCGCGGTACCGACGACCAGTCCGTCACGGCGGGCCACGAGCAGCACCCGGCCACCGGCGCCGAGCAGGTCGCGCACGTCCCGCCAGTAGCGGTACGCGTCGGCTGCGGTGAACGGTGGCAGGAACCCGACGCTGGCACCGCCGTGCACGCAGGAGCACAGCACGTCGGCGAGTTCGGCCAGGTGACGGTCGACTCCCCCCGGGTCGAGCCGCTCGACGGACGTCGGGTGCTCCGGCGCCGACCGGTACGTCGCCGACCCGCTCACGGCAGCACCTGGACCAGGGCGTACCGGGCCGGTGTCGGTCCCGGGCAGTGGAACCGGGACGGACCCCAGAGGCGGAACCGCAGGCAGTCTCCCGGATCCAGGTCGTACGCGTCGTCCCGCACGGTGACCCGTAACCGACCGTCGAGGAGCCAGAGGTGCTGTTCCAGGCCGGTCACCGAGGGGGCGTCGTACGCGATGACGGCTCCCGGCGGCAGCACCCCCTCGACCAGCTCGGCCCGGAGACCGGTGTCGGGCGGCGACACCGAACGTCGTACGAACCCGGTGGCGGGGTCGGTCCAGACCGTCTGGGTCCCGGCCGGCACCAGACCGATCGGGTCCGACTCCACCTCGGCGAGCAGTCGGGACATGGTCCGTCGGTAGACCGTGCAGAGCTTGCCGAGCAGCACGGCGGTGGGGCTGATCTCGGCCCGTTCGACCCGGGAGAGGGTCGACCGGCTCACCCCGGAGCGTTTCGCCAACTCCTCCAGCGACCAACCGTGCTCCGCCCGCAGCTCGGCCAGCCGGGACGCGAGCCGCGCGTCGACCGGCCCGAGTGCCGTACCCGCCTCTTCACTGTGTCTCACATTCAGGAATCTATCCCATATCCGGGACGACGTCCGCTACCGGCTCGCCCTCACCCCGCCGCTGGGCGACTCCTCGGCGGCGCGCTGAAGCGGCACGGGTGAGGACTCCGGCGCGGGGCGCTCGTCCATGGTCCGCCAGACCGGGCTGACAAACGGAAGCACCGTCACCACCAGGTACGCGAACCCGAAGAGCAGGCAGGTCGCCGGCAGCGCCAGACCGCCCACCGCCGCACCGCCGAGCAGACCGCCGAGCGGGATCCCGGCGAACGAGACGGCACGCGACAGGCCGAGCACCCGCGCCCGCAGCCGCTCGGGGATCCGCTCGTAGGCCAACGCCCCGAAGATCGGGTTGATCGCGGCGACCGACACCCCGGCCACGAACGAGACGACGTACACGACCCAGAGCCGCTCGGTGACCGCGATCGCGACGAACCGTGGCGCGCCCGCGAGCAGGAAGCCGACCGCGAAGACCCAGAACCGGGGCATCCTCGGCGCGAGCACGGTGAAGACCACATTGCCGAGCACCGCGCCAACCGCGAAGGCGGCGGAGAGGAGGCCGAGGGCGACCGGCGAACCGATCACGTCGCGCGCCCAGACCGGCGCGAGCACCGTGCCGTACGCCGCGTCGGCCAGATTCGTCACGAGGACCATCAGCAGCATCCCTCGGAGCAGCCGGTTCTGCCAGATGAACCGCAGCCCCGCCCGCATCGCCACCAGGTACGGCTCGACCTCCACCGGATCGCACTCGCGTTCCGCCACCGCCGTCCGGCGTGGACCCGGCACCGTGACCGCGATGATCAAGGCACCGATCCCGAAGGTGGCGGCGTCGAGCAGCAACACCGTCGGCGCGTCCAGCGCGGCGATAAGGACACCGGCGAGCGGAGCGCCGAGCAGCGTGGCGAGCCGCGCCAGCCCGTCGTGCAGGCTCGTCGCCCTGGTCATCTCCACGCCGGCGGCAGCCACCGTCTCCGGGAAGACGACCTGCTTCGCCGAGTCACCGAAACCCCGCAGCAGCCCGGCGACGGCGACCAGGCCAGCGAGCGCAGCCAAGGCGAGCAGATCCGCACGGTAGAGCAGCGGGACCGCGACGACCACCGCAGCGCTGCTCAGATCGGCCACGATGCTGGTCCGGCGCGCACCCACCCGGTCGATGAACGGGCCACCGAACGCGCAGGCCAGCACGTACGGCAGCATCTCGGCGAACGCGACCACGCCGGTCATCGCGGCGCTGCCGGTGGAGACGAGAGTGAACCAGGGCAGCGCGATCATGCTCATCCTGCTGCCGATCAGCGAGATCAACTCGGCGGTCAGCAGCCCTGCGAGCGGCCCTCGCCGGCCCATCAGTCACCGCCCCCGGTCGCACCCGCGTCGAACGGCGCATCTCCCCCGTCGGCCCCCGGGGCCCGAGCACCACTCTCGTCGGCCCTCCGCACGAAGGGCATCAACTGCACCTGGAGTACCACCGGTTCGGCTCCGGGCGGCGCCGCAACATCCGAACCGTCCCGGCGGTACCGTTCGGCCAGGGCGAAGACCTCGGCGTGCAGTTGCGCCGCCTCTTCCGGGGTCAGGCGGAACCGCCAGTTGCTGAGCGTGCTGGTCGCGATCCAGGCCGGGTCGGTGGTGGCACCCTCGCCCAGCCACCGTTCGACCTGGTCGGCGTAGCTCGCCGCGACCGCCCGTACGTACGCCTCGGCTTCGGCGGGCGCGCGGGCGATGGTCTCCGAGTCGAGTGTGGTCAACCGGTGAGCCGCCCGCCACCAGCGTTCCCGTCCCACTCCGCGTTCCGGGTCCTCGACCACGAAGCCGTACAGGGCGAGTTGACGTAGGTGGTAGCTGGTGGCCCCGGTCGACTGGCCGAGTCGTTCGGCGAGCCCCGTGGCAGTCGCCGGCCCGTGCTCCCGCAGCAGACCGAGCATCCGTACCCGTAGCGGGTGGGCGATGCCGCGCAGCGAACGGGGATCGAGCCGGATCCGATCCTCAGACATGTTTGCAAAGCTAGCCTTGCAAAGAGTTCTTTGCAAGCGCATCGCATGTAAGGAAGGGCCCCTTGTTAACGCATAGCGTTAACAAGGGGCCCTTCCTTACACCGCAACCTCAGGTGCAGGTCCAGCGGAACGCGACGCTCATCGGCCGGCCCTTCGTACGGAGCACGCTGCCGATCTGCCGGCCGTCGTCGCTGATCGTGACGGTGATCGGCTCCCCCTCGTTCCGGTCGAACTTCGCCGGGATCGGCAGCACCATGATCCGCTGGTCGAACGCGACCGCCGGGGCCTGCCGTTCCCGCTCGTCCAGCACGTAGCCGGCCGCCCAACCGGCCCGGTTGACCCCGGTCATGTACTTCAGCGCCATCGGCCTCACCTCGCCGGTACGCAGGTTCCAGCGGGCTCCCACGGTGGGCTCGGCCGAACTCTGGTACGCCCCGACCACCCAGTCGCCCCGAACGGAACGGGCCAAGGTGTCGGGGCCGTGTCCGGACGGCGCCGCCAGTTCCCGTACCGACCCGTCCGGCGCCCAGATCAGGCCGCGCATCGCGATGGCCCCAGAGGCACCGACCGGGGAACCCGCGAGCGATCTGCCCGTGCCGATGACCGTGCCGGTGTCGTCCACCGCCTGTACGTTCACCACCATCAGGCTCTCCGGCAGCCGCAACGACCGTACGGCGTCGGGCTGGTCCCCCGGCCAGACCACCGGTTGAACCAGCTTCGTCTGCTCCGCCGCGTTGGGCACCGCTGGAACGTTCGGCTGATGAGCGGTGGAAGCGTTCGGCGGACCGGCGGTGGCCTCGACCGAGCCCTGCTTCGCCTCCGGGCTCACCCTGACCAGCGGCATCGCACCGCTGATCGTGCCGAGGACGTCGCCCCGCTCGTTGATGCCCACGACCGCGACCGGCGGCCCGGAGACGGCGGGAAGGTCGGCGAACCTACCGTCCCGGTAGGTCCACGCGCGCGCCTGACCGCCCAGCTTCT
Source organism: Micromonospora pisi (assembly GCF_003633685.1). Lineage (NCBI taxonomy): Bacteria > Bacillati > Actinomycetota > Actinomycetes > Micromonosporales > Micromonosporaceae > Micromonospora > Micromonospora pisi. The sequence goes on along the minus strand of NZ_RBKT01000001.1, from coordinate 5,236,788 downwards.
TGGGGAAGTAGCCGTCCCCGGCCACGTCCCCACGCGAGTTGACCGCCAGATGGGCCGGATCAGTCACCGGTATGTCGAGCACCTGCAACCGGCCGTCGTCCCAGCGCAGCACCGAGGTCCGCTGGTTGCCGCCGGTGGCCGTACCCACCAGGTAGCGCCCGCTCGGGTCACCGCCGAGGACCTGACTGCTGAGCGTGTCGGCCGGGACGGGAAGTGGCGCCGGCTGACAACTCGTCGGCTCGACCGGGTCCGGCTGCGCGGACGCCTGCGCGACCGGCTCGTCCGCCGGTGCCGGCCGTTCGCGGGTCGCCACGTCCGCCAGCACCGGTACGACGGCGAGTGCGGCCACCGTCACCACCACCGCCCCGCTGAGGCCGATCAACCGGCGCGCTCGGGCCCGGCGCCGGCCGACCTGTACCAGGGCGGCGATGTTCACCCGGGACGGCGGCAGTGGTTCCTCGGCCAGGATCTCCAGCAGCCGACGGGCTGTTTCGTCGTCAGACTGGCGCAACTACCCGCTCCCCTTCCACACCCCGCGAATGCCAGGCGGCGAGCGTCTCCGCGCCGAGCTGACGCCGCAGCGCCGCCAACCCGTGCGAGGTCTGGCTCTTGACCGTGCCCGGCGAGCAACCCAGCAGTTCGGCCACCTCGTCGACCGACAGGTCACAGAGGAAACGCAGGACGAGGACGGCTCGCTGCCGCTTCGGCACCTGGCTCAACGCGGCCCGCAGCACGGCCCGGTCCTCGATTCCCGATTCGTCGACCGAGACCCGTTCCGGCACTGAATCGGTCAGCTCGACCCGGGTCGACCAGACCAGCCGCCGTTCGCTGAGGAACGCGCGCACGAGCATGGTCCGCACGTACGCGTCCGGGTACTCAACCGCGCGTACCCGACGCCACTGCACGTAGAGCGTCGTGAAGGTCTGCTGCACAAGATCATCCGCACGGTGGGCGTCGCCACAGAGCAGGTACGCGATCCGCTGCATCCGGGCCAGCCGGCTGGTGACGAATTCGACGTACTCCTGCTCCAGCTCTTCCTGCACGCCGCGATCCCTCCTGTGGACTCCGAGAGTCAAGGTGATCGGGATCCCGGTTGGTTGTACCGCAGCGCCGCACAGCGGCACGGATCACATCGCGCGGCCCTATCCGGCCCCGACGCCATGCCCGACAGTGGCACCGGTGAGAGACGCTGAATCCTCCAGACGACACGAGGGAGTGTCATGTCCAGAAAACTGGCTCTTGCCGTGCTCGGAATCGGGCTCGGCCTCAGTCTCGGGGCTCTCACGGACGGCGCTGCCCACCGGTACGCCTGGGCGGCCCTGATAGTGGGGCTGGCCCTGTTCCTCGTACCCGTGAGGAAGGAGACCTCGCTCGGCGCACCGGCGGACGACGGATCCGCCAACCGACGCTCGGACCGCGACGACAAGCGGCCCACCCTGGCCGGGCTCGGGACCCGGGTCGAGCAGATCCTCCGGCTCGCCGAGGAACAGGCAAACGACTATCGCACCGAAGCCCGCCGGGAGGCCGAGGAGATCCGGCAGGCCGCCCGGGTCGACGCCGACGAGATCCTGGGGCCCGCTCGCGACCGCCGCCCCGCGACGCCCGAGGACGACAGTGGCGGGCCGCCCACCGAGGTCGGTTCAGCCGGGGATCACCGGTAGCGCGGTCAGCCCGCGCAGCAGCATGCCCGGCCGCCACGCGATCTCCTCGACCGGCACCGCCAGCCGCATCTTCGGGAACCGGCGGGTCAGGGCGTGGAACGCGATCTGTCCCTCCAACCGGGCCAGTGGGGCGCCGAGGCAGTAGTGGATGCCGTGCCCGAAGGCCAGGTTCGGGGTCACCGGACGGTCCAGGTCGAGCTGGTCCGCGTTGGCGAACCGGTCGCCGTCCCGGTTCGCCGACAGAAGCGAGACCAGCACGAAGGCGCCCTCCGGGATGGCCTGTCCACCGATCTCGGTCGGCGCCATGGCGGTACGGAAGGTGCTGCTCTGCACCGGTCCCTCGTACCGCAGCAGTTCCTCGACGGCGTTCGGGATCAGCTCCGGTTCGGCCACCACCCGGGCCCAGCGCTCCGGTTCGGCCAACAGCAGGAGTGTCCCGTTGCCGATGAGGTTGACCGTGGTCTCGTGCCCGGCGATGAGGAAGAGGTAGACCATCGAGATCAGCTCGTCGTCGGTGAGCCGGTCGTCGTTGTCCCGCGCCTCGATCAGCCCCGAGAGCAGGTCGTCGGCGGGGCGCTCGCGCTTGGCCGCGAGCAACTCCCGGATGTACGCGACGATCGCGATCAGGGCGGGCGGCAGCCCGGCCGGGTTCACCCCGCCGGTGACGATCGCGTCGGACCAGCGACGGAAGCTCGCCTGGTCCTCGCTCGGTACGCCGAGCAGTTCGCAGAGCACCTGGATCGGCAGCGGGAACGCGAAGCTGTCGATCAGGTCCAGCCGGTCGCTACCCTCCATCTCGTCCAGCAGCCGCTCCGACAGTTCCTCGATCCGGGGCCGGAACGCGGCCACCCGTCGTGCCGTGAACGCGCCGGAGACGAGCCGGCGGATCCGGGTGTGGTCGGGTGGGTTGATCGTGAGCATGTGTCGACTGACGGCGCTCGCCACGTCCGGCGGCACCATGTCCCGGTAGCTGAATCCACCAGCCGAGGTGGTCTTGCCGAGCTTGGGGTCGGTCAACGCCCGCTGTGCGTCCTCGTACCGGGTGACCAGCCAGGCGGTGGCGCCGGTGGGCAGGGTCATCTCCATCACCGGACGGTCCCGGCGCAGGTTGGCGAGCACCTCGTGCAGGTCGGCCTTGGCGGATGCGAATGGGTTGACCGCAGCGCTCGTCGACATCTTCCACTCCCCGTTCGTGGGTCGGGTTCGAACGACCGGAATCAATCCTGGTCGCCGTCGCCCGTGTTGTCGAGCCACCGGTCGCCGGAGAACTCCTTCCGTACGCGACGCGGGCCCGCCCGGATGGATGACCATCCGGACGGGCCCGACGCGGGGCGTACGGCTACCGCTCGCCTACCGACCGTCAGTGCGAGCCGACGTCGGCCAGTTCCTTGCGGCGGTCCTTCGATGCCTTGAGCAGGCTGGCCACGGTAGCGATGGTCAGCGAACCGAGAATGACGGTGAGGGAGAGCCAGATCGGGATGTGCGGTGCCCAGCCGACATGTTCGCCGCCGTTGATGAACGGCAGGCTGTTGTCGGCGAGCGCCTCCAGCACCAGCTTGACCCCGATGAAACCGAGTACGACCGCCAGCCCGATGTTCAGGTAGACCAGCCGGTCGAGCAGCCCGCCGAGCAGGAAGTAGAGCTGCCGCAGCCCCATCAGCGCGAAGACGTTGGCGGTGAAGACCAGGTACGGCTCCTTGGTCACGCCGAAGATCGCCGGAATGGAGTCGAGCGCGAAGATCAGGTCGGTGGTGCCAATCGCGATCAGCACGAGCAGCATCGGGGTGAAGAGCCGACGACCGGTCTCGCTCTGAACGGTCAGGCGGGTGCCGTTGAAGGAGTTCGACAGTGGTAGGTGCCGCTGGCTCCACCGGACCAGCGCGTTCTCCTTGACGTCCGCCGCGTCCATCTCGCCCTGCTTGAGGAAGCTGATCGCGGTGTAGACCAGGAAGGCGCCGAAGATGTAGAAGACCCAGGAGAACTGGGAGACCAACGCCGAGCCGGCGGCGATGAAGCCGCCCCGCATCAGCAGGGCGAGCACGATACCGATCAGCAGTACGGTCTGCTGGTACTGCCGGGGTACGGCGAACCGCCCCATGATCACGACGAATACGAAGAGGTTGTCGATCGAGAGGCTGTACTCGGTCAACCAGCCGATGTAGAACTCACCGGCGAACCTCCCGCCCGAGGTGGCCCAGACCCCCAACCCGAACAACAGGGCGAGTACGACGTAGAAGCCGACCCAGAGGCTCGACTCCCGGATGCTCGGCTCGTGCGGTCGCCGACCGATGATCAACAGGTCGAGCAGGAGTACACCGACCAGCACGACAAGCGTGATGATCCAGGTCAGGGCGGAAACGTCCATCTAAATCCTCCGGCAGGCACAGGACATCACCGGCTGACCTGACCCGACTCTGGGGCAGGAACGGTTGATGATGTCGACTCTGGTGACTGTCGGAGGTCTTTTCCGCCACCGAGCCGCGGGAGCTTAGCCCCATGGGGTGACCGATGGCGCCGGGTTTCGGCCCGACTGAGTCGGGCGTCCGCCGTGCTGACGACACCACCGTCGGGGAATACTCCCCTCCTTGCCATCCATTGTTGCCCATCAGCCGCCCCCGGCGTCAAGATTCCGCTCGGCGACAGTGCCGTAACAAGATCGCCTGCGCCGGTCAGGGGCCTCGACTACACACCCCCAAAACCCCACTGACCAGGCAAAACAGGGATGAGGACCGGTCGGGCGAGGGGGTCAGGTCAGCGGTCGACCTGAGCGAAATCCCACACGTGCGGTGGGCGTGCCACCAACCGGGCAGGCGGGTCGGGCAGATCGAGCGGGCTCCCCCGCCACTTGGAAATCACCACGAGCCGGTGGTCGGTGGAGGAGAAGACCTCACTCGACATGTGCAGCGGGTGATGATCGAAGTCGGGCAGCGCATCCTCGGTGACCCAGGCGATCAGGTCGGCGAATCCGGCGGGCTCCGCCCGCGCCTCCCACATCCGCACGATCACGTCCGCCATCTCCGTTCCCTCTTTCCGGCGTGCCGCCACGAGCCCACCCGGGCGACGATCTGATCGAACGGCTCCGATGCCGCCGGCAGACTACACGCCCACCACGATCGAAGACCCGCTCGACCAGGATCGACTACACGCTCACCACGGTCAGCGGCAGGGCGGAGTCGGCGGGAAGGTCGAGCCGGCTCGGCGCGACCCCGGCGGCCACCAGATGCGAGCCGAGCGCCGCCACCATCGCCCCGTTGTCCGTACAGAGCTTGGGTCGGGGCACCCGCACCCTGATGCCGTACTTCGCCGCGCGCTCCTCGGCCAGCACCCGCAGCCGCGAATTGGCCGCCACACCGCCACCGATCACCAACGTCTCGATGCCCCGGCTGCGGCAGGCGTCGATCGCCTTGGCGGTCAGCACGTCACAGACCGCCTCCTGGAACGAGGCGGCCACGTCGGCGACCGGCACCGGCTCACCCGCCCGCTGACGGGCCTCCACCCAACGAGCGACCGCGGTCTTGAGCCCGGAGAAGGAGAAGTCGAACCGGTGCGCGGCGAGGTCCTTCGGCGCGGTCAGTCCACGCGGGAAGGGGATCGCCGAGGCGTCGCCGGCCCGCGCCTCCCGGTCGATCGGCGGTCCGCCCGGGAACGGCAGGCCGAGCAGCCGCGCCACCTTGTCGAACGCCTCACCGGCGGCGTCGTCGATGGTCGCCCCGAGCGGGGTGACCCCGGTCGCCAGGTCGTCCACCAGCAACAACGACGAGTGGCCACCGGAGACCAGCATGGCGATCGCCGGCTCCGGCAACGGGCCGTGCTCCAGGGTGTCGACCGCGACATGGGCGGCGAGGTGGTTCACCCCGTACACCGGTTTGTCCGCGGCGACCGCGTAGCCCTTCGCCGCGGCCACCCCCACCAACAGCGCCCCGGCCAGACCCGGGCCGGCGGTGACCGCGATCGCGTCGATGTCGGCCAGGGTCACACCCGCGTCGTCCAGCGCCCGCTGCATGGTCGGCACCATCGCCTCCAGGTGCGCCCGGCTGGCCACCTCCGGCACCACCCCACCGAACCGGGCATGCTGGTCGACACTGGACGCCAGCGCGTCGGCGAGCAGGGTGTGGCCGCGTACGATCCCGACCCCGGTCTCGTCGCAGGAGGTCTCGATCCCCAGGATCAGCGGCTCGTCAGCCATCTCGCATCATCACCAGCGCGTCGGTGTTACTCGGTTGGTAGTAGCCACGGCGGACGCCGACCGGCTCGAAGCCGTACGCCGCGTAGAGCTTCTGGGCACCGGCGTTGTCCACCGCCACCTCCAGCATCGTCCTGGGTACGCCGCGCCGGGCCGCCTCGGCGAGCAACGCCTCCAGCAGGGCACGTCCGACACCGCCGCGCTGGGCGTCCCGGCGGACCGCGATGTTCTGCACCCACGCCTCGTCCGGCGTCACCGCCAGCCCGGCGTAGCCGATCAGCACGCCCTCGTCGTCCAGCGCCACCAGGTAGTGGTGCCCGCTCGCCAGCTCGCTCCAGAACATGCCCGGCGTCCACTGCTCGGCACCGAACAGGTCGGCCTCGATCGTCAGCACGTCGTCGATGTGCCACCAGCGGAACCGGGTCAGCATCACGGCAGCACCGACTTGTGCACCGTCGCCGCCACCGCGTCCGGGCGCCGCAGGTAGAGCGGGACCAGTGGCTCGCCGGGCGCACCGGCGCGGATCCGCTCGGCGGCGAGTTCGGCCAGCGCGTACGGCGACGGGTACGTCGGTTCGGGCAGCAGCGGCAGGGCCAGCGTGTCGGCGTACCGCTGGGCGCCCTCGCCCACCGCGACCGTCGCGCCCAGCTCGGCCATCCGCCCGGCGACCGCCGAGGGCGCGTCGACGGCCGGTCCGGCCACCCGCTCACCGGCGGCGTCGAAGAGCGCCCAGTAGATCTCCCGGCGACGGGCGTCGGAGGCGACCAGCACACGTCGACCGGTGCCGGCCTCCTGGCCCGGCGCCGCCGCTGCCCCGAGCACGGCCTCCCGACCGAGCGCGTCGAGGGAACCGACACCGTAGGTCGGAATGGCGAGCACCTGGCCCATGGTCGCCGCGGTCACCAGGCCGACCCGCAGGCCGGTGAACGGCCCGGGGCCGAGCCCGGCGACGATCGCGGCCAGATCGGTCGGACGCGCACCGGCCTCGGCCAGCACCGCTTCGATCTGCGGGGCGAGCAGTTCACCGTGGGCACGGGCGTCGACCGTGCGACGCTCGGCGCGGAGCACGACCCGGTCGGCCGTCACCTCCGCCAGCGCCGCGGTCACCGCCGGGGTCGACGAGTCCACCACGAGTACGAGCACCCAAGAACCCTAGCCCGACCCCGATTACCGCCCGTCACGGCCCGGCCGGTGCACGGCCGCCGATCCGAACGGGGTCAGGCGGCGGTCCGCTCCCAGTCGATGGTGGGCAGGCCAGCGTCGGCGAGCGCCTTGTTCGCCGCGCTGAACGGACGGCTGCCGAGGAACCCGCGCGGGTTCATCGGGCTGGGGTGGCCCGCCTCCAGCACCACGTGCGCCGGGTTGGTGATCAGCTCCCGCTTCTTGCGCGCGTAACCGCCCCAGAGCAGGAAGACCACCCGCTCCGAGCGGGCGTCCAGAGCCCGGATGGTGGCGTCGGTGAACGCCTCCCAGCCCCTGTTCGCGTGCGAGCCCGGGGTGGCCTGCCGGACCGTGAGTACGGCGTTGAGCAGCAGCACCCCCTGGGCCGCCCAGCCGGAGAGGTTGCCGCCACGCGGCGCCGGCACACTCAGGTCCTCGGCCAGTTCCTTGAAGACGTTGCGCAACGACGGCGGGACCGACACCCCCTCCCGGACGCTGAAACTCAGCCCGTGGGCCTGACCCGCCTTGTGGTAGGGGTCCTGCCCCAGGATCAGCACCCGGCAGTCCTGCGGCGCGCAGAGCCGGTAGGCCGAGAAGAGATCCTCGACCGGCGGGAAGACGGTCTGGGTGGCGTATTCGTCGGCCACGAACTCGGCCAGTTCGGCGGTGCGGGCCGGGTCCAGGTGCGGCTCCAGCACGGTGCGCCACTCCGACGGGAGCAGGGCGGGCAGATCGAGGGTCATCGGCAACCTTCCGGGATCGGTCAAACGCTCGCCCGCACTCTAAAAGCCCCCTACGACAGCACGCGAGTAAGGAAGGGCCCCTTGTTATCGCATCTGGCATAGGAAGGGCCCCTTGTTAACCCGCGCCGGTGGGAACAGCGGCGGGCGGAAGGGGCAGTGAGAGGCTCAGGAGAGGGTGGCTAGACGGTCGACCCAGTCTCCACCGACCGGAACCAGCTCGATCAGCCGGGAGTCGTCGTCCCGCCGGTCGATCCGGACCCGCAGGTGCGCGTCGACCAACTGCTCGACCATGCCCTCGCCCCACTCGACCACGGTGACCGCGTCGTCCACCGACGCGTCGAGGTCCAGGTCGTCGATCTCGGCCCGCGGGTCGACCGCGTCACCGAGGCGGTACGCGTCGGCGTGCACCAGCGCCGGTCGGCCGCTCGCCGGCCCGGGGCGGTGCACCCGGGCGATCACGAAGGTGGGTGAGGTGACGTCGCCGATCACCCCGAGGCCGGCACCGATCCCCTGGGTCAGCGCGGTCTTCCCCGCGCCGAGCGGCCCGGTGAGCACCAGCAGGTCCCCGGCGCGCAGCAGGGCGGCGAGCCGTCGCCCGAAGGCCCGGGTCTCCTCCACGGTGGAAAGTTCGACGATGGGAAACACCGGGGCGTTCGGGGCCGCCGGGACGGTCGGGTCAACCACGTTCATCGGGCCAGTCTGTCAAGGAAGTCGAGCAGGGCCGCGTTGACCTCGTCCGCGTGCTCGAGCATCACCACGTGGCCCCCGTCGGGGACCTTGACGTACTCGGCGTCGGGCAGCCGGCGCAGGATCTCCTCCGAGTGGGTCACCGGAGTGATCATGTCCTGGTCGCCGACGATGACCAGGGTCGGCGTGTTCTTCAGCGCCGTCAGGGCCGGGTAGCGGGCATGGGTGTAGAGCGTCCGCAGGTAGCGGGCGACGGTCTCGGCCGAGGTGCCGGCGTTCATCCGTTCGACGTACGACACCAGCGCGGGGCTCGGGTTCGAGGTGCCGAAGCCGTACCGGCGGGTGAGCAGCCAGGCCATGTTGGCGGAGGCCTTCCGGGCCCGGTCGATCATGCCGCCGGTGAGCTTGGTGGCGTTGTTGACCAGCGGCAGGAGCGGGGTGCCGAGCCGCCCGATGATGGCCGGCAGGCCGATCTTCGTCTCCTCCAGCAGTCCGCCGGAGGTGGCCATCAGCACGGTACCGACGACCCTGCTGTCGAACATCTCCGGATACCGCTCGGCGAACGCCATGATGGTCATACCGCCCATCGAGTGCCCCACCAGCACAAGCGGGCCCTCCGGCACCAGTTGGTCGATGACCGACCGGAGCGTCTCGCCAAGCGCGGGCAGCTCGTACTCGCCCGTTTCGAGCTTGCCGGAGCGGCCGTGACCGGGCTGGTCGTAGAAGACCAGGCGGTGCTCCCCGCGCTCGGCGACCGCCTTGCGCTGGAAGTGGAAGGTGCCCATGTCGAGGCAGAAGCCGTGCACGAAGACCACGGTCGGCCGGGGCGGGGCGTCCGGATCGGTCACCTCGACCAGTTCCACGTGGATGTCGGTGCCGTCGGCCGTCTCGACGGTGCACGCGCTGTCGTACGGCAACTCGCCGAAATCCTCCTCCGCGTACGGGTCGTCCGGTACCGCCTTGGCACGGCGTACCACCGCCCGTTCGGCGGCCAGTCCGGCGGCCACCCCGGCCACCGCGACACCGACCGCCGCGCCGACGATCCCGGCCGCCCTGGCCAGCCCCGAACGGGGTACGCCCCGGCTCAGCCTGCCCCGGATACCCGCTCGGCTCATCGGGACACCTCGGGCGTCACGGACACCGCCTCGGCGGCACCGGCGAGGGGGGTGGCGGACGGCGGCGCGACCGGAACCGGTGCCCCGTCGTAGACCCGGGGCACCCGGACGCCCCCGAACCGGGTCACGATCTCGTAGTTGATCGTGTCGGCGGCCTCGGCCCAGTCGTCGGCGGTGGGTGCGCCGTCGGTCCCGTCACCGAAGAGGGTAACCACGTCGCCGGCGGCCACCGGGTCGTCTCCGCAGTCGAGCACGAACTGGTCCATGCAGACCCGGCCCGCGACCCGGCGTATCCCTCCGGCGACCTGGACCGGACCGGCGTTGGAGGCGTGCCGGGGCACTCCGTCGGCGTAACCGAGCGGCACCACGGCCAGGGTGGTCTCGCGTTCGGTGAAGTAGGTGTGGCCGTACGAGACGCCGGTGCCGGCTGGCACCCGCTTGGTCAGCATCACCCGGGCGCGTGCGGTCATCGCCGGGCGGAGCCCGTACTGCTCGCCGGCGATCGGCGAGAGGCCGTAGACGGAGACGCCGGGCCGGACCAGGTCGAAGTGGGTGTCCCGGCGGGTGAGGGTGGCGGCGGAGTTGGCCAGGTGCCGGTAGCGGGGGCGGATCCCGACCCGCTCGGCGAGGGCGAGCGCCTCGTGGAAGACGGCGAGTTGCCGGTCGACCGTGGGGTGGCCGGGGGCGTCGGCGTGGACGAAGTGACTCCACACCCCGACGACCTCGATCAACCCGTCGGCCTCGGCCTTGGCCGCCGCCTCGATCAGCGCCGGCCAGTCGTCGATGGTCGCACCACCCCGGGAGAGGCCCGTGTCGATCTTGACATGGACCCGGGCCGGGCGCCCGGCGAACCGGCTCGCGGTGATCATCTCGCCGAGCTGGTCCAGGCTGGCCGCGCCGAGGTCGACACCGGCCACCAGCCCCTCGTGCAGCGGCACCCCGGGCGGAAGCAACCAGGCCAGCACCGGCGCGGTGATCCCGGACCGACGTAGGGTCAGCGCCTCGTCCAGGGTGCAGACACCGAGCCAGTCGGCTCCGGCGTCCAGCGCCGCGTACGCCGCCGGCAACATGCCGTGGCCGTACCCGTCCCCCTTCACCACCGCCATCAACTCGGCGTCCGTCCCGGCGCGCAGCCGGGACACGTTCTCCCGGATAGCGTCAAGATCGACACGCAGTTCAGCCTGCCACATGAGGCCAGACTACTGATGAGGATCAGGATGGGGACCGGACAACCGGCCGGCAACACCGGTCAGGTCGCCGCGCGGTCCCGGGGCCCGCTCAGCGCGGGACCACCTCCCGCAGCGCGGTGACCACGTCGGGCGCGGTGACCGGCCCCCGCCGGGCCGCCTCCCGTCCGGCCAGTCCATGCAGGTACGCGGCCATGATCGCGGCCCGGTCCGCCGGCAGCCCCGCGGCGAGCAGCGACCCGAGCAGGCCGGAGAGCACGTCACCGGTGCCTCCGGTGGCGAGTGCCGAGGTACCCGTGGGATTGACCACCGCCCGGCCGTCCGGGGTGGCGACCACCGTACGGTCGCCCTTGAGTAGCACCACCGCGTCCATCCAGGCGGCCAGCCGCAGCGCCGCGCCGACCCGGTCCTCGCCCGGTGTCTCCCCGCAGAGCCGGGCGAACTCCCGATCGTGCGGGGTGATCACGATCGGCGCGTCCCGCTGCCGCAGCCGCTCCGCCATCGACCCGTCGACCAGCAGGGTCAACGCGTCGGCGTCCAGGATCGCCGGCACCGGCGCGGCGAGTACGCAGCGCAACTCGGCGGCGGCCGACTCCCCGGTGCCGAGCCCGGAGCCGCAGACCCACGCCTGTACCCGGCCGGCGTCGGCCACCCGCCCGGTGGCGATCACCGACGGATGCTGACGCAGCACCTCCTCGCGGGCGCTGCCGGCGTAGCGGACCAGACCGGTGGGCCCGGCCAGCGCACCGCCGACGGAGAGCACCGCCGCGCCCGGGTACGTCGCCGAACCGGTCGCCACCCCGACCACGCCCCGGCTGTACTTCTCCGACTCCGGACCGGACCACGGCCACCAGTCGAACACGTCCGACCACTCGGTGACGTGCAGCGCCGGACTGCCCCGCAGCCACGGCTCCAGACCGATGTCGACAAGCTCGACCTGCCCGGCCCGGACCGCCGCAGGCCCCACCACGAGTGCCGGTTTCAGCGCGCCGAACGCGACGGTCACGTCGGCGGTCACCGCCCCGCTGCCGTCGTTCGTGGGCGCCACGTGCCCGGTGTCCACCTCGACTCCGCTGGGTACGTCCACCGCGACCACCACCGCCCGCCGCCCGGCCCGGCCGCGCAGCCCGGCGAGCCGGGCGACCAGTCGGGCGGCCCGTTCGCGCAGCCCTCCGCTGGACCCGATCCCGACGATCCCGTCCAGGACGAGGTCGGCCCGGTCCGGCAGATTCTCGACGGTACGACCACCGGCGGCCCGAAACGCGGCGAGTCCGCCATGGTGTGCCCGGTCCGGGTCGAGCAGCAGGGCCCGGACCGCCGCTCCCCGCGCGGCGAGCCGGGCGCCGGCGTAGAGCGCGTCCCCGCCGTTGTCACCGGAGCCGACGAGCAGCAGCACGGCGGCGCCGTACACCCCGCCCCGCTCGTCGAGGAGCAACGCGCACCGGCGGGCCAGTCCGGCGGCGGCACGTTGCATCAGCGTGCCCGGTGGCAGGGTCGCCATCAGGGCGGCCTCCGCCCGTCGTACGTCCGACACCCGCCAGGCCGGCTTCACCTGGTCACCCGCCCGGTCCGCGCCGGTCGCGCCCGGCCCACCCGTCCGCTCATCGCCGTACCCTCCGCTCGTTTTCGCCGTCGCGCCGCGCAAGGCCGTCGCGCCGTCCCCACCCCCATCTCTCGGAGGTACGGCGGTCCGCCCGGAGCTACCGCTCCGCCACCACCATCGCCGACGCGATGCCACCGTCGTGTGACAACGAGAGGTGCCACCGGTTGACGCCGCGTTCGGCGGCGACGGCGGCGACCGTGCCGGAGACGGTCAGCCAGGGCCTGCCGTCCGGGTCGGCGACCACCTCGCAGTCGTGCCAGTGCAGGCCGGCAGGGGCGCCGAGCGCCTTCGCCACCGCCTCCTTCGCGGCGAAACGGGCGGCGAGCGATTCCGGCGAGCGTGGGTTGCCGGACCCGGTGAACCGCTCGGCCTCCGTGAACAACCGGTCGGCCAGGAGCGGCGTACGCGCCAGCGCACGGGTGAACCGGTCGACGAGGACCACGTCGATGCCGACTGCGACGATCACCGTCCCACCCTAGCCGGCTCACCTGGGCGCGCAGATTAGCTCCCGGCCTCTTGCCGGACAACCCCTGTGGACAACCGGCGGGCACGTACCCGCCCGGTTGTCCACAGGGCTTCCGAGCAGCGACGACACCGCCTAGCGTCCGTCGCATCGACGTCGGTTTGGGGGCAGGCATGCACGACGATCTAGTCCAGGTGCGGACCGGGGAGCTGCGTGGGGCGGCCGACCGCCTCGTCGGCACCGGATACCGGCTCGGCCACGGGCCGGCCGGCGGCGCGGCCGGGGCGGCGCTACTGGTTCCGGCGCCAGGATGGGCCGCCGCGTCGGCCCTGTCGGGGCTCGAGTCGGCCGTCCACGAATGGTTCGCGGAGATCGGCGGCCGGACCGCGCAGACCGCCGACGGGCTGCGTGCCGCCGCCGACGGCTACGACGCCGCCGACGACCGGGCCGCGACCCGGCTCAGCGCTGGACGGTGAACCCGTGATCGGGTACGCACAGCTCTGGTCGGCCGATCCGGCGGCCTGGCGGGCGGCCGGTGCCACCTGGCGGGGTGTGGCCGGACTGACCGACCGACGGGTCGCCGAGGTGACCGGGACCGCCGCCGAACTGCGTGCCGGCTGGGCCGGCCCGGCCGGACAGGCGGCCGACCGGCGGCTGCACGGGCTCGCGAGCGAACTCGTCGGCAGCCGGCCGGTCTTCATCGAGGTCGAGCAGATCCTCACCGAATACGCGGCCCGGATCAGCACCGCCAAGGCGATGCTGGACGCGACCGTCCGCGACGCCGCCAGCCGGGGCGTACGGGTGGACCGGCGTGGCGTGGCGTCAGCGGACCCGGCGGCGCAGCCGGACCGCCGCGACCCGACCGCGACGCGGCAGCCGGGCGGGCCGGAGCCGGCGGCCGTGCCGGAGATCGCGGCCGGGATAGCGGCGGCACTGGAACTGGCGACGACGGCGGACCGCGAGGCGGCCCGGCGGCTGGCCGACCTGGCCGCCGGGGCGGGCGCCGGCTGGGCCACCGCGCCGCCGGCCGGCCCTCCGCCACCGGGCAGCGATCCGGCGGTGGTGCGACGTTGGTGGGCCGGGCTCACCCCGGCGCAGCGGCGGTGGCTGGTGGCGCACGAGCCGGCCCTGGTCGGACGTCTGGACGGGGTGCCGGTGGGCGATCGGGACCAGGCGAACCGGCTGTTGCTCGAACGCCAGCGGGGGACGCTGCTGGCCGAACGCTCCGCCCTGCTGAGCGGCCGGATCACCCCGGCGGTGGCGGTCGAACTCGCCCGGATCGAACGGACGCTCGCCGGGTTCGACGTGCTCGGTGACCGGCTCGTCGCCGACACCGGTCCCCGTGCCTACCTGCTCGGCCTGGACCCGGCCGGCGACGGGCGCGCGGTCGTCGCGCTCGGCGACCCCGACCAGGCGGAGAACGTGCTGACGTACGTGCCGGGAATGACCACCGACCTGCCCACCATCGCCGGGGAACTGGGCCGGGCCGAGCTGATGGCGGCCCGCTGCGCCGACCTGGCACCGACCGAACGGACCGCCGTGGTGCTCTGGCTCGACTACGACGCACCGGACTTCCTCGACCAGGCGCTCCACCCCCGGCAGGCCCACGACGCCGGGCCGGCCCTGCACAGCTTCCAGGAGGGGCTGCGCGCCACCCACGAAGGGCCGCCGGCCCGGCAGACCGTGCTCGGCCACAGCTATGGGTCGCTGGTGGTCGGGACGACGGCACGCGATCACGGCATCGCGGCCGACCAGGTGGTATTCATCGGCTCGCCCGGCGTCGGCGTCGACCGGGCCGCCGATCTGCACCTGCCGCCGGACCGGGTCTGGGCCGGCACCGCGGGTGACGACGTGATTCGGCACGCCGCGGGTCCGGTCGAGTTGCTCGGGCGCCTCGCCGTCAGCGGCGTACTGCCCGGCGTTGGCGCGATGATCGCGTGGGGCCGTCCGGCCGAGGACCTCTGGTTCGGCGCCGACCCGAGCGGAGCCGACTTCGGTGCCCGGGTGTTCGGCGCGGGGACGGACGGTCACACCGGCTACTGGAACGCCGGCAACCCGGCGCTGGACTCGATCGCCCGGATCACCCTCGACGGTCGGGCCCGTTAGGTGTTCCGTGTTCCGCACCGGCCCGGCGCCCGTACCGAACACGTGGGCGGTCCGCGTGGGCGGTCCACCCCGGGCACGAGCGCCGGGAGCCGGTCCGGGACAGTTCAGACCGGGTCGCGCCGGCTCACTCGACGGTGACCGACTTGGCCAGGTTGCGCGGCTGGTCGACGTCGTGCCCCCGGGCTGCCGCGATCTCGCAGGCGAGCACCTGCAACGGGACCGTGGTGACCAGCGGGGCGAGCAGGGTCGGCGTACGCGGCACCGTGATCAGGTGGTCGGCATAGGGCAGGACGGCGGTGTCGCCCTCCTCGGCGATCACGATGGTCCGGGCACCACGGGCCCGTACCTCCTGGATGTTCGACACGATCTTGTCGTGCAGCATGCCGCGACCGGCCGGGGAGGGCACCACGCAGACCACTGGCGTGCCCTGGTCGATCAGGGCGATCGGGCCGTGCTTGAGCTCACCGGCGGCGAAGCCCTCGGCGTGCATGTACGCCAGTTCCTTCAGCTTCAGTGCGCCTTCCAGCGCCACCGGGTAGCCGACGTGGCGTCCGATGAAGAGCACCGTCGGCGCGGACTTCAGGTCCCGCGCCAGCTCACGTACGGGCTCGATGTCGGCGAGCAGGTCCCGCAGCTTGCCCGGCATCTCCTGGAGCTGGGCCACCACCGCACCGACCTCGTCGGCGTACTTGACCCCACGGACCTGGGCCAGGTGCAGCCCGATCAGGTAACAGGCCACCAACTGGGTCAGGAACGCCTTGGTGGACGCGACCGCGATCTCCGGCCCGCTGTGGGTGTAGAGCACCGCGTCGGACTCACGCGGGATGGTGGAGCCGTTGGTGTTGCAGATGGCCAGGACCCGGGCCTTCTGCTCCTTGGCGTGCCGGAGCGCCATCAGGGTGTCCATCGTCTCGCCCGACTGCGAGATCGCCACCACCAGCGTGGACCGGTCGAGCACCGGATCGCGGTAGCGGAACTCGCTGGCCAACTCGACCTCGCACGGAATCCGGGTCCAGTGCTCGATCGCGTACTTCGCCACCAGCCCCGCGTGGTACGCCGTACCGCAGGCGACGATGAAGATCTTGTCCACGTCCCGGAGGTCCTGGTCGGTCAGGCGGACCTCGTCGAGCATGATCTCGCCGCCCTCGGTGAGCCGGCCGAGCAGCGTGTCGGCGACCGCCTGCGGCTGCTCGGCGATCTCCTTGAGCATGAAGTAGTCGTAGCCGCCCTTCTCGGCGGCCGAGGCGTCCCAGTCGATGTGGAAGTTCTTGCCGATCGCCGGGGTGCCGTCGAAGTCGGTGATCTCGATGCTCTCCGCCGTGATCAGAACCACCTGGTCCTGACCAAGTTCGACCGCCTCACGGGTGTGCTCGATGAACGCGGAGACGTCGCTGGCCAGGTAGTTCTCCCCATCGCCCCGACCCACCACCAGGGGCGAGTTGCGCCGCGCGCCGACCACCGCGCCGGGAATCGCGGCGTCGACCGCGAGCAGGGTGAACGCGCCCTCCAACCGCTGGCTGACCGTACGCATCGCCGCCGCGAGCAGTTGCGGTCCGTCCGGCTCTCCTGCGGCGCGCAACTCGGCCAGCGCGGCGGCGAGCAGGTGGGCGGCGCACTCGGTGTCGGTGTCGCTGTCGAACTCCACCCCGTCGGCCTCCAACTCGGCCCGAAGCTTGGCGAAGTTCTCGATGATGCCGTTGTGGATGACGGCGACCCGGCCGTCCCGGGACTGGTGCGGGTGGGCGTTACGGTCGGTCGGCCCGCCGTGGGTGGCCCAACGGGTGTGGCCGATGCCGGTGGTGCCGTCGCCGATACCGAGCTTCGGGGCAGGGCAGCCGTCCGGGTCGGCACTCACCCGCTCCGCCAGGGTCTTCTCCAGATTGGCGAGCTTGCCGGCCTTCTTCTCGGTCAGCAACTCGTCGTCGCAGACGATCGCCACCCCAGCCGAGTCGTAGCCGCGGTACTCCAGTCGCCGCAACCCGTCCAGCACGATGTTCAGCGCCGGGCGGGCGCCGACGTACCCCACGATTCCACACATAACCCGGAGCTTAGTCGAACTCCGCTCAGCATGGGTGCTCGAAAGCCCACCTATCAAGCATCTCTTATGAGCAATAGGTGAATCCGGGGGAGCAACGGGACGCCACTCGCAGTCCCGGGCCTGGCGGACGGCGTGCCGGAATACGCCACGATCCCGGTGCCAGTATCGCCAGGTATCGCCCGTGGCGCTCCGTGTGGCCAATATCGCTCGTTGTCGCCAAGTCGCTTGCCGGCCGTCCAGCTGTCCGGGACGGTGAGAGTGGCCCTGCGGGCCCCGCGTAACCGGCGCCACCGACGCCCCTGGAGCGAGCCGATGACCGAACCGGCACCACCGCAGCCGCCCACCGAACCCGCCCCCACCACCGATCCCGCCGCCGATCCCACCACCGATCCCGCCGCCGATCCCGCCGCCGATCCCGCCGCCGAAGCCTCCCGCGCCGCCGAGGCCACTCCGGCACCGCTGGCCGAGCTGTCGCCGTGGGCGCGGCCGTCGTCGCCGACCTACCTGCCCGCCCCGATCGAGCACCAGGCCACCGCTGCGCCGACCACTCCCCCGGTGCCCTGGCCGGGCCCGCCCGAACCCGTACGCCGACGCGCCGGCGCTGGCCTCGTTGCCGTACTCGCGGCGCTGCTCTGTGGCGTTGTCGGGGTGGCCGGGACACTTCTGGTCCACCACCAACGCGACGTGGACGACCGGCGCACCGCGTCCGCCCCGCTGCCGAGCGGGCAGGGCGGCGGTCCGCTCGCGCCGGACACCGCCCAACCGCCGGACGTCGGACCGACCGGGGTCACCGGTACCCGGGTGACGTACCAGGTCAGCGGGGACGAGCCGGTCCAGATCAACTATCTGGAGTACCCGAACTTCCCCCGCCAGGTCGACACCACCTTCCTGCCGTGGCAGGTGGAGTTCGCCATGCCCGATCCGGGGGTGGTGACCGTCCTCGCGACCCGGGCCAGCACCGAACCGGGAGAGATCACCTGTCGGATCACGGTGGACGGCGAGGAGGTGGTGAGCAACCAGGCCAGCGGGGCGTACGCGACCGCGACCTGCGCCGCGCTGACCATCGACTGAACCGGCTTCCGGTCCTAGGCTGGCCGGATGACCACCACCACCCACGATCCGCTGGTGCAGCGGATGCGTGCCTTCGGCACCACCATCTTCACGGAGATGTCGGCGTTGGCGGTACGCACCGGCGCGGTCAACCTCGGACAGGGTTTCCCGGACACCGACGGTCCGGCGGAGATGCTCGCCGCCGCCGCTGACGCCCTGCGTTCCGGACAGAACCAGTACCCGCCGCTGCCCGGTATCGCGCCGCTACGGGCGGCGGTCGCCGAGCACCAGCGCCGGTTCTGGGGGCTCTCGTACGACCCGGACGGTGAGGTGGTGGTCACTGCCGGCGCCACCGAGGCCGTCGCCGCCGCACTGCTCGGTCTCTGCGAAGCGGGTGACGAGGTGGTCTGCTTCGAGCCGTACTACGACTCGTACGCCGCCTCGATCGCCCTGGCCGGAGCGGTCCGCCGGCCGGTCACGCTCCGCCCGGCGGCCGACGGCCGGTACGTCTTCGACCCCGACGAGCTGCGCGCCGCGTTCGGACCACGCACCCGGCTGGTCCTGCTCAACTCCCCGCACAACCCGACCGGCAAGGTCTTCACCGCCGACGAGCTGGCCCTGGTCGCGGAACTCTGCCAGGAGTACGACACCTACGCGGTCACCGACGAGGTGTACGAGCATCTCGTCTACACCGACTCCGCGACTCCGCACCTCCCCCTGGCCGGGCTGCCCGGGATGGCGGAACGGACGCTGCGGGTCTCGTCGGCGGGCAAGACCTTCTCCTGCACCGGTTGGAAGGTCGGCTGGGCCAGCGGCCCCGCCGCGCTGGTCTCCGCGGTGCAGCGGGTCAAGCAGTTCCTGACCTTCGTCAACGGTGCCCCGCTCCAACCGGCGGTCGCGGTGGCGCTGGCCCTGCCGGACAGCTACTTCGACAACTTCCGGGCCGCCCACCAGGCCCGGCGCGACCAGCTCAGCGCAGGGCTCGCCGACGCCGGGTTCGACGTGCTGGCGGCGGAGGGTACGTACTTCGTGACCACCGACATCAGCGCGCTCGGTGGCCGGGACGGGATCGAGTTCTGCCGTACGCTGCCCGAACGGTGCGGGGTGGTGGCGATCCCGAGCCAGGTTTTCTACGACGACGTCGACGCCGGGCGTCGGCTGGTCCGATTCGCCTTCTGCAAGCGCCCCGAGGTGCTCACCGAGGCGGTGAGCCGGCTCCGTACGCTCCGCTGACCCCGACCGGACCGGTCGGGGACCCGACTGGTGCGGGGCTAGGCGACGGCGACCGGGCTGGCGAGGCGTACCTCGGCCGCGATCCGCTCGGCGACCGCCTGCGCGACCTCCTGGGTGGCGGCCTCGACCATCACCCGGACCAGCGGTTCGGTGCCGGACGGCCGGAGCAGCACCCGACCGGTTTCGCCCAGCTCCGCCTCGGCCCGCTCGGTCGCGGCGAGTACGGACGACGCCCCGGCGCCCACGGTGCGGTCCTCGACCGGAACGTTGATCAGCACCTGCGGCAGCTTCGTCATCACCGACGCCAGGTCGGCGAGGGAGCGCTTGGTCTCCGCCATCCGCGACATGAGCTGGAGGGCGGTGAGCAGCCCGTCGCCGGTGGTGGCGAACTCGGGAAGCACGATGTGCCCGCTCTGCTCGCCGCCGAGGGCGAGGCCGGAGGCGCGCAGCTCCTCCAGGACGTACCGGTCGCCGACCTTGGTTTCGATCAGCCGGATGCCCTGCTGGGACATGGCGATGCGCAGACCGAGGTTGCTCATCACGGTGGCGACCAGGGTGTCCTGGGTGAGCGTCCCGGCGTCGCGCATGGCCACCGCGAGAATGGCCATGACCTGGTCGCCGTCGATCTCCTGACCGTCGGCGGTGACCGCGATGCACCGGTCGGCGTCGCCGTCGTGCGCGATGCCGAGGTCCGCCCCGTGCTCGACCACGGCGGCCTGGAGGTTGGCCAGGTGGTTCGAGCCGCAGTCGTCGTTGATGTTGATCCCGTCCGGCTCGGCGTGGATCGCGATCACCTCGGCACCGGCCTCCCGGTACGCCACCGGCGCCAGGTCGGAGGCGGCGCCGTTGGCGCAGTCCACCACTACCTTGAGTCCGTCGAGCGGGTGGGAGATGCTGCCGACGAGGTGCTGGATGTAGTGGTCGGCGCCGTCGAGCAGGTCGTGCACCCGCCCGATGTCGGCGCCGGTGGGGCGGTGCCAGTCGGCCGAGCCGTTCAGCTCGATGGCCGCCTCGATCTTCAGTTCGGCCTCGTCGGGGAGCTTGTGTCCGCCGGCCGCGAAGAGCTTGATCCCGTTGTCCGGCATCGGGTTGTGCGAGGCGGAGAGCATCACACCCAGGTCCGCCTTGGCCTCACCGACCAGGTACGCGACCGCCGGTGTGGGGAGTACCCCGACCCGGACCACGTTCGCCCCGGCGCTGGCGAGGCCGGCCACCACGGCCGCCTCCAGCATCTCGCCGCTGGCCCGGGTGTCCCGGCCCACCACGGCCAACGGCCGGTGACCAAGATCGGACTCGGCCAGGGTGTGCGCTGCCCCGACCGCGACCGCGAGCGCCAACTCGGGGGTCAGGTCGGCGTTCGCACGTCCACGTACGCCATCCGTGCCGAACAACCGGCCCATGCGCGAGTACCTCCGGGGAGCAGACCACTGGAAAAGCGAATGGCCGGGACCGCCACCACGCGAGGGGGAGGCGGACCCGGCCGTCCGTCAGACGTGCAAGGGGGTGAGGCTGATTAGCGCTTCGAGTACTGAGGCGCCTTACGGGCCTTCTTGAGACCGTACTTCTTGCTTTCCTTGACCCGGGCGTCCCGGGTGAGGAAGCCGGCCTTCTTGAGCGCGGGACGGTCGTCCGGCTCGTTCACGATCAGCGCACGGGCGATGCCGAGGCGCAGCGCGCCGGCCTGGCCGGTGGTGCCGCCGCCACGGAGGTTCGCGATCACGTCGAACATCTCGGCCTTCTCGGCGGTCACCAGCGGCTCCTTGATGAGCTGCTGGTGCACCTTGCTCGGGAAGTAGGCCTCGAGCTCACGGCCGTTGCAGGTGATCTTGCCGCTGCCGGGGACGATGCGAACCCGGACGATGGCCTCCTTGCGGCGGCCAACGGTCTGGATCGGCCGGTCACCACGGAGGGTGCGGACGACCGGGGCGGCCGGAGCCTCGACCTCGGTCTCGGTCTCGATTCCGGTCTCGGCGACCGGGGTGGCCTCAGCCTCAAACGTATCGGTCATGCTGATTCCTTCGTCCGCGCTCACTGCGCGATCTGCTTGATCTCGAACGGCACCGGCGCCTGCGCAGTGTGCGGGTGCTCAGCCCCGGGGTAGACCTTCAGCTTCTTGATCAGCTGCCGGCCGAGCTTGTTGTGCGGGAGCATGCCCTTGACGGCCAGCTCGATGGCCTGCTCGGGGCGCTTCTCCAGCAGCTCCTCGTAGCGGACCTGCTTGAGGCCGCCCGGGTATCCGGAGTGGCGGTAAGCGATCTTGGTCTGCCGCTTGTTGCCGGTCAGCGCAACCTTGCCCGCGTTCACGATGACGACGAAGTCACCGGTGTCGACGTGCGGCGCGAAAGTCGGCTTGTGCTTGCCACGCAGCAACGTGGCGGCGTGGGTGGCCAGACGGCCCAGCACGACATCAGCGGCGTCGATTACGTGCCACTGACGCTCGATCTCACCCGGCTTCGGGCTGTACGTACGCACAGGTCTACCTTGTCTCGTCGTCGGTCTGGGGTCACGCACCGGAAACCAGGCGCGCACGAACGACCAAGCGTACCTGATGGGGCACGCCCTCGGCTGTCACACAACAGCAGGCGATGTTACTCTTCCGGCCCGCACGCGGTCAAAACGGGGCCTCGGGTCACCGCTGGTCACCCGCCCCGCCCGTCGGCCCGGACCAGGCGGCAAGCCGGCCACTCGATCACCAGCCGCAGCTGATCGCGCCCCCTAAGCCAATCACACCCGTCTCGCCCACCCGTCACCGCCACCCGGTACGGCGCCTCAGACGCCGGACAGGCGACGGGGTGACGGGCGGAGGTAGACCGCCCAGGTGACCAGGACGCAGAGCAGGTAGCAGCAGATGAAGCTGACGTACGCGGCATCCGCCGACCGGTAGGCCAGGAACGACTGACGGAAGGCGATGTTGACCAGCACTCCCCCGAAGGCCCCGACCGCCCCGGCGATCCCGATCAACGCCCCCGCCAGCCGCGCCGCCCGGCGCACCAGCTCCCCACCCGGCGCCGGATCGGCACCAGCCGCGTTCCGGATCCGGGCGCGGAAGATCGCCGGGATCATCTTGTACGTCGACCCGTTGCCGATCCCGGAGAAGACGAAGAGCGAGGTGAACCCCACCAGGTAGAGCGGCAGCGATCCCCTACCCGAGGCGTACAGCACCACACTGGCGCCGACCGCCATCGCGACGAAGTTCCAGCAGGTCACCCGGGCCCCGCCCAGCCGGTCGGCGAGGTAGCCGCCGAACGGTCGGATCAGCGATCCCACCAGTGGCCCGAGGAAGGTGAGGTACGCCGCGTCGAGCGGGGTGGCGAACCGATCGCCGAACTGGACCTGGAGCACCTGCCCGAAGGCGAACCCGAACCCGATGAACGAGCCGAATGTCCCGATATAGAGGAAGGACATGATCCAGGTGTGCGGGTCCCGGGCCACCTCCCGCATCGCCCCCCGCTCGCTCGGCACCCCGGTCGACCCGCCCCCTCCCGCCGCCACCGGCGAGATGTTGTCCATGTGGCGTGCCGCGAGCAGCGCGGCCAGCACGATCAGCGGCAGGTAGACCGCCGGGACCAACCGGGGGTACGCCGCGCCGGCCGTCGCCAGCACCAGCAGGCCGACCAACTGCACCGCCGGTACGCCGAGGTTGCCGCCGCCCGCGTTGAGGCCCAGCGCCCAGCCCTTGTGCCGGTCCGGGTAGAACTGGTTGATGTTCGCCATCGACGAGGCGAAGTTGCCGCCGCCGACCCCGGCGAGGCAGGCGAGGATCATCAGCGTCTGGTAGGAGACGCCCGGCTCGATCAGGATCGCCATCGGAATGGTGGGCAGGAGCAGCAGGGCCGCGCTGATCACGGTCCAGTTCCGTCCCCCGAAGACCCCGACCGCGAAGGTGTACGGCAGCCGCAGCACCGCCCCGAGCGCCGTCGGTACGGCCGTGAGCAGGAATTTCCCGGCTGGGTCGATGCCGTACTCGGGGCCGAGGAAGAGCACCAGCACCGACCAGAGGCTCCAGACCGAGAAGCCGATGTGCTCGGAGAGGACCGAGAAGATCAGGTTGCGGCGGGCGATCGCGGCACCCGTGGTGCGCCAGAAGGTCGGATCCTCCGGGCGCCAGTCCTCGATCCGGTGCCGCCGGCCGCCGGTGGTGGTGGTGACATCCGGACCGCCCGGTGACGGATCCCGGGTCGCCGGAGCCGGCAAAACCGGCATGACCGGCGGGACCTCTGCGGCATCTGCGGTGCTCGCGGCTCTGCTCACGGCCGGCTCCTCTCGTTCGGTGACGAGATCGACGCTAGGGACGGTCGATTTCCGAGCCGTTCGTGTGATGAGTCCGCGCCGCAACCTTCCCCGCACCATCGCCGGCACGCCCCGGTGAGAAGTTCGCCACGAAGGTCGGGAGCGGGCACCGGAGGACCGGGAGCGCGCCGGGTTCAGTTCTCCGGTCGTCGTCCGCCGAAGACGGCGAAACGCCATGCCTTGAAGAAGCAGTCGACGTCGATGAGCCCCGCCGCGCCGAGCCAGTCGCACTGGGCCCCGACCGGCGCCGGACGGTCGTACGACATCCGTTGCCGGGCGGCCTCGATCTCCGCCTCGTCCGAGCCGAGCGCGGTGATCTGGTCCAGCCACACCCGCTGGTACCGCCGGTCGAGTTCGGGGGTCGGGCCGGCCACCTGTTCGGCGTTGACGAAGACGCCGCCGGGCCGGAGCACCTCGGCTATCCGCCGGTAGAGGGCGCGTTTGCCGTCGTCGTCGAGGTGGTGGATGGCGAGCGCGGACACCACGGCGTCGTAGCGCCCACCGGGTAGCGGCGCGGTCAGGTCGGCCACCTCGATCCGGTGCGGCACTCCCTGGGCGGTGAGGTGTCCGGCGGCCACCGCGAGCATCGCGGGCGCGGCGTCGAGCAGGGTCAGCCGGGCACCGGGTACGGCCGCGCCGATCAGGGACGAGAGCAGCCCGGTGCCGGCGCCCAGGTCGAGCACCTCGGGCGTACGGCCGTCGGCCAGCGCCGCCCGCAGTGCTGGTGAGGCCACCTCGACCGCTGTGCCGTAGAAGTCGTCGAAGCACGGCACGAGCCGGCGTCGCGCCTGGTCGTAGGTGCCGGCGGCAGCTTCGAACAGCTGCACCACACTCATCCGTACTCCCGGATTATGAGACGACTTTCCCAGATTATAGGCCCCGTCGGGTAACCCTCTGCTCCCACGCACTGTGAGCGCCTCTTAGCAGGCACGAAACAAAGGAGACCCGGCGGCGAAACCACCCCCGTCCACGCTTCCGACATGACGGACCTTGCGCGGAGCGAGACGCACGCCGATGCGCCACGGCCCGGTACGGCCCCCCTCACCTCGGTGGCAGAGGTCGACACGCACTGCCCGTACTGCGCGTTGCAGTGCGGGATGACGCTCCGCGCCACGCCCGAACGAGTCGAGGTCCGGCCCCGGCAGTTCCCCACCAACCGGGGCGGGCTCTGCCAGAAGGGCTGGACCGCCGCCGAACTACTCGACCACCCCGACCGGCTGACCACCCCGCTCGTCCGCGACCGACCCACCGGGCAACTGCGACCGGCGAGCTGGGACGAGGCACTGGACCGGGTGACCGACAGCGTCACCGCGCTCCAGGCGGCGCACGGCCGGGACAGCGTCGCCGTCTTCGGCGGTGGCGGACTCACCAACGAGAAGGCGTACGCGCTGGGCAAGTTCGCCCGGGTGGCGCTCCGTACCCGTCAGATCGACTACAACGGCCGGTTCTGCATGTCCTCGGCCGCCGCCGCGGGCAACCGAGCCTTCGGCGTCGACCGGGGACTCCCGTTCCCGCTGGCCGACCTGGCCCGCGCGGACACCCTGCTGCTGGTCGGGGCGAACGTCGCCGAGACCATGCCGCCGCTGGTGCGCTACCTGGTCGAACAGAAGCAGCGCGGCGGCACCCTGATCGTGATCGACCCACGGGCCACCGCCACGGCACGGCAGGCCACCCTGCACCTGCAACCGATGCCCGGCACCGACCTGGCGGTGGCCAACGCACTGCTGCACATAGCGCTCGCCGAAGGCTGGATCGACCGGGAGTACGTCGAGGACCGGACCGCCGGTTTCGACGCCGTACGCCGGAGTGTCGCGGGCTACTGGCCGGCCCAGGTCGAGCGGCTCTCCGGCGTACCGGTAGCGGACCTGGAGGCGGCGGCGCGGGCACTGGGCACCGCCGGTACGGCCATCATCCTGACCGCCCGTGGCGCCGAGCAGCACACCAAGGGCGTCGACACGGTCACCGCCTTCATCAACCTCGCCCTCGCTCTCGGCCTGCCCGGTCGACCCGGCTCCGGTTACGGCTGCCTGACCGGACAGGGCAACGGCCAGGGCGGACGCGAACACGGGCAGAAGGCCGACCAGCTCCCCGGCTACCGGCGGATCGA
Source organism: Micromonospora pisi (assembly GCF_003633685.1). Taxonomy (NCBI): domain Bacteria; kingdom Bacillati; phylum Actinomycetota; class Actinomycetes; order Micromonosporales; family Micromonosporaceae; genus Micromonospora; species Micromonospora pisi. The sequence continues at coordinate 5,211,161 of NZ_RBKT01000001.1, read as the reverse complement.
CGACCCGGCGGCCCGCGCGCACGTCGCCGGTGTCTGGGGCGTACGCCCGGACGACCTGCCCGGTCCCGGCCTGTCCGCGTACGAGCTGCTCGACTCGATCGGCTCGCCGGAAGGCCCACGGGCGCTGCTGGTCTTCGGCTCGAACCCGGTCGTCTCCGCGCCCCGGGCGGGTCGGATCCAGCGCCGTCTGGCCGATCTGGACCTGCTGGTGGTCGCCGACTTCGTCCTCTCCGAGACGGCGGCGATGGCCGACGTGGTGCTGCCGACCGCGCAGTGGGCGGAGGAGGACGGCACGATGACGAACCTGGAGGGCCGGGTGCTCCGGCGACGGGCACTGCGCCCACCGCCAACCGGTGTCCGCACCGACCTGGCCGTCATCGCCGAACTGGCCCGCCGGCTCGGTGCCACCCGCCCGGTCGACGCCGACGCCGACGCCGACGGGCCGAGGTTTCCGGACGACCCCCGGCTGGTCTTCGACGAACTGCGGCGGGCGTCGGCCGGCGGGATCGCCGACTACGCCGGGGTGACCTGGGAGCGGATCGACGCCGAGAACGGCCTCTTCTGGCCCTGTCCGGCGCCGGAGCGCCCGGACACCCCGCGACTGTTCACCGCGACCTTCCCCACTCTGGACGGACGGGCCCGGTTCGTGCCGGTGGAGCACCGGCCGGCCGCCGAGGAGGTCTGCCCGGACTACCCGCTCTACCTGACCACCGGACGGGTGCTCGCCCAGTACCAGTCCGGCGCGCAGACCCGCCGGATCGCGCCGCTGCGCACCGCCGCGCCGAACGCCTTCCTCGAACTCCACCCGGACCTGGCCCAACGGCTCGGCGTGGTCGACGGCGACGAGGTGCGGATCAGCAGCCGCCGGGGCGAGATGCGGGCACCGGCCCGACTCAGCGACACGATCCGGGCCGACACCGTCTTCGCCCCCTTCCACTGGGCCGGGGCGGCCAGGGCCAACTCGCTGACCAACGACGCGCTCGACCCGACGTCCAGGATGCCCGAATTCAAGATCTGCGCGGTACGAGTGGAGCGGGCATGACCGGCCGGGTGGTGATCGTGGGCTACGGCATGGCCGGCTCCCGGCTGGCGAGCGAGCTGCGGGCCCGGGACGGGGACCGGAAGATCGTGGTGCTCGGGGCCGAACCGCACCGGGCGTACAACCGGATCATGCTGTCGAACCTGCTCGCCGGCAAGATCGACGAGACGCAGGTGGAGCTCACCGAAGCCGCCGGACACGGGGTGGACATCCGGCCCGGGGTCGCGGTCACCGCCGTCGACCCGGCCGCCGCGACGGTCACCACCGACCGGCAGGACATCATCGAGTACGACCACCTCGTGCTCGCCACCGGCAGCCGAGCCCTGGTACCGCCGCTGCCCGGACTCGTACCCGACCGACAGACCACACCCGACCCGGAACGGCTGCCGCGGCGGGTGGTCGCCTTCCGTACCCTCGACGACTGCCGGCGGATCGTCGACGCCGCCACCGGCGCGCGGACCGCACTGGTCCTCGGCGGCGGCCTGCTCGGCCTCGAAGCCGCCCGTGGCCTCGCCGCCCGCGGCCTCGACGTACGGGTGGTGCACCCGGTCGGGCACCTGATGGAACGCCAACTCGACCCGGCCGCCGGCGCGGTGCTCGCCCGGACCCTCGCCGGGCTCGGCGTCACCAGCCACCTCGACACCAGCGCGACCGCGGTCGACGCCGAACCCGACCGGGTCACCCTCACCCTCGCCACCGGCGATCGGCTCACCGCCGACCTGCTGGTGCTGGCCTGCGGCGTACGACCGGAGACCGGGCTGGCCCGGGCCGCCGGGCTGGTGGTGGAACGCGGCATCGTGGTCGACGACCGGCTGCGCACCAGCGACCCGCGCATCTGGGCGATCGGCGACTGTGCCCAGCACGAGGGGCAGCTCACCGGGCTGGTCGCCCCCGCCTGGGCACAGGCCCGGGTGCTGGCCCAGGTGCTGACCGGCGACGACCCGCAGGCCCGGTACCGGCCACAGGCACCGGTGACCCGGCTCAAGGCGGCCGGCATCGACCTCGCCGCGATGGGAGACCTGACCCCCACCGACGCCGCCCAACCGGCGGTGGAGGAGCTGAGCTTCACCGACCCGGCCCGGGGCACGTACGCCCGGCTCCGGATCGTCCACGAACGACTCACCGGGGCGATCATGCTCGGCGACAACCCGGCCGTCGGCACCGTCATCCAGCTCTTCGACCGGGGCACACCGGTGCCGAGCGACCGCCGGTCGCTGCTGCTCGGCCGGGCGCTCGGCGGCCAGTCCGCCACCCCGGTCGAATCCCCGGCGCTGATGCCGGACGCGGCCACCGTCTGCCAGTGCAACACCGTCCCCAAGGGGGCGCTGGTCCGGTGCTGGCGGGCGGGCGCCCGCTCGGTGGCCGAGGTGGTCGCCGCGACCCGGGCCACCACCGGCTGCGGAAGCTGCCGGGACGCGGTCGAGGGAATCGTCAACTGGTTGTCCACGGTCGACTCCGCGGAGGTGACAGGGTGAACGGCAACAGGCTTGTCGTCGTCGGCAACGGAATGGTCGGCCAGCGCTTCGTCGAGGCGCTGCGGACCCGCGACAGTCGAGCACGGTGGCAGGTCACCGTGCTCGCGGAGGAGAGCCGACCGGCGTACGACCGGGTCCGGCTCTCGGCGTACCTGGACGGGGTCAGCGCCGAGGAACTCAGCCTGCACACCCCGGACGAGGGGGTGGACCAACGGCTCGGCGAACCGGTGCTCGCGATCGACCGCGATCGGCGGGTGGTACGCACCGAGACGGGCGAGTACCCGTACGACGCCCTGGTGCTGGCGACCGGGTCGTACCCGTTCGTGCCGCCGATCGACGGCGCCACCGGGCCGGACGGTGCCGGCGGGCTGCGGCACGGGGTCTTCGTCTACCGCACCCTGGACGACCTGGACGCGATCCGCGACCACGCCCGAGGCCGGCGGGTCGGCACGGTGATCGGTGGCGGCCTGCTGGGCCTGGAGGCGGTGAACGCGCTGCGGCTGCTCGGGCTCGACACCCACCTGGTGGAGTTCGCGCCCCGGCTGATGCCGGTGCAGGTGGACGAGGCCGGCGGTGCCATGCTCCGCCGCTACGTCGACGACCTCGGGGTCGAACTGCACCTCGGCACCGCCACCACCGCGATCCGCCCCGGACCCGACGGCGGCGTGGGCGAACTGGTGCTCGGCTCCGGCGAGACGGTCACCACCGACCTGGTGGTGGTCGCCGCCGGCATCCGGCCCCGCGACGAACTGGCCCGCGACGCCGGGCTCGCCATCGGCGCGCGCGGCGGCGTCCAGGTGGACCAGAACTGCCGCAGCGACGACGCACGGATCTGGGCGATCGGTGAATGCGCCGCGGTCGACGGTGTCTGCTACGGCCTGGTCGCCCCCGGGTACGCGATGGCCGAGGTGGTCGCCGACCAACTGCTCGGCGGTACGGCCACCTTCCCCGGCGCGGACACCGCCACCAAGCTCAAGCTGCTCGGGGTCGACGTGGCGTCGTTCGGTGACGCGCACGGCACCACCCCCGGCAGCCTCGACGTCACCTGGACCGACCCGGCCACCCGCAGCTACGCCAAGCTGGTCCTCTCCGACGACGCCCGAACCCTGCTCGGCGGGGTGCTGGTCGGTGACGCCTCGGCCTACCCGACGCTGCGGGCCAGTGTCGGTGGTCCGCTGCCCGGTCCCCCACTGGCACTGCTCGCCCCGGCCGGCGACGGTGGTGGCGCGGGAGCCGGCATCGGTGCCCTTCCCGGTGGTGCGCAGGTCTGCTCCTGCAACGCGGTGACCAAGGACCAGATCGTGGCCGCGATCGGCGACGGCTGTGCCGACGTACCGGGGCTGAAGGCGTGCACCCGCGCCGGTACGAGCTGTGGCTCCTGCGTACCGATGCTCAAGCAGCTGCTCGCCGTCTCCGGCGTACGGCTGTCCAAGGCGCTCTGCGAACACTTCGACCAGAGCCGACAGGAGCTCTTCGACCTGGTCCGGGTCCGTGGCATCCGGACCTTCTCCCAGCTCGTCGCGGAGCACGGCCGGGGACGTGGCTGCGACATCTGCAAGCCGGTGGTCGCCTCGATCCTCGCCTCGCTCGGCAGTGGTTACGTGCTCGACGGGGAGCAGGCGGCGCTCCAGGACACCAACGACCACTTCCTGGCCAACATCCAGCGCGACGGGACCTATTCGGTGGTGCCCCGGATCCCCGGCGGTGAGATAACCCCGGAGAAGCTGATCGTGATCGGCGAGGTGGCGCGGGACTTCAACCTCTACACGAAGATCACCGGAGGGCAGCGGATCGACCTGTTCGGCGCCCGGGTCGAGCAGCTGCCACGCATCTGGCGGCGACTGGTCGACGCCGGCTTCGAGTCCGGCCATGCCTACGGCAAGGCGCTGCGTACGGTGAAGTCCTGCGTCGGCTCCACCTGGTGCCGGTACGGGGTACAGGACTCGGTCGGGCTGGCGATCGCCCTCGAACTGCGTTACCGGGGGCTGCGCGCGCCCCACAAGCTCAAGTCCGCGGTCTCCGGCTGCGCCCGCGAGTGCGCCGAGGCACGCAGCAAGGACTTCGGCATCATCGCCACCGACCAGGGCTGGAACCTCTACCTCGGCGGCAACGGCGGGTTCCGGCCCCGGCACGCGGAACTCTTCGCCACCGACCTCACCACCGAGGAACTGGTCCGCTACCTCGACCGGTACCTGATGTTCTACATCCGCACCGCCGACCGGTTGCAACGCACCGCCGGTTGGCTGGAGGCGATGGACGGCGGCCTGGAGCACCTCCGGTCGGTCATCGTCGACGACAGTCTCGGGCTCTGCGCGGAACTCGACGCGGCGATGGCCCGGCACGTGGCCGACTACGCCGACGAGTGGCGGGCCACCCTCGACGACCCGGAGCGACTGCGCCGGTTCACCTCCTTCGTCAACGCGCCGGACACACCCGACCCCTCGATCAGTTTCGAGGTGGAACGGGGCCAACCGGTCCCGTCGACCACCAGGCGTCAACCGGTGGTGCTCGGCCTGCCGACGACCGGCCGTACGGGCCTGCCGACCACGAGCGATGGGGTGCTGCGATGAGTGAGGGCCACGGCGGTACGCGGGAGTGGACGGCGGTCTGCGCGTACCCGAGGGTGGAGCCGGAGCGGGGCGTCGCCGCGCTCGTCGGCGACGAGCAGGTGGCCGTCTTCCGGACCCACGACGGGCAGCTCTTCGCGATCGGCAACCGCGACCCGATCGGCGGCGCGTACGTCATGTCGCGTGGCATCGTCGGCAGCCGGGGCAGCACCCCCACGGTCGCGTCCCCACTGCACAAGCAGGTGTACGACCTGCGTACCGGCGAGTGCCTCGACGAGCCCGGGGTGGCCCTGCCCACCTACCGCATCCGCTGCCGGGACAACGTCATCGAGGTCGGCACCCGGCGGGAGAACTGATGTCCGACGAGCTGGCCGGTTACACCATCGGCGTGACCGCCGACCGGCGACGTGACGAGCTCGCCGCGCTGCTGGAACGGCGTGGCGCCCGGGTGGTGCTCGCCCCCGCGCTGCGGATCGTGCCACTGGCCGACGACTCCGAACTCCGCGCGGCCACCCGCGCCTGCCTCGACAACCCACCCGACGTGGTGATGGCGAACACCGGCATCGGCATGCGCGGCTGGCTGGAGGCGGCCGAGGGCTGGGGGCTGGCCGAGCCGCTGCGCTCGGTGCTCTCGGAGGCGTACATCGTGGCCCGGGGGCCGAAGGCACGTGGTGCGATCCGGGCCGCCGGCCTGCACGACGAGTGGTCGCCGCTCTCGGAGAGCTGCGACGAGGTGATCGACCACCTGTGCCGACGCGGCGTCTCGGGCCGGGTGATCGCCATGCAACTGCACGGGGAACGGCAACCGGAGTGCACCAGTGCCCTGGAGGACGCCGGAGCCACCGTGATCGAGGTGCCGGTCTACCGCTGGGCCCCACCGACCGACCCGGCCCCGCTGCACCGGCTGGTCGACCTGATCACCGGCCGGTTGGTGGACGCGGTCACCTTCACCTCCGCACCGGCCGCCGGCGCCCTGTTACGCGCCGCCGGCAACAGCGGCGACGCCGTCCTGGAGGCGCTCCGGGCGGACGTCATGGCCGCCTGCGTCGGCCCGGTGACCGCCGCGCCGCTGCGCCGGCACGGCGTACCGGTGCTCGCCCCGACCCGGGCCCGACTCGGCGCCCTGGTCCGCACCATCGTGGACGAGCTTCCCCGCCGGGCGGTGCACGTCAAGGTCGCCGACCACCTGCTCACCCTGCGCGGTCACGCGGCGGTGCTCGACGGCGAGCTGCGCCCCCTGGCGCCGGCCCCGATGGCGGTGCTGCGGGCCCTGGCCGCCACCCCGGGACGGGTCCTCTCCCGCGCCGACCTGCTGCGCACCCTCCCCCGTGGCGCCGACGAACACGCGGTGGAGATGGCCGTCGCCCGGCTCCGGGCAGCACTGCGTACGCCGGGCGTGGTGCAGACCGTGGTGAAACGCGGCTACCGACTACCGGTCGACTGAGCGAGGGACCCGGCAAGCGCCCCCATTACCGACATCGTCCGCCACCAATGGTTCCGCAGCCTGCCACCGATCGCTATCCTCAGCGAAGAACGTCTATGCATGATCGGCGGATCGCTCGCGGGGGAGACATGCGAAAAACGGGACGATCGCGCATTCTGGCCGCTGCCCTACTGGCCGCCACGACACTCGTCGCCGCCGGCTGCACCGGAAGCCCGGAGCCGCAGGCCGGCGACCCGAACAGCGCCCCGGACCGGGTCACGTACCTCACCGGCTTCGGCACCGGCGGGCACGACGCCTTCGCCTGGGTCGCCCGCGAGAAGGGCTTCTTCGCCTCGGCCGGACTCGACGTGACGGTCCAACTCGGCGCACCGGCCACCAACAACCAGGCGCTCGCCTCCGGTCGGGCCCAGTTCACCTACAGCGACGTCACCCAGTTGATGATCCAGGCCGGGACCGGCACCTTCACCGACCTCCGCGTGATCACCGCCGTGCACCAGGACACCCTGGTCGCCATCTTCGCCCCCGAGGATTCCGGCATCACCGCCGCCACCGACCTCACCGGAAAACGGGTCGGGGCGGCCACCGGCTCGATCACCCAGACCCTGCTGCCCGCGTACGGCAAACTCGCCGGCTTCGACGCCGGCAGCCTCGACGTCGTCAACAGCCAGCCGCCGCAACTCGCCGGCCTGCTCGCCGGCAACCAGGTCGACGTGCTGAGCACCTTCATCATCACCAGGGGCACCGTCGAGACCGTCACCGGGAAGAAGATGGTCGTGTTCCCGTTCCGCGACCACCTGCCGGACCTGCTCGGCACCGGACTCACCACCACCGCCGGGCTCGCCGAGGAGAAGCCCGAGATGGTCCGCCGGTTCCGGGACGCGGCACTGCGCGGCCTGGCGTACACCCTCGACCACCCCGAGGAGGCGGCCGAAATCATGAAGAAGCACAACCCGGCCGTCAACGTCCGGGGCGCCGCCACGGAGATCACGCTGATGACCCCGTACGTCCGGCCCGCCGCCGGCGCGACGATCGGGGTGATCGACCGCCAGCGCGCCGCCCGGAGCATCGGCGTACTCGAACAGGCCGGGCTCATCCCCGGCGGGCTGAGCCCCGACTCCGTGGTCGACTTCGACCTCGTACCGAAGCCCTGACCGACCGCATGACGAGCCGGGGGCACTGGTCGGCACTTGGGCTTCCGCTGCTCGGCGCGGCCGGCACCATCACCGTCTGGTGGCTCGTGACCATCGTCTTCGCCATCCGGCCGTTCTTCCTGCCGGCACCGCCGGACGTGCTCGACGCGTTCCGCCGGGAGCCCGCCTACCTGCTCGAAGCGACCTGGGTAACGCTCTGGGAGACGCTCGCCGGCTTCGCCATCGCGGCCGGCGCCGGTTTGGTCGTGGCGCTGCTGCTGGCCGCGTCGCCAACCATCGAACGGGCCACACTGCCGATGATCGTGGCCTTCAACGCGGTCCCGAAGGTCGCGGTCGGCCCGCTGCTGGTCCTCTGGATGGGGTACGGGCCCCGCCCGAAGATCGCCCTGGTGGCGCTGATCGCGTTCTTCCCGGTGGTGGTCTCCACCATGGCCGGGCTCACCTCGACCCCAGCCGAACTCGGCGAACTGTCCCGCTCACTGAGCGCCTCCCGCTGGCAGAGCTACGCCAAGATCCGGGTGCCGTGGGCGCTGCCGCAGGTCTTCGTGGGCCTGAAACTCGCCATCTCGCTCGCCGTGATCGGCGCTGTGGTGGCAGAGATCCAGAGCCCGAACTCGGGCCTGGGCGCGGTCATCGTACTGACCGGACAGTCGGCGGACACGCCACTGGCCTTCGCCGCCATCGGCCTGCTCGCACTGCTCGGCATCAGCCTCTTCTATCTCACCGCCGCCGCCGAACGCCTGCTGCTTCCGTGGGCGCGGGAGATCGCCAGCGAAGGCTCACCCTAGCGCCCGCCGCACTCGGCGACCGGGTTCGCGACGCGCCTGGGCGCGACGGGAACCAGGTGCCGAGCCGTACCGGAGAGGACGCCCCGCCCCGGCGCTGGTCGCCGGGGCGGAGAGGATCAGCCGACCGGGGTGGGGAAGCCCCGGCCATGTTGCGCCTGGAGGGTCGCCATGGCGTGCTCCACCACCGTGACCAGCACCTGCTTGACCGACTCCCGGTGCCGGGCGTCGGTCATCACCAGCGGCACGTGCGGGGCGATGGCCAGGGCCTCCCGCACCTCCTCCGGCGCGTACTGCGGCGCACCGTCGAAACGGTTCAACGCCACCACGTACGGCAGCTTCCGGTTCTCGAAGTAGTCGAGCGGCGCGAAGGCGTCGGTGATCCGCCGGGTGTCGACCAGTACCGCGGCACCCACCGCACCACGGATGATCTCGTCCCACATGAACCAGAACCGGGTCTGCCCCGGTGTCCCGAACAGGTAGAGGATCAGGTCCTGGGCCATGGTGATACGGCCGAAGTCCATGGCGACCGTGGTGGTCTCCTTGCCCGGCACCTTCGACGGATCGTCGATGCCGACACCGGCCGCTGTCATCACCGCCTCGGTGGTCAGCGGAGTGATCTCCGAGACCGCGCCGACGAGCGTCGTCTTGCCCACACCGAAGCCGCCCGCAACCACAATCTTCGCGGAGGTGATCCCCCGGTTGCGGCGTGCCCCGACGGGGTCATAGCCTGCGAAGTCCACTTAGCACCCTCTCAAGCAGTTCCATCCGCTCCTCGTACGCTTCCGCGGGAGCGGCACTGTGCAGCGTCAGCAAGCTGTCCGCCACCATGTCGGCGACCAGCACCCGTGCGACACCGAGCGGTAGCCGGGTGTACGCGGCGATCTCCGCCAGCGACTGCGCTCTTCCCTCGCAGACAGTCGCGATGCGGTGCTTGTCATGCCCGGCGAACCGGGACTCCGCAACCGCCGCCGGAGTCGCCGTGAGCACCGCCTCGAGGGCGATGTCCTGGCGAGGTTCGGTACGGCCGCGGGTGACCGCGTACGGCCGAACCAACGCGCCGCGTGGATCGTCACGACGTGGGGGGTAGTCCATCTAACGGTCACCTCCTTCCGGTGAGGTTGCGGCACCACCGACATCCGTCCTTGGTCACATCCGTGCTAGGGGCGGACGACCGCCTCGCGTGGCAATGGCACCAGCGCGGCGCCCACCCGCTCGACCAGGAGCGCCATTTCGTAGCCCACCTGACCGACATCGCAACTCCGGGCTGCCAGCACGGCCATCGAGGAACCGTCGCTGATGGACATGAGGAACAGGTAACCGCTGTCCATCTCGATGACGGTCTGGAGCACCCCACCGGCGCTGAACATCCGGGAAGCGCCGTCGGTCAGACTGACCACGCCGGAGGTGATCGCGGCAAGCTGGTCGGCCCGGTCCTGCGGCAGGTCCCGCGAGGAGGCGAGAAGCAGCCCGTCGGCCGAGACGGCCACCACGTGCGCGATCCCCGCCACACTGTCGGCGAAGTTGCTGAGCAGCCAACCCATGTCCTGCATCGCTGCTGGCCTGTTCATCGGCTCGTCTCCTTGGTTGATGTCGTGCCGTTCTGCTCACTGCCGGCCGTACGGCCGCGTTGCACACCGCGGTGGTAGGCGGACAGCAATCCCCGTACCTCGTCCGGGGTTCGGCGGCTCGGCGCCTGACCGGGCTTGGTCTCGACGCCTCCCGGTACCAGTTGTGCCTGCGGCACCCGCTTGGGCAGACCCGATCGGGTGGTGCCGGCGTTGGCCGGCTCGGCCGCGCGGGTGGCCCGGGCCCAGCCCTCGTCCGCCGCCGTCCGCCACGCCTCGTTACCGGTGCTGGCGGGTGCCGCCACCGGTTCCGGGGCCAGCACCGGCGGAACCGGCTCCGGGGCGCGGACCGGCGCGACCGGTTGCGGTGCGGCCGGCTGTCCCCCGTACCCGGTGGTGCTGGTCTGGCCGGGAGTGCGGGCCGGCAGCGTGGCCCGACCACGAGCCGCGACGCTCTCCGCGAGGCTGGCGCGCTGGGCTGCCGATTCGGCAGCCCGGGGCGCCGGCACGGCCGGGGCCGGCGGGGTCTGGTAACCCCCCGGGGGGACGTTGAAGATCGCGGTCGAGTCCTGTCCGTGGGAACGGAACCAGACCGCTTCCATCTCGCGGAAGATCGGCGCCTCGCCCGGCTGCTCCGCCCGGGGTGCCGGGGCCGCCGGGGCGGCCATCGGCGCGGGCGGGGTGGCGGCGACCAGGCCGGCGACCGGCCCGGCCGGCAGGCCGGCGGAGGGTGCCGGGGCCGCATTCGGGACCGCCGAGGCACCGGCGGTCCGCTGCGGCAGTGAACGAACCGTCGGGTACGCCATGGTCGGCGATCCGGCGTGCGAGTCGACCGGCGGCGCCATGCTGGCGTGCGCGGTCGGCGGGGTGACCAGCGGGTGGGCGGCCGTGTGCTGCACCGCCAACTGCTGCGTGGACGGCCCGGTGGTGGCGCCGACCTGGAAGGTGCTGTCCCGTACGTCGGCGGTCTGCCACTGCACGGGAGGCTGGGCCGGCGTCGGGACCGGCGGAGCCGGCGGGGTGGTCCGCCACTGATCGGTGAGGGTGGCGGCGGAGCTGCGGGCACCGATCGGTGCCATCGGCTCCGACCAGGCCGGCGCGGCCGGCAGTGCGGCGGCCGGACCCGGTTCGACCGCGAGCGGCTGACGGGGTCGGGTCGCGAGCGGTTCGCGGCCCCGCAGTTGCGGCAGCACCACGGTGTCGCTGGGCAGGGTCACCTGGGCGACCGTTCCACCCTCGACGTTGCGGCGCAGCTCCACCCGGATGCCGTACCGGGAGGCGAGGCGGCTGACCACGGCGAGACCCATCAGCCGGAACGCGGCCACGTCGACCGTCGGCGGAGCAGCCAACCGGCGGTTGAGCGCGTCGAGCTGTTCCTCGCTCAGCCCCAGACCACGGTCTTCGACCTGGATCAGGACGTAGTCGCGGATCCGACGGGCGTCGGCGACCACGACGGTGTTCGGCGACGAGAACCGGGTCGCGTTGTCGAGCAGTTCGGCGACGAGCCGGACCACGTCGTTGACCGCGTGCGCGGCCACCGAGATGTCCGTGTCGACCGTGCCGAACTCGATCCGGTTGTACGCCTCGACCTCGGACTGCGCGGCCCGCAACGCGTCCACCAGGAGCGCGTCGTCACGTCGGGGCGCGGTCGAGTCGGCACCGGCGAGCACCAGCAGGTTCTCGTCGTTGCGGCGCATTCGGGTGGCCAGGTGGTCCAGCTCGAAGAGCTGGGCCAACCGCTTCGGGTCCTCCTCGCCGCGCTCGATCATGTCGAGTTCGCCGATCATGCGGTCGACCAGCGCCTGGCTTCGACGGGCCAGGTTGAGGAACATGGCCGAGACGCTGGTCCGCAGGGCGGCCTGTTCCGCCGCGACCCGGACGGCTTCCCGGTGTACGACGTTGAAGGCGAGTGCCACCTGTCCGACCTCGTCCCGGTTGTCCAACCGGATCGGGTCCCGGACCTGGCGGACGATCTCCTCCACCCCGCCGTCGCCGATGCTGCCGACGTTCTGCAGCCGGCTGACCGCGTCGGGCAGGTCGTGGTTGGCCACCGAGAGGGCGCCCTCACGCAGCCGGCGCAGCGAGGAGTTGAGCGACCGGGCCAGCACCACGGCGAGCGCGATGGCGACGATCAGCGTGATCAACACCACGATCGACTCGATCACCGCCTGCTGGACCACGTCCGACTGGGCCTGGTCCGCCTGGGCGAGCAGCTCGCCCTCGAGCTGGACCTCCGCCCAGCGCATCAGGTCGATGACCGCGCCGATCGCGTCCGACGTGGTCTTGGCGAACGCGGGGGTCGTCGTCGAGTTGACCGCACGGCCGACCTCGGAGACGGCCCGCTCCGCCAGGGTGACCGCGTCACCGCTGTAGGTCCGGTCCACCAGTTCGTTCTGGCTCGCCGAGGCGGCCAGTTCGAAGGAGGCCAGCGCCTCCTGCTGGCTGGTCTGGGTGGCCAGGAAGGCGGAGAACTGCTCCTCGTCGAGCTGACCCGACCGAAGCGCGGCGTAACCCACCGCCTGTTCCTCCGCGGCACCCGCCTTGGCGCGGGCGAAGGCGGCGACGGCACGGAGGCTGTCCGCCACCCGGCCCTCACCGGAGACTTCACCCAGTGTTTCGCCGTAGTTCCCGAGGTCGGCGAGGATCACGCCGTAGCGCAGCACCGCCTCGACGACGAGCATCTGCTTGCGGTCGAGCACCTCCTGGCGGGTGCCGTTCAGCGTCGCCAGGTGGCCGTCAATCTTGGCGATCCGCGCCTGCATCGACTCCGGCACGTTGCCGATGCTGTTGCGCTCGTCGGTGTACGCGGTGATCCGCTCGTCCGTACGCCGGACCGCCAGGTTGTACTGCTCCGGGTCGGTGCCCGGGTCGGCAAGGTAGACAGCCGCTGCCATCCGCTCCTTGTGCAGATCCTGGGTGAGCCCCGACACGTCGGTCGAGAGCGCGGTCAACGACCGGATCATGTTCGCGTCCAGGGCCGTCTGGCCGACGTCGACCAATCGGACCGTGGCCAGCGCGAGGACCGCCGCGACCGGCACCACCAGGATGAGCGCAAGTTTGGACCGAATCCTGGTGTCCCGAAGTCGGGGCAACCAGCGGCGCCGCGCCCCGTGTTCCGGCGGGCCGTTTTCGGGCAGGGTCGTAGGTCCGGTGCTCACGACATCGCCTCCGTCGTTTCTTCCACGCGTGGCCAGCCCTCCGGTGCCTGCTGCCACGGATGGGGCCGCACGCGGCACGGCCGCGATTTCATCAGAAGCAGGCCGATTTGGGAAGCGGCGGTACGGCAGGAATCGGTCGGACGAGACTGAACCACTACTCTGCTCACCGAATCCCTTCTTTTGACAGGCCCCGTGAACTGGGCAAATATCGTCAGAGTGGTCGCTTGCATCTGGAAAGTTAAGGCCAGCAAACGCCGGTCGCGGCCAACATGTGGGATCGGTGTCCCGAATGTAGGATCACCGTCCTGAAACATGCTCGACAACGCCCGCTTGACCCGGGCGCTCGCCATTGGCAAGGTTTTCCAGGTTTGAAGGCTTCGCGCACACCGTACGACAGACCACCCCCGTCCTTCTACTGAGGACGGAATTCGTCGCCGGTGACCGGGCACCCCGCCCTAGCCGCGCACATGGAGGACTGAGTTGACGCCCATCCGCTCCGCGACACTCACGGTGCTCGCCTCGGCCATTCTGGCCACGTCGCTCACCGGTTGCCAGTTCAGCGACGATCCGCAGCAGACCGGCGAGATCGTCATCCGCGCCGACCTGGAACTCTCCGGCGCGGCGGCGCCGGCGGGCGAGGCGTACCAACGCGCCCTGGAACTCAAGGTCGAACAGATCAACGCGTCCGGCGTACTCGGTGGCCGGACCCTCTCGCTCAAGGTCAAGGACAACCGTTCCGACCCGAACGAATCGCTGCGCAACATCGGCGAGTTCGCGAACGACCCCTCGGTCAGCGCCATCATCATGGGCAGCTGTGACGCCTGTGCGGTCGCCGCGGCAAAGACCATCAACGAGAAGAAGATCCCGACCATCGCCTTGGCCTCGGCCAACGAAGTGGCGGCCCCGATCAGCGACCGGCGCTATGTGTTCAAGCTCGCACCGAACGCACTCGACAGCGCGGCCACCCTGGTCTCCGAACTGAAGCTCGCCCAACCCAAAGTGAAGGACGTCGGTGTGATCTACACCGATGACACCTACGGCCGTGACGGGCACGCCGCAATGAAGGCTGAACTGGACAAGGCCGGGATCAAAATTGCCGCCAGTGAGGCGATCAGGGCGGGCGAGACCGATCTCACCGCGGCGGTGAGTGCCTTGGTCGAGGCCAAATCGGACGCGATCGTCGTTTGGACCAACTCCGAACAGTCCCTCCTGGCCGCCACCCAGGCGAAGGCGGACGAATTCAAGGGCGGCCTGTACTTCGATGCCCACGCCGCCGGCGACCTGTTCCTGGAGGGGCAGGGCGGTATCGCGGCCGAGGACGCGAAGATGGTCTTCAGCCAGACCATGGTGATCGATGACGTCATCGCCACCACGCCCGCGAAGGCGGCCCGTAAGCAGTGGTTCCGGGACTACACCGCCAAGTTCGGCGGCTATCACGGCGCTTCCTCCTTCGCCGCCGACGCGCTGCAGCTCCTCACCGACGCGGCGGTACGGGCCGACAGCACCAGCGAGGACGCCAACCGGGACGGGCTGCGGGACGTGCTGGAGACGTCACAGATGGACGGCCTCTCCGGCCCCATCCGGCTGACCCCGGACAACCACTCCGGCCTGATGCCGCAGGCGCTGAGCATGCTGGTGGCCCGTGGTGGCCGCTGGCGCCTGGCCAGCTGACCGGAACCCGCTCCTCGGCGGCCACGGTCCCGGACCCGCGTGACGGGTCGGGACCGTGGCCGCCGCCGGTTGCACCCTCGCTCCGACCGGTCCCGGCTGCGACAGCCGGACGGTCGGGGCATGGGCTCACCGCGCCGAGGTGGTCTCCCGCACCCAGGGCAGCGCGAGGTGTTCGACCAGGACCAGCGCGTAGTAGAGCGCGATGCTCATGACCCCGACCAGCAGGATCGCCACCCATGCGGTGGCACTGTCGCCCGACCCGCCGAACTGGATGATCTGGGTGCCCAGTCCCCGCCCGGCACCCGCCTGGAACTCGCCGATCACCGCGCCGATCGCGGCCAGCGGCATGGCCACCTTCAGACCGACGAAGATCTGCGGCAGCGCGGCCGGCATCCGGATCTTGCGGAATGCCTGCCAGCGTGAGGCGGACAGGGATCGGGCCAGCTCCACCAGCTCGGCCGGAGCGGCGTTCAGTCCGGCCGTGGTGGCGAGCACGATCGGGAAGAAGCAGAGCAGGAACACCATGATCAGGATCGGCTGCTGGCCCCAGCCGAAGGCGAACACCAGCAGCGGCGCGATCGTCACCTTCGGGATCGCGTTGATCCCGACCAGCAACGGGGAGAACATCCGCTCCAGGGTCCGCGAGGCGGAGAGCCCGAGTCCGATCAGGATCCCGGCCACCGCGGAGAGCACGAACCCGATCAGGACCTCCAGCGCGGTCTCCACCATGCCGCCGAGCAGCAGGCTCGGCTTGGCGGTGAACGCGGTCAGCACGTCGCCCGGAGGCGGCAGCACGGCGGGGTGGACCAGCGTGGAGACGTCCGTCGCCAGCCACCACCCGACGATGGTGACCACCATGCCGACCACCGGCCAGATCACCAGACGGGCAACGGGGCCACCGGCCCGGCGTTCCCGGGGCGCAGCTGTCCGCGCCCTGGGGCGAACCTCGGTCAACTCGGCCATCTTTTGATTTCACACTCCTCATTCGGTCCGGCGCGGGGCCGGGACAGAGCGGGGGTACACCCACCGGTGTCACCGGTGGGTGTACCCCCGTAACTCTGGAACGCTCAGGCCTTCGGCGTCAGGTTGACGTCGATGAGCTGCTCCGGGGTCAGACCCGGCGGGATAGCACCGGCACCCTGGAGGATCGCGATGCTCCGGGACACCCGGGCGATGTCGATCGTGCCGACCGCCGCACCCGAACCGGCGGAACGGACGAACGACGCCATCAACTCGGTCTCGGCGGCAGCCGGCGCGGCAGCCGCGGTCGGGACGTTCTTGTTCAGGATCTGACCGGTTTCGGTGGGGTTGTCGATGCTCGCGACCAGCCCCTTGATCAGCGCGGCGGTGAACCGCTTGACCTTCTCCGGGTCTTCCTTGGCAATCTTGCTCGAGGTGATCAGCACGTTGCCGTACAGGTCGGTCATCACGTCGCTGTACGGCAGCACGACGGCCTTCTTGCCCTTCGCCGCCGCCTCGACCGTGGGCTTGCCCACGACGAACTGGCCGATGCCCTGAGCGGCGCCGCCGGCCAGCAGGCCGATCAGGCCCGCCGGGTCGCCGTCACGCCAGGTGACCTTCTTCGCGTCGACGCCAGCGAGCGTGGCGTAGGTCGGGAACAGGTTGCGCACCACGGAGCTGGGGCTGTCGACGAGCGTCTTGCCCTCGAGGTCCTTCGGGGTGGTGATGCCCTTGTCGTCGAGGGTGATGATGGCCGCCATGGTCCGCTGCTGGATGCCGGCGACGACCGTCACCTCCTTGGCCTCGGGGCTGCCGGTGCCCCGCGCCTGCAGGATGCCGGTGAGGTCGAGCGGGGTGAACATCGCGGTGCCGGTGGCGACCGCCTTGAGGTTGTTCAGGGTGCCACTGCCGGGCTTGATGTCAACGTCGAAGCCGGCCTCCTTGAAGTACCCCTTGTCCTTGGCCACGTACGCGTACGCGTCCCGGCCGAAGTTGGCGAAGGAGGTCAGGTACGTGACCTTCTCCAGCGTCTTGCCGTCACCGGAACCACCGGCACTGTTGGAGTCGTCCGCGCCGCTGCAGCCGCTCGCGATGGCCAAAGTGCTGGCCAGGGCGGCGACGGCGATCGTACGAGTCAGCCTTTTCATGAACACCATTTCCTTTCGACCGGCGGCTTTTCGACCGACGGAGGGGGGCCGTTTGGGGCGGGGCGGCTCGGGGCCGGGGGGTGGGCGCCGTGCCGTGGGTAAGGAAACTTCGCGGGCACAGCGTACGAGAACCCCACCTTTGCCCCGCCAGGCATGTCATGTTGCGGAACGGAAACAAACTGGATTCGCCCCCCGGTCTGTCCGTACGTCGACAATCCGGATAACCTGGCACGGCTGTTGACCTGCTGACGCTGGATGGGGAGCCTCCGGATGATCCGACTAGCGGGAGTGTCCCGCACCTTCACGGGCCGATCGGGCACTGTGGAGGCGCTCCGAGGCATCGATCTGGACGTGGCCCAAGGCGAATTCGTGGCGATTGTCGGTCGTTCCGGTTGCGGAAAGTCCACTTTGCTCCGACTTATCGCTGGACTACTTCCGCCGACCGAGGGCGAGATCACAGTCGCCGGTGAGCGGGTCACCAAGACCCGTCGCGATATCGCGATGCTCTTTCAACGCCCCGCACTGCTGCCGTGGCGCACAGTGCTGGACAACGTACTGCTGCCGGTGGAGATCTTCGGCTGGCGCCGCGCGAGTCACCGGGCCCGCGCCATGGAGCTGCTCGAGATGGTCGGGCTGGGTGGCTTCGAGAAGCGGCTGCCACACGAACTCTCCGGTGGGATGCAGCAGCGGGTTTCACTCTGCCGTTCACTCATCGGCAATCCGCGGGTAATGCTCATGGACGAACCGTTCTCCGCCCTCGACGCCCTCACCCGTGAGGAACTGTCGGTGGAACTGCAGCGGGTGCACATGGAGAACGCCGCAACGATCGTCTTCGTCACCCACTCGATCGACGAGGCGGTACTACTCGCCGACCGGGTGATCGTGCTGAGCCCACGCCCGGGTCGCCTCCGCAAGGTGGTCGACATCAACATTCCGCGGCCACGGAGCCTGGGCCGAAACGCCCACCTCGAAGAGGTCGCCCGTTGCAGCGCGGATCTGCACGAACTTCTGATGGAGCGCGATTCCCCGGCAACGGCCGGAGTGAAAGGTCACTGACGTGCGAGTATCCATCTTCACCGAGCCGCATCGCGGCGCCACCTACGACGATCAACTTCGAATGGCCCGGCTCGCCGAGGACAGCGGGTTCGAGGGCTGGCTCCGCGCGGACCACTACCAGGCGATGGGCGCGGACCTCGGTCTGCCCGGCCCGACCGACGCCTGGATCACCCTGGCCGGTCTGGCCCGGGAGACCTCCCGGATCAGGCTCGGCACCCTGGTCACCTCGTCCACCTTCCGGCTGCCCGGCCCGCTGGCCGTGATCGTCGCCCAGGTGGACCAGATGAGCGGCGGCCGGGTCGACCTCGGCATCGGAGCCGGCTGGTACGAGCGGGAACACCTCGCGTACGGCATCCCGTTCCCGCCCGTCGGCGAGCGGTTCGGTCGGCTGGCGGAGCAACTTGCCGTGGTGACCGGTCTCTGGCGTACCCCGGTCGGCGAGCGCTTCACCCACCAGGGTGAGCACTATCAGCTCGTCGAGGCGCCCGCCCTGCCCAAGCCGGTGCAGGTGCCGGGCCCGCCGATCATCATCGGTGGCAAGGGCCTCAAGCGGACCCCGGCGCTGGCCGCCCGCTACGCCCACGAGTTCAACATGCCGTTCAAGTCGGTCAAGGAGACCGCCGAGGCGTACGAGCGGGTCCACGCGGCGTGCGCGCGGGTGGACCGGGCCGCGAACGGACTGGACCCGCTGGTGCTCTCCGCCGGCATCGTGGTGGCGATCGGCCGGAACGAGGCCGAGGCCCAGCGCCGCGCCGCACCACTGCACGAGAAGAGCGCCCTGCCGCCGGAGGACCCGGTAGTCGGTTCGCCGGCCCAGCTGGTCGAGCGGATCGGCGAGTTCGCGGAGATCGGCACCGGTCGCGTGCACCTGCGGCTGACCGATCTGCATGACCTCGACCACCTGGAACTCATCGCCAGCGAGGTGCTGCCCCAGATCGGCGCCTCCCGCTAGCGGGCCGCCGAAGTAGTGGCCGACGCGCTGCCGTCAGGGTGGCGATCGGACCCGACGCGCCGTAACCTGCCCCGCATGGCCTTTCGGACCTGGGGCAGGGTGCTGCTCGTCGCACTCGGCGTCGGCGTACTCGCCGGAGCGGGCCAACTCGGCTTCGCGTACGGCTTCGGCATTCTGCGATTCGCCCGTACCTTCGACGCGACCACGGCCAGCCACTGGACCGCGCAACTCACCTGGGTGGGTTGGTTCACCATGGTGGCCGCGGTCGTCGGGGCGGTGGTCGCGGACCGGCTGGCTCGGCGGTACGACTACCGTCCCACCCTCGCCACCCGGTTGGCACTGGCCGCCGCCGCCGCGCTCGGCGCAGGTTCCGTCGCCCCGCTCTCCATGCAACCGGCCCGCGCCGCGGAGGTGGCCTCGGTCGACCCGGTGCTCGCCACCGGTCTGGTCGCCGGGCTGGGCGCGCTGGTCGGGCTCGCGACGGCGCTGGCAGCCCTCAGCCAGTCCCCGATCAGCTGGAACATCGCCACGCTGACCGGCGGGATCTGGCTGTTGGCGCTGATCTCGGTGATGCCGTCACTGGGACCGACCGACCCGCTGCCCGCCGTACGCCTCGGGGTGCCCGACCCGGCCTGGCTCGGCGCCGGTACGACCCAACGGCTCGCGGTCGTGACGATGCCGGCGCTGGCCCTGGTCGCCGGCGCGGTCAGCGGCGCGTTGGCCCGCTTCCGGGGACACCCGACCGTGGTCGTCGCCAGCACCGGCGCGGTCGGCCCGGCGCTGCTCGCCCTGGCCTATCTCACCGCCGGTCCGGGCGACTCCAGCGACAAGTACCAGGCGGCGCCCTACTGGGGTGCGCTGGTCGCGGTCGGAGCGGGCGCCCTCGGTTCGGTGCTCGCCGCGGTGATGCGCTGGCCACTGACCACGGAGACGGCCGCGTCGAGCCCGCTGGAACCGACCGAGATCCTGCAACGGGTACGCGCCGCCCAGCCGGCCGCCGCCACGCCGGACCGCTCGGGCGAGACCTGGACCGACGGATCCACCGGCTCACCGTTCGAGGCGTCCACCGACCAGCCTTACGAACCAGCGCACGAAGCGTCGAGCGACCAGCCTTACGGAGCAGCGCACGAAACGCCTGGCGACCTTCCCGTCGGGTCACCGAGCGACACGTCGGGCGACGAACCGGTCGGTTCACCGGCCAGCCTGTCGACGGCGGGGCGGACCGACCGCGCCACCGAGTCCTGGGCCACCGCCGCGACCGGAACCTGGGTCGAGTCCACGGCCGGCCGCGAACCGGAGCCCCGGACGGTCGACCCGACCAGCGTTCCGGCTCAGCGCGGGCCGAGCGAGACCGACCTCGACCCCTCCCGTCCCTCCTCGCTCGACGCCAGCGGAGGCCGGGACGCCAGCAGAGGCCGGGAGACCGACGGAGGCCGGGAGACCGACGGAGGCCGGGAGACCGACGGAGGCCGGGAGACCGACGGAGGCCGGGAGACCGACGGAGGCCGGGACGCCACCGGAGGCCCGGCCGAGGTTCACGAGCGCACCCCGTCCACGGAGCCGGGCTGGCCGGTGACGGCGAGCGACCCGGGCGCACCGGAACGTACGACCGCGTCCAGCACACCGCGTACGCGGGTCGAGGCGGTCCAGGACGAGATGCCGACGACGCCATCGGTGCCGACAACGCCGCCAGCACCGCCGGTCCGCCGACCGGAACCGGAATGGGCCGACCCGACCCTCGCCACCCTGGCCACCTCGGACTACTGGCCGGCCACCGCCGATCCGCACAAGCCGTTCGAGGAACGTACCGAGAATGGTTGGAACGCCTTCGCGGCCGGAAACCGGAGCAGTTCCAGCGGACCCGCCGCCTCCGCGCCGCCGGTTCGTCCGAACCGGGCCGGCTCCGACGTCGGCGCCGAGCGGGAGACGGATCGGACCGAGACCCCTAGGCCGATCTCCCCTGCCGCCTCCATCACCCCGGAACCGGTGAACACCGCCAAGCCCTTCACCACCCCGGAACCGGTCAGCACCGCCAAGCCTTTCACCACCCCGGAACCGGTCAGCACCGCCAAGCCCTTCACCACCCCCGAACCGGTCAGCACCGCCAGGCGGACCCCGCCGGAACCGACCAGCGCCCCGAAGCGGGTCACGCCGGTCAGCACCGGCCAGCGCCCCGCACCGGCGGAGCCGGCCGCGAACACGGAACGGACCACACCGCAGGTGCCGATCTTCGCCCCCGTACGGTTCACCCCTTCCGAACCGGTCGCCAACACCGGGCCGGCGTTCGCCGCCGAGCCCTCCGGCGAGCCCGCACCGGTACGCCGGGACACCGCATCCGTGCACCCGGAGCCCGCAGCGGTACACCGGGAGCAGGAACGGCCGACCAGGTCGTGGGAGACGGAGCAGGCCGAGACGGAGACCGATCGGACGCCCGTGGCGGAGACCGAACCCCCGGCGGAGCAACC
Source organism: Micromonospora pisi (assembly GCF_003633685.1). Classification (NCBI taxonomy): domain Bacteria; kingdom Bacillati; phylum Actinomycetota; class Actinomycetes; order Micromonosporales; family Micromonosporaceae; genus Micromonospora; species Micromonospora pisi. The sequence continues at coordinate 5,189,722 of NZ_RBKT01000001.1, read as the reverse complement.
AGCCGAGGAACCAGCCGAGGAGAAGGTCGAAGAGAAGGCGGCCCGGCCCCGACGTGGCCTGTTCCGACGCAACCGGCAGACCGGCAACGGCGGCGAATCCGAACCGGGTGGCCCGGACAACGCCCCGGCCGAAGCCGCGTCGCAGCGTGAGCCGCGTGGACGGGGTCGTACGGAGCGCCCGGTCCCGGAGACCGACGAGGAGTACGTCGACTGGGTCAGCGGCCTGGGTGCACCCGCTGCCGAGGAGAGCGCGTCCCGCGACGGCGGCACGCGGCGCACTCTCCGCTCCTCCGGCCGCCACCACGCCGACTAGCCCCACCCGTACCTCGATCGATCATGAAGTTGGCGCGTCTTCCGTGACCGGGAGACGCGCCAACTTCATGATCAACTCAACGGGCGGCGGAGCGGGGACGATGCCGCGGAGGGCGGTAGGTCAGGCGAGCGGCAGGTAGACCTTGCCACCGGACTCGACGAACTCGGTCGACTTGTCCTGCATGCCGCGCGCGGCGTACTCCTTCAGCTCCTGAGTGATCTTCATGGAGCAGAACTTCGGCCCGCACATCGAGCAGAAGTGCGCGGTCTTCGCCGGCTCGGCGGGGAGCGTCGCGTCGTGGTACGCCCGCGCGGTCTCCGGGTCGAGCGAGAGGTTGAACTGGTCCTCCCAGCGGAACTCGAACCGCGCCTTGGACAACGCGTTGTCCCAGTCCTGCGCCCCCGGATGCCCCTTCGCCAGGTCGGCGGCGTGCGCCGCGATCTTGTACGCGATCACGCCGGCCTTGACGTCGTCCCGGTCCGGCAGCCCCAGGTGCTCCTTCGGGGTGACGTAGCAGAGCATGGCGGTGCCGAACATGCCGATCATCGCGGCGCCGATCGCCGAGGTGATGTGGTCGTACGCGGGCGCGATGTCGGTCGTCAGTGGACCGAGGGTGTAGAACGGGGCCTCCTGGCAGAGTTCCTGCTGGAGGTCGACGTTCTCCTTGATCTTGTGCATCGGCACGTGCCCCGGGCCCTCGATCATCACCTGGACGTCGTACTCCCAGGCGATCTTCGTCAACTCGCCGAGGGTACGCAGCTCGGCGAACTGCGCCTCGTCGTTGGCGTCGGCGATCGAGCCCGGACGCAGTCCGTCGCCGAGGGAGAAGGTGACGTCGTACCGGGCGAGGATCTCGCACAGCTCCCGGAAGTTGGTGTAGAGGAAGTTCTCCTGGTGGTGCGCCAGACACCAGGCCGCCATGATCGAGCCGCCCCGGGAGACGATGCCGGTGACCCGCTCGACCGCCAGCGGCACGTACCGCATCAGCACCCCGGCATGCACCGTCATGTAGTCGACGCCCTGCTCGGCCTGCTCGATGACGGTCTCCCGGAACACCTCCCAGGAAAGCTTGACCGGGTCCCCGCCGACCTTCTCCAGAGCCTGGTAGATCGGCACGGTGCCGATCGGGACCGGCGAGTTGCGGACGATCGCCTCCCGCGTCTCGTGGATCCGCTTGCCGGTGGAGAGGTCCATCACCGTGTCCGCACCCCAGCGGGTGGCCCAGGTGAGCTTCTCCACCTCCTCCGCGACCGACGAGGTGACCGCCGAGGTACCGATGTTGGCGTTCACCTTCACCAGGAAGCGACTACCGATGATCGCCGGTTCCACCTCGGGGTGGTTGACGTTGAGCGGGAGCACCGCGCGTCCCCGGGCGATCTCGTCACGTACCAGCTCGGCGGGGAGGTTCTCCCGGACCGCGACGAACTCCATCTCCGGCGTGACGATCCCGGCCCGGGCGTACGCCAACTGGGTCGGCCGGCGCCCGTCCACACCGGCGAGCGGGGTGCCGGCACCACGTACCGGTGCCACGTCACCTCGCTCCGCGATCCACGGTCCGCGCAGCGCCGGCAGGCCGACCTCCGGGTCGCTGCCGGGACCGGAGGTGTCGTACAGCCGTACCGGCGGGTTCTCCCCGGCCAGCTCCACCTCGGCGAACGGGACCCGGATGTCCGGCCGCGATCCCTCCACGTACACCTTGCGACGAGCCTGCATAGCAAAACCTCCTGCTAATCAGCGGGACCAACCGAAGTGGTCCAGCGGTCCATGGCCGGTGCCCAACTTCCAGTCGCGCCCACCGGCGAGCGCGCGGGCGACGTACTCCTTGGCGAAGACAACCGCGGCCGGCACCTCGTCACCGAGCGCGATCCGGGCCGCGATCGCGGCCGAGAAGGAGCAGCCGGTGCCGTGGGTGTTGCGGGTGGCCACCCAGGCCCCGGGGAGCAGCCTGGGCTCGCCGTCGGTCCAGTGGACGTCCACCGCCTCGCCCGCACCGGTGTCCTCGTCACCGCCGCCGGTGACCACCACGTGACGGGGACCTCGTGCGGCGATCTGCGCGGCGGCGGCGATCATCTCGTCGACCGTGGTCACCGGGCGTCCGACGAGCGCCGCGGCCTCCTCCCGGTTCGGCGTCACGACCAGCGCGTACGGCAGCAGCCGCTCCACCGCGGCGACCACGCCGAGCCGGTGCCCGCTGGTCGAGACGAGCACCGGATCGACCACCAGGTTCGGCAGCAGCCCGGCGCGGGCGTGTGCCGCCACCGTGTCCGCGACCGACTCGGTGCCGAGCATGCCGGTCTTGGTCGCCTGTACGGGCAGGTCGGTCAGGACCGCATCGAGCTGTGCGGTGACCAGGTCGGCCGGGGTCGGCAGGACCGCGCGTACCTCACGGGTGTTCTGTGCCGTGAGCGCGGTGATCACCGAGGTCCCGTAGACACCGAGCGCCGCGAAGACCTTCAGATCAGCCTGGATGCCGGCCCCGGCACCGGAATCGGAACCGGCGACGGTGAGCACCACCGGCGGGGTCACCGGTGACCCTCCCCGGTGGCGCGGATGAGTCGGGCGACCAGTTCGGTGGGATCGTCAGCGCCCATCACCGCGCCCATCACCGCCACCCCGGCCGCGCCCGCCACCACGCAGGCGGCGACCTGTTCGGCGTCGGAGACTCCGCCGAGCGCGAGCACCGGGACCGACGTACGCCGGGCCAGCCGCGCCAGGCCGACCGGCCGCAACGGCGGGCCGTAACCGGGTTTCGACCGGCTGGGGAAGACCGGGGAGAGGGTCACGTAATCCTCCGTGGTGAGGCGGAGCAGTTCCGCCGCGTCGTGGCAGGAGCGACCGACCAGGGGCAGTTCGGGCGGGGGGTACGGTCCGGCCGACGCCAGGTGCACCGCGTTTCCGCCGAGCGGGTCGGGTCCGGCCACCAGCAGCGTCCCGCCGGCCGGGGCGAGGATCAGCCGCAGTTCCTCGGCGAGCGCCAACCGCTCGTCGCGGGGCAGGTCCTTCTCCCGGAGCAGGACCCAGCGGGCACCGCCGGCCACCGCCGCCCGCACCACCTCGGGCAGCGGGGCACGGGCCAGGCGTCGGTCGGTGACGACCACCAGCCCGTTCGGCACTCCCGCTCGCCGTACCGGTGCCCACCCGCTGGTGTCCGGGCCCGGTCGACGTACCGGAGCGGTCACAGCTCCGGCCGCCCCTCGTCGGGGCTGGAGGCGAGCGCGTGGAATCGTCGTGGGATGCGCCCGGCCCGCGCGGCGAGCCAGCCCCCCTCGACGGCGTACCGCATGGCGGTGGCCATCCGTACCGGCTCGGCGGCCCGGGTCACGGCGCTGGCCAGCAGCACCCCGTCGCAGCCCAGTTCCATGGCGAGCGCAGCGTCGGAGGCGGTGCCGATGCCGGCGTCGAGGATGACCGGCACCTCCACGTTCTGCCGGATCAGCCGGATGTGGTGCGGGTTGCCGATGCCGAGGCCGGAGCCGATCGGCGCACCGGCGGGCATCACCGCGGCGCAGCCCGCCTCGGCGAGCCGCCGGGCCAGCACCGGATCGTCGCTGGTGTACGGCAGCACGGTGAAGCCGTCGGCGACGAGCTGGTCGGCGGCGTGCAGCAGTTCGACCGCGTCGGGCAGCAGTGTCCGGTCGTCGCCGATCACCTCCAGTTTCACCCACGAGGTGTCGAACGCCTCGCGGGCGAGCCGGGCGACCTTGACCGCCTCGGCGGCGGTGTAACAACCGGCGGTGTTCGGCAGCAGTCGTACGCCGCACCGGTCGAGCACGTCCAGCAGCCCGCCGTGCATGGTGGCGGCGCTGTCGACCCGGCGCAGCGCGACGGTGACCAGTTCGGTTCCGCTGGCCCGGATCGCCTGCTCCAGCACGTGCAGGTTGGCGGCACCGCCGGTGCCGAGGATCAGCCTCGACCCGAACGTCTCCCCACCCAGCTCGAACGGGGTGGTCGCCGGTACGGTGCCCCGCCCCGGTTCCTGTTGCGACATCGGGCTCAGCCGCCCTGGGCAGCGGTCAGCACCTCGACGCGGTCCCCGGCGTGCAGCACCGCCGCCGGCCAGCCGGCTCGGGGCACCACCTCGCCGTTCACCGCGACCGCCACCCCTCGGCTCTGTCCGGTCACCGTGGCGACCAGTTCGGCGACGGTCACGCCACCGGGCAGTCTGTGGTCCGTACCGTTCACGGTCAGCTCCACCGAAACCTCACCCTCTCCGCTCACCGGATCTCCTCTCTCGCCGGTCCGGACGCCGCCAGCCCGGGATGTGCCAGCTCGCGATTTGCCAGCTCAGGATGTGCGAGCCCAGGTTCCGCCAGCTCGGGTCCGTCCCACCCGGGTCCGGTCAGCCCTGGTGCCGACCGGTACCCGTCGAAACGGTCCGGGGAGAACGGGGCCAGCACCGGATCGGGTACGCCACTGGCGAGCAGGTCGACGACGAGGTCCGCGGTCACCGGGGTCAGCAGGATGCCGTGCCGGTAGTGCCCGGTCGCGACGACCACCTGGGGGCGTCCGGCCAGTGGGCCGATGAGCGGGGCGTTGTCGGGCGTACCGGGTCGGTGCCCGGCGACCGCCTCGACCAGTTCGTACTCGGCGAGTTCCGGCACGAGTTCGGTCGCCGCGTGGAGCAGGTCCCGTACGCCGCCAGCGGTGACCGTGGTGTCGCCGCGCTCCTCGACGGTCGCGCCGACGACGACCTCGCCGTCGTGCCGGGGCACCAGGTAGACCGAGCGGCCGTCGGCGTACCCCCGGATCACGTGCCGGAAGCCGGGCGCCTCCCCGCCGGGAGCGCGGAGCCGGAGGATCTGTCCCTTCACCGGCCGAATCGGCAGCCCGGTCAGCTCGGCCGCGCCACAGCCGGCGGCGACCACGACGGTGCCGGCGTCGATCTCGTCGAGCCCACGAACGGTCGACGGCACGAACACCACACCGGCGCTCTCGGCCGCCGTACGCAGGGCGGCGACCAGCCGTCGGGGGTCGACCTGGTGGTCGTCGGGGGCGTGTGCGCCGCCGCGTACGCGGGGTGCGAGCAACGGTTCCCGGTCGTGTAGTTCGGTGGCGTTCAGCGCGGTGATCGGCAGCCCGAGCCCCTGCTGGTACGACCAGAGCCGACGCGCCTCGGCGAGGTCGTCGGCGGTCCGGCCGACCACCAGCGTGCCCTCGGTGCGGAAACCCAGTTCGGCGCTGCCGGCGAGTCCGGCGGCGGCGGCGACCTCGACGGCGAAGTCGGGCCAGCGGGCGGCGGAGTCGAGCAGCAGTCGGGTCAGCTCCTCCTCACCGAAGGATGCCTCGGCGACCGGGGCGAGCATGCCCGCCGCCACCGCGGAGGCCCCGCTGCCGGGACGGGGGTCGTGCAGCAGCACCCGCATCCCCCGCGACGCCGCCCGCCACGCCACGGCCAACCCGATCGGCCCACCCCCCACCACCGCCACATCCGCCCGCCGGGCGGTAAGGAAGGGCCCCCTGTTATCGGATTCCGTTGTATAGGGGCCCCCTCCTAACATGTCGGGGCTCCGGTGCGGCCGAGTGCGGCGAGCAGTTCGGTGGTGGCCCGGGAGGGGTCGGCGGCGCCGGAGAGGGCACCGACCACGGCGACGCCGTACGCCCCGGCGGCGAGCAGCGCCGGCACCCGCTCGGCGGTCACCCCACCGATCGCGATGACCGGTACGCCCACCGCCTCGACGACCCGTCCGACACCTGCCGGCCCGATCGGTTCCGGCAGCCCGTCCTTGGTGGTGGTGGCGTAACAGGGGCCGACACCGAGGTAGCTGGCGCCGTCGGCGACGGCGTCGAGGGCGGTGGCGGGGTCCCGGGCGGTGGCACCGAGCAGCGCGTCCGGCCCGAGCACCCGCCGGGCGGCCGCGACCGGCAGGTCCAGTGCCCCGACGTGCCCTCCGGCGGCGTGCACCGCGAGCGCCACGTGCAGCCGGTCGTTGACCAGGCAGGTCGCACCGGCCGGGGTGCAGAGTTCGACGATCCGACCGGCGAGGTCGTACGCCTCGCGGTCGGTGGCGTCGTCCTCGACGCGTACCTGGACCACGAGTTCGGGGCCGGCGACGGCCAGTGCGGCACGTACCGTGGCGATCGGATCACGCCCGGTACGGGTGTCGGTGATGAGATGCAGTCGTCCCAGTGCGGGCACGGCAACGCTCCTCCCTGCGCCGGCATTACCCGGATCAGGTTCGACGGTCGGGGGCTTCGAGCCCCCCTCTCAGCCCGGTTCACCGGACTCCCGTGGGTTACTTGTCGACCACACTACGACGGCGGACCCGATCCGCCAAGAGGGTCACGCGTCACAGGGGCCCGTCGGGGCGGGCGAACGCACTCGCCGCCACCCCGGCGTGACCCTCGGCCAGCGACCAAAAGGCCGTCGAACGGGCTCCGGTTTTGTCTGTCCTATCCGGAAGATCCACCTCGGTTACCCAACCGTTACCCGATTTGGCTTGTTGCTGTATTGCCCGTCCCGCGTCGACCAGCATTAATTTGTTCAGCGACAAGACAAATTTCGGCGGTGCGGCCACGGCGGGCCAACCCGGCGAAACCCACACCCCCGAACCGGTCTTCGGCGAGCCGGCCGGGGATCCCCCGTTGTCCTCATCGGACGAAGGAGATCCTTCGTGTCAAGACCTCGCCCGCGCCGTGCGATGCGCGGCGCCCTCAGCCATGCGCTGCTGAGTCTCGCGGTCGCCGTCACCTCGACGGCGACCGCACTCGTAGCAGCCCCAACCGCGGCACAGGCCGCACCGGCCGCCGCGGCGGCCGATCCGTACTCGGTGCTGGTCTTCTCCAAGACCGCCGGGTTCCGGCACGGCTCCATTCCCTCCGGCATCGCGGCCATCCAGCAACTCGGGGCGGCGAACGGATTCACCGTCGACGCTACCGAGGACGCGACCGCGTTCAACGACGCCAATCTCGCCAACTACAAGGCCGTGATCTGGCTCTCCACCACCGGTGACGTGCTCGACGACACCCAGCAGGCGTCGTTCGAGCGGTACGTCAAGGCCGGCGGCGGCTACGTCGGCGTCCACGCCGCGTCCGACACCGAGTACAACTGGCCGTGGTACGGCGGACTGGTCGGCGCGTACTTCAACGCGCACCCGGCGAACCAGCAGGCCACGGTCAAGGTCGAGGACCCGGCGCACCCCTCCACGGCCGGGCTGCCGGACAAGTGGTCCCGCTTCGACGAGTGGTACAACTTCCGGACCAACCCGCGCGCGAACGTGCACGTGCTGGCCAGCCTGGACGAGCGGAGCTACACCCCGGGCACCGGCGCGATGGGCGCCGACCACCCGACCGCCTGGTGCCAGGAGTACGACGGTGGCCGTGCCTGGTACACCGGAGGTGGCCACACCAACGAGTCGTACGCGGAACCGGAGTTCCTCACCCACCTGCTCGGCGGCATCGAGACCGCCGCGGGTGTGGTGGACGCCGACTGCAGCGCCTCGAAGACCAGCAGCTTCGAGAAGGTGTCGCTGGACAGCAACACCAACAACCCGATGGAGCTGGACATCGCCCCCGACGGGCGGGTCTTCTACGTCGAGCGCGACGGCCGGATCCAGATCATCAAGCCGGACACCGGCACCACCGTCACCGCGGTCACCCTGCCGGTCTTCACCGGCAACGAGGACGGCCTGCTCGGTATCCAGCTCGACCCGGGCTTCGCCACCAACAAGTGGGTGTACGTCTACTACGCCCCCGCCGGTGGGGCGGCCCGTAACTACCTCTCCCGGTTCACGGTCGAAGGCGACACCATCGACCCGGCCACCGAGAAGGTCGTGCTCCAGGTCCCGACGCAGCGCAACACCTGCTGCCACGCGGGCGGCAGCATCACCTTCGACAGCCAGGGGAACCTGTACCTGGCGCTCGGTGACAACACCAACCCGTTCGAGTCGGACTCCTTCACCCCGATCGACGAGCGGCCGGGCCGGCAGGACTACGACGCGCAGCGTTCCTCGGGCAACACCAACGACCTGCGCGGCAAGGTGCTCCGGATCCACCCGGAGAACGACGGCACCTACACCGTTCCGGTGGGCAACCTCTTCCCGCCGGGCACCGCGCAGACCAAGCCCGAGATCTACGCGATGGGCTTCCGGAACCCGTTCCGGATCGGCGTCGACCCGGAGACCAACACCCTGTACGTGGGTGACTACGGACCGGACGCCGGTGCCGCGAACCCGAACCGTGGTCCTGAGGGCACGGTCGAGTGGAACATCGTCACGCCGGGCAACTACGGCTGGCCGTACTGCCACGGTGCGAACTACGCGTACAACGACTGGACCTTCCCGTCCGGGCCGAGTGGGGCGAAGTTCGACTGTGCCGCACCGGTGAACAACTCGCCGAACAACACCGGTCTGACCAACCTGCCGCCGGCCATCTCGGCCACGGTCGACTTCGACTACAGCGGCAACCCGCTGTATCCGGAGATCGGCGGCGGCGGTGCGCCGATGGGCGGCCCGGTCTACCGGTACGACGAGAACCTGAACTCGGAGCGGAAGTGGCCGGCGTACTACGACGGCAAGGCGCTGCTCGGCGAGTGGAACCAGAACAAGATGTACACCATGCAGGTCAGTGCCGACGGCAAGTCGCTGGTCGACATCAACCAACTGCTGACCGGCATGACCATGTTGCGGCCGATGGACTTCGAGTTCGGTCCGGACGGGGCGCTGTACCTGATCGAGTGGGGTACCGGCTTCGGCGGCAACAACGACAACTCGGGCATCTACCGGATCGACTACATCGCCGGTGAGCGGTCGCCGATCGCGGTGGCAAACGCCGAGCCCGCGTCGGGTCCGGCGCCGTTGGCGGTGCAGTTCTCCAGCGCCGGGTCGCGTGACCCGGACGGTGGCGCACTGACGTACGCCTGGAACTTCGGCGACAACGCCACCTCGACCGAGGCGAACCCGTCGCACACCTACGCGGCGGCGGGCAACTACAACGCGCAGCTCACGGTCACCAACCCGAAGGGGCGGACCGCGGTCGCGAACATACCGGTCACGGTCGGCAACACCGCGCCGACGGTCGCCATCGAGTTCCCGCCGGACGGCGGCTTCTTCGAGTGGGGCGACCTGGTCAAGTACAAGGTCAACGTGACCGACCCGGAGGACGGCACGATCGACTGTGACCGGGTGGTGCTGCAGTACTACCTCGGCCACGACCAGCACGCGCACCCCCTGCAGTCGTACACCGGCTGCGAGGGTTCGGTCCAGACGCTGCTCGCCTCCGGGCACGGCGCCGAGGCGAACGTCTTCGGTGTGTTCGAGGCGGTCTACACCGACGGCGGCGGCGCCGGCGGTTCGCACGCCCTGACCGGGCGGGCGATCGAGCAGCTCCAGCCGAAGCGCAAGCAGGCGGAGTACTTCTCCGCCACCGGCCGGCTGGCCGGCAGCACCAGCTCGGGTGACCCGGGTGTGGCGCGGCAGGCGACCAGCGACCCCGCTGGCGGCTTCGAGAACATCGGCTTCATCGAGGCCGACGACTGGTGGACCTTCGACCCGGCGAACCTGACCGGCATCGACTCGCTCCGGTTCCGCGCGGCCTCGGCCGGCGGCGGCGGGCGGATCGAGGTCCGCGTCGGCGCACCGGACGGCCCCACGGTCGCCACGGCCGACGTACCGAACACGGGTGGTTGGCAGACCTACGTCGACGTCACCGCCGACGTGACCACGCCGAGCACCGTCAGCGGTCCGCTCTACTTCGTGGCCCGCAACCCGGTCGGTTCCAACGGGACCGGCGCGATCATCAACGTGAACTGGGTCGACTTCCTCGGCCGGGGTGTCACCGACAACGCCCCGCCGGTCGTCACCGCCGCAGCGAACCCGACCGCCGGCGTCGCGCCGGTGGCGGTCGCCTTCACGAGTACGGCGACCGACCCGGAGAACGACGCCCCGTTCACGTACGCGTGGGACTTCGGTGACGGCGGTACGGCGAACACCGCCAACGCCAACCACACGTACACCGTGGCGGGCAACTTCACCGCCACCCTGACCGTGACCGACGCCCGTGGTGCCTCCACCAGCGTCTACGTCCCGGTCCAGGTGACCGCGCCGAACACGTCCTGCTTCGGGGCGCGCTCGGACGACTTCACCGGCACCTCGCTGGACAAGTCGCGCTGGTCGACCGTGATCCGGGAGAACCAGCTCTACTCGGTCGCCAACGGCAACCTGGTGCTGCCGACCGCGGTCGGCGACCTGTACAGCGGCACGAACAACGCCACCAACGTGGTGCTCCAGCCGGCCCCGAACGGAGCCTGGCAGGCGACCACCAAGGTGACGCTGAGCGCGACCGCCAACTACCAGCAGGCAGGGCTGATCCTCTACGGCGACGACGCGAACTACGCCAAGCTGGACCTGCTCTACGGCGACAGTCGCAAGATCGAGTTCATCCGGGAGACCGCCGGTACGCCGCGCAACGAGGCCGCCGACGCCATCCCGGCACCGGCCGGTCTGGGTGACACGTTCTACGTGCGCCTGATCAGCGACGGCACCAACCTGACCGCGGCCTTCTCGGCCGACGGCCAGACCTTCGTCCCGGTCGGCCGCTCGACCCCGATCGCCGGGATCGAGAACCCGAAGGTGGGGCTGTTCGCGCTGAACGGCAACACCACCGCCCCGGTGGTGGACGCGCTGTTCGACTGGTTCCAGCTCTCCCCGGACGAGCCGGCCGGCCCGGTTGTGCCGTCCGACGAGTTCACCGGCACCAGCCTGGACAAGTGCAAGTGGAACGCGATCGTCCGGGAAGACCCGGCCGGATACCGGGTGACCGGTGGTGGCCTGCAGATCGACGTACCGAACGGCGACATCTACGGAGCCGGCGGCACCCCGCCGTCGAACTTCATGCTGCAGAACGCGCCGGCCGGTGACTGGACGATCGAGACCAGGATCGACGGCAGCCAGTTCAACGAGCAGTACCAGCAGGGCGGTCTCATCGTCTACGGCGACGACGACAACTACCTCAAGCTGGACTACATCGCCGACAACCAGGCGGGTCAGCCGCTGACCCGGCGGATCGAGTTCCGCAGCGAGATCGCCGCGGCGGTGCAGGATCCGCAGCCGAACGCCGGCGACCTGACCCAGGGGATCTGGCACCTGCGGCTGACCAAGGCGGGCACGACGTACACCGCGTCGTACTCGGCGAACGGGACCGACTGGACGGTGTTGGGGAGCCTGACCAACGCGGCCGTGGGCGCCACGCCCAAGTTCGGCCTCTTCACCCTCGGCGCGGCCCAGCAGGCGTCGAAGCCGGCGACGTTCGACTACTTCCGGGTGGGCACCACGGTCGAGGACTCGACCGCACCGGTGACCACCGCGGCGGTGGCCGGTACGCCGACCGGTGGCTGGTACAACGGCGCCACCACGGTCACCCTGACCGCCACCGACAACGCCGGTGGCAGCGGAGTGGCCGGCACCGAGTACCAGCTCGACGCGGGCACCACCTGGACCGCCTACACCGAGCCGATCCTGGTCTCCGGTGACGGCGCCCACCAGGTGCGGTTCCGCTCCACCGACGAGGCCGGCAACGCCGAGGAGGCGAAGAGCGTCGACGTGAAGATCGACGCCACCGCGCCGGTGACCTCGGCGACCTTCGCACCCCCGAGCGACAGCGGTTGGCACGCCGGGACCATCCCGGTGACGTTGGCCGCCCAGGACGCGGGTGCGGGTGTCAGCAAGCTGGAGTGGTCGCTCGACGGCGGCCCCTGGACGCCGTACACCACGGCGGTCAGTGTCAGCGGCGACGGGCAGCACGAACTGCTGTACCGGGCCACCGACGCGGCCGGCAACGCCGAGACGCTGAAGTCGGCCGTACTGAAGATCGACGGCACCAAGCCCACCGTCCTGGTCTCCGGTCTCGCCGACGGCCAGCTCTACGGCGACAGTGCCGACGTACGGGTCTCCTGGCAGGCGGTCGACCCGACCTCCGGTCTGGAAGCCACCATCGGCACCCTGGACGGCCAGCCGTACCAGAACAACACCCTGCAGGCCCTCTACGACCTTCCGCTGGGTCTGCACGAACTGACCGTGACCGCCACCGACAAGGCCGGCAACCAGACGACCTCTTCGGTGCGGTTCTTCGTCACCACCTCGTTCCGGGACATGCAGAACCTGATCGACCGGTTCAAGGCCACCAACCGGCTCTCCGTCAAGGCCCACAAGCAGCTGACCAACAAGCTGACGGCGGTCCGCGACTCCGAGGCGGCGGGTGACGACAAGCGGGCGGTTCAGCAGTTGACCGCGTTCAAGGCGCTGGTGGCCGACACGGCTCTGGTCACCGACGCCGACGTACGCGGCGTACTGACCCGGGACGCGGACGCCATGATCGTCCGGCTCGGTGGCACCGCCACCAAGGCCGGTGTGAAGGCCAACGCCGACAAGCCCGTCCAAGGGGCGGGACGTCTCGCTGAGGACCCGACCCGGATCAAGCCGGGCGGCAAGCTCTAACCCTCGGTTCCACCCGTACCACCGCACCAGCACCCGGGGCGGCCGGCCATCCAGGCCGGCCGCCCCGGCGTACCACCACCCTCTCCCCACCGCACCGTGATTCGCGACAGCACAGCCACTGCCGCCGAACCGCTCCGACCACGCACACTGGAGCTGGTGGCACCGCACCGGGTGTTGGCGCGTCGAAAGGAAACTCTGATGCGAACCCTGCGAGTCCTGCTCGCCGCGCTGGCCCTCGTACCGATGCTGTTCCTCGCCGCGGCCCCGGCCGCCGCGCGCGACGGCAAGCTCAACCTCCAGGTCGCGGGCGACGGTGCTACCGGGGTGACGATCCGGGCCAGCTACGCCGACGGCCACGAACTGGAGACGCTGGTCCGGTTGGTCCTCAAGGCGACCAGCACCAGCGGCGACACCATCGGGCCGATCCAGCTCAACCCCTCCGGCGAGGGGCAGGGTTTCTACACCAGCGGACCGGTCCTCTCCCCCGGCCGCTGGCAGGTCACGGTCAGCGCACCCGCGCCGACCCCGGCCGAGGTGACGGTCGCCGTCGAGGCCAAGGCCGAACAGACACCGCCGAAGCCGGCACCCGGCAACCCGGTCGCGCTGCCCGAGAAGACCGGGATCAGCCGCGGCGTGTGGTGGCTGATCGGCGGCGCGCTGCTGATCGCCGCCGCCGGCTCGGCCGTCCTGCTCGCTCGCAGCCGTAACAGTTGACCGATGGCGCCACGTCGTTCCCAACCCGCCGTAGTCGGTCGCGGCCTCGGCGGGCAGCTCCGAGAACTACGCGTACGCCGACGGCTGAGCCTGCGTGAGGTGGCAGCCGAACTCGACTGGCCACCGTCCCGACTGTCCCGACTGGAACACGGCCGACAACACGTACGGGTCGAGGACGCGACCGCCCTGCTGGTCATCTACCGGGTCACCGGGGAGGAGCGGGAGGCGCTGCTCGGGCAGGTCGAGCGGGTCACCGAGCCCCGCTGGTGGGAAGCGGCGGCCGGCCTCTCCGACGAATCCCGCACGTTGATCCACCTCGAAGCCGAGGCGACCACCATCATCGGCTGCGAGCCGTTGCTGGTCCCCGGCCTGCTCCAGACCCCGGACTACACCCGGGCGGTGATGGAGTCCTGCGGTGTCCGCAAGGTCGACACCCCGCCCCGGATCGCCGCCCGGCTGGCCCGGCAGGCGATCCTCACCCGGGAGACCCCACCGGCGTTGCACGCCCTGATCGACGAGGCCGCGTTGCGCCGCCCGGTCGGCGGCAACCAGGTGATGGCGGAGCAGCTACGGCATCTGGTCACGGTGAGCGCCCGGCCGAACATCACCCTCCGGGTGGTGCCACTCGCCGCCGGTGCGCACACCGGGCTGGACGGTGCCTTCGCCCTGCTGGACTTTCCGCGCAACCGGTCCGTGGTCTATCTCGACCACAAGATCTCCGGCCTGTTCCTGGAGGAACGGCATCAGGTCGAGTTCTTCCGGCGGGAGGCGGTCCGGCTCGCGGAAGCGGCGTTGAGCCCGCTCGCGTCGGTAAACTTCATCGCCCGGGTCGCCAGCGAACACGAGCGGAAGTGAGGCCGCGATGACTGGTACGCCGCGCCCGGAGACCGACTGGCGCAAGTCCAGCCGCAGCGGCTCCAACGCGAACTGCGTCGAGGTTGCCGACCTGACCGGCCCGGCCGCTGTGGTCGGCGTACGCGACTCGAAGGACCCGAGCGGGCCGGTGCTCCTCTTCGCCGCGCCTGCCTGGTCGGCGTTCCTGGCCTCGCTACGCCACCAGCCGCGTTGACCGGGGCCCGGGGCAGTTCATGCCCCGGGCCCCTTCGAACGTCCCGAGCAACGATCAGCCGGTGCCGGGGAACGGTCAGAGAATGGCGCGCAGTGCGACCAGGTCGTCTGCGGAGGGCTGCCAGCCACCGGCGGCGGCATTCGCCCGCGCCTGCTCCGGAGTGGTCGCACCCGCGATCACCGAGGTGACCGCCGGCTGCGCGGCCAGCCCGCCGATCGCCACCTGCAACGGGGTCAGGCCCCGCTCGGCGGCGTACTTCTCGATCGCCTCGATCGCGTCCCACGGTGCGGCGGCGAGCCGCTCCGCGTACCGGCCACCACCGGAGAGTCGGCTGCCTTCCGGGGCCTGCTCCCCGCGCTTGTACTTTCCGGTGAGCAGCCCGTTGGCGAGCGGGAAGAACGGCAGCAGCCCGAGGCCGAAGCGCTGGGCGGCCGGGACGATCTCGGTCTCGACGTGCCGCTCCACCAGGCTGTACTGGTTCTGGGCGCTGATGAACGGTGCGTAGCCCCGGGTACGGGAGATCCACGTCGCGTCGGCGATCTGCCAGCCGGAGAAGTTCGAGTTGCCCAGGTAGCGGACCTTGCCGGCGCGGACCAGGTCGTCGAGCGCGCTCAGCGTCTCCTCGATCGGCGTGCCCGGGTCGACCTCGTGCATCTGGTAGAGGTCGATGTGGTCGGTGCCGAGCCGGCGCAGCGACGCCTCGACAGCGCGGGCGATGTAGCGGCGGGCACCCCGCGCCCCGTGGTCGGGCCCGTTGGCACCGAGCATGTCCATGCCGAACTTGGTCGCCAGTACGACGTCGTCGCGCCGACCCTTCAGGGCCGCGCCGAGCTGCTCCTCGGACGCGCCCTTCGGGTCGCCGTAGATGTCGGCGGTGTCGAAGAAGTTGATTCCGGCTTCCAGGGCCGCGTCGACCACCGCCCGGGTGCCCTGTGCGTCCAGCTTCCGGCCGAAGTTGTTGCAGCCGATTCCGACGACGGACACCACGAGCCCGGAGTCGCCCAACCGGCGAAAGGTCATCTCAGTCACGTGATCAACCCTATGCTTCCCGACCAGGGGCGAGCAGGCCGATCCCAAGGTGGGAGAGCCCCTCCTTGGTGCCCAGGGCGCGTTTCCGACGCCTCAGCCGACGTCCCAGACCGGTTCCGGGGTCTCCACCACGTCACCATCGCCCCGGAAGAGCACAAAGCGGTCGAACGAACGGGTGAACCAGCGGTCGTGGGTGACCGCGATCACCGTCCCCTCGTACGCCCGCAGCCCCTCCTCCAGCGCCTCGGCCGAGGCGAGGTCGAGGTTGTCGGTGGGTTCGTCGAGCAGCAGCAGGGTCGCACCGGAGAGTTCGAGCAGCAGCACCAGGAACCGGGCCTGCTGGCCACCGGATAGGGTGCCGAAACGCTGGTCCCCCTGGGCGCTCAGCTCATAGCGACTGAGCGATGCCATGGCCGCGTGCCGGTCCATCCCGGAACGGTGGTCATCACCTCGCCAGAGGACCTCGACCAGGGTCTTCTCCGTCAGTTCCGGACGGTCGTGGGTCTGGGAGAAGTGACCGGGCCGGACCCGGGCACCGAGTCGGGCCACCCCGCCGTGCAGCACCGGCTTGAGCAGGTGCCCACCGTCGACCGGACCGTTCGCCGGGTCGGGGTCGGTGCCGCCCCGGGCGAGCAGCCGCAGGAAGTGCGACTTACCGGTCCCGTTGGCGCCGAGCACGGCGACCCGGTCGCCGTACCAGAGTTCCAGGTCGAACGGGTAGGTCAGCCCGTCCAGTTCGAGCTGCTCGCAGATGACCGCGCGCTTGCCGGTCCGGCCACCGGCGAGCTTCATCCGGATGTCCTGGTCCTTCGGCGGCACCGGAGGAGGCCCAGCCTCCTCGAACTTGCGCAGGCGAGTCTGCGCGGCCTGGTAACGCGAGGCCAGGCCGTCGTTGTACGCCGACTTCTGCTTGTACATCAGCACCAGCTCACGTAGCTTCTGGTGCTCCTCGTCCCAGCGGCGACGCAGCTCGTCCAGGCGGGCGTGCCGAGCCACCCGAGCCTCGTGCCAGCTACCGAAACCGCCCGGGTGCACCCAGGCGCTGCCGCCCTCGACCGCGACCACCCGGTTGGAGGTCTGGGAGAGCAGTTCCCGGTCGTGCGAGACGTAGAGCACCGACTTCGTCGATTCCCGAAGCCGTCCCTCCAACCACCGCTTACCCGGTACGTCGAGGAAGTTGTCCGGCTCGTCGAGGAGCAGCACCTCGTCGCTGCCGCGAAGCAGGATCTCCAGTGCGAACCGCTTCTGCTGGCCGCCGGAGAGGGTCCGCACGGGTCGGGTCCGGCTCTGTTCCCAGGGCAGGTCGAGCACGATGGTGGAGACGGTGTCGAAGAGGACCTCGGCGTCGTACCCGCCGGCCTCTCCCCAGGCGGCGAGCGCGTCCGCGTACGCCAGTTGGGCCTTGCCGGCGGCGGTGCTGTACTTGCCGCGCAGCTCGGCGGCGTGCAGTGCCGCCTCGGCGCCGGCCAGTCGGGCACCGGCCGACCGCAGCGCGGGCGCCGAGATGGAGAGGGCGAGGTCGTACAGGGTCGATTCGTCGCCGATCATGCCGATGAACTGGCGCATCACGCCGAGCCCACCGGAACGGGCGATACCGCCGGTCTTGCTGGCCAGGTCACCGGCGACCATGCGCAGCAGGGTGGTCTTCCCCGCCCCGTTCGGCCCGACCAGGGCCACCTTGGCACCCTCACCGACCCGGAACGACACGTCGGCGAAGAGTTCCCGGCCGTCCGGCAGCGTGTAGCCGACCCCGGCGACGTCTATGTAACCCACGCCGGCATCCTGCCCTCTCCGACCGGTACGGCGACAGCGACTTTCAGTGCGCGGGTGGCAGGCGTCACCGGGTGACCCGGAGCACCCGGTAGCCCTTCTGACTGGCCGGTCGCTCCACCTGCCAGCCCTGTTCCTCCAGCCACCGGTGCAACGAGTCGCCACCGAGGTGCCGGGCCACCACGAGCCAGCCGACGCCGTCCGGCGCCAGCCTCGGTAGCCAGCGGGCGAGCATCGTGTGCAGTCCGTCCTTGCCGATCCGGATCGGCGGGTTGGACCAGATCTCGGCGAAGGTGACGTCGTCGGGCACCTCGTCAGGGTCGGCCACCCGGACCCGGTCGCCGGCGCCGATCCGGGCCGCGTTCTCGGTGGCCAGGTCGCGGGCACGGGAGTTGACGTCGACCGCCCAGATCGTCGCCGCCGGTGCCGCGCTGGCCAGCACACAGGTGATCGGGCCGTAGCCGCAGCCCAGATCGAGCAGCGGGCCGGTGCTGCCGGCTTCGGGCAGGTCGGCCTTACGCAGCAGTACGGCGGTCCCGGGGTCGAGCCTGGTCGCGGAGAAGACCCCGCCGGAGGAGACCAGCGAGTAGTCCCGCCCGGCGGCCGAGAACTCGATCTCACGGCGGTCGGGGGCGGCACCGGGCTGGGGGGTGAAGTAATGGTCGCCGGTCACGCAACGCATTCTCGCGTACCGCCGGATTCACGTCGCACCCGTGGTCGCTCTTCACCGTACGCAGGGTTTCCTGCCCGAATGTCTGGTCTTTCACCTGGCGTGATTCATGGGGAGAGGCGCCAAATGAGACCTTTCCACTACCCTGAGCGACATGACGAACGGGGAGCGTTCCGGTCCCGGCGGGTGGTCCCCGTCCGGAGACCGCACCGCGAGCCGGGTACGACCCGGCCGGGATCGGCTGCCGTCCCAGGGATGGTCCAACCCGCACCCCGTTGCCGAGTACGACGAGCAGGAGGAGACCCCGCCCGCTCCCCGGTCGCCCGCGCACGGCGCCCTGACTCCTCCGGTACCGCCGCTGAGCCAAGCTCAGGGTGGGAACCGGCCGACCGCGCCGAGCCAGCGCCAGGCGGAGGAGCGTACCGCCGCCCCGGTCGGCCGCACCGGTGGCGAGCAACGGCGAGTGCCGCCACCGGGCGGGCGTTCCGGCCCGGCCTGGTTGCCGCCACCGACCCCGCGCCGGCTGGCTACGCCAGGTCCGCCGCCCCTGCCCAGCCAGCGGGTCGAGCCGGCCCGACGCGTGGACCCGGTCGAGCGCCCGCACCCGAGCCAGCCTGCCGACCGGCCCGCCGACCGGCCCCCGGCACAGCAACCATCGTTACGGCCGGCCCAGGGCCGGGCGGTGCCACCGCCCAGGACCGGGCCGGATCCGCTGCCACCGGATCCGCTGCCACCGGACCGGCTGCCACCGGACCGGGCCGCCGTCGACAGCAGCCCACGACCTCGCCCCACCTCCCGCTTCCCCGCACCCGCACTGGCGAGACCCGGGCAGTCTCCGCTCCCCGCGCCGCCGGGACAGGCACCGCCACCGCCCCGCCCCGCCGGATCGCCCAGAGGTCACCAAGCGGCTACCCGGCCGCCCAGGGGTCGCCAAACGGCTACCCGGCCGCCCAGGGACCGCCGACCGGCGTTCCGGTCGTACGCCCCCGAGCCGGCGTGGCCCAGGTCAGCGTCGCGCAGATCCGGGCCGGACAGATCAACACCGGACAGCTGCGCGCTTGGCGCGACGCGGCCGAACTTGACCGGGGACAGGGCACCGCGCAGGACCCGGCCCGCGCCCGCCCGGACCGGGCCGGCCCCAGGCAGGACCACACCCCGGGTCGGGGATCCGGCCCGGTCGGCACCCCGCCCGCATCCACCCGCCCGGACGGCACCCGGCCCGGTACCGCCCTGGTCCTCGCCCGACCCGGCACCGACCTGGCCCTCGCCGTCGGCCGGAACGGGCCTCCTCCGGTAGCGCCGCGCGACCAGAGGCGTACCTGGCTGTTCGTGATCGGTGGACTCGGCGCACTGGTCCTGCTCGCCGTCTGCGGGCTCAGCGCCTACTTCATGGTGGCCGACGAGCGGCAGGGCCGGGCCAGCCGAGAGACCGTCCCACCGGCGTCCACGACGCAGGCACGGGACATCGGCACTCGTACGGTCGACCCGGCGCCGCTGACCGAAGCGGAGGTCTTCCCCGCCGACGAGGTCCTGATCAATGCCGAAGAGACGCCGTACCAGGTGCTCAGGACGGAGGCGACGGACGACTGCGCTTCGGCCGCCTCCGGCGAGATCACCGGTCTCCTCGCCGAACTCGGCTGCGACCAGGTGGTACGCGGCACGCTGCGGTCACCGACCGGCGCGTACCTGGTCACCGCGGGCGTGTTCAACCTCGCCGACGCGACCGGTGCCGAGTGGGCGCACCAGCGGATCAAACCGATCGTGGACGGTGGCAAGGGTCGGTTCCAGGGCCTGGCCGCGGGCTCGGGCACCGAGGCGATCGCCCTCGCCTCCGCACAGGTCGGCTGGCACGTACGCGGTCACTTCCTGGTCTACTGCGTGATCGCGAAAACCGATCGGACGGCGATCGGCGACAACGACCCGTACGCGCGGCAGATCCTCTTCGACATGATCGAACTGCATCTGCGCGGTGGTGTCCTGGAACGGCGGGCGACCGCACCGGTGGAGTCAACGCTGGAAGCGAAGCCGGCGGCCTGAGTCGGCGCGGGCCGACGCCGGTCCGCCGTCAGGCCTCCGCCGGCAGTCGCAACCGACGGGTACGTTCCGCGCGGTCGGCGTAGCCGGCCGGGTCCTCGGGATAGCCGACCTCGACCAGGGTCAGCCCGTGGGCCGGCGCCACGGTCACCTCGCTCGACCGCTCCCGCCGGGTCAACAGGCTCGCTGGCCACTCGACCGGTCGACGCCCGTCGCCGGCCACCAGCATCGCCCCGACCAGGCTGCGCACCATCGACTGGCAGAACGCGTCGGCCTGCACGGTGGCCACCAGGATCCCGTCCGGGTCCCGGCGCCACTCCAGCCGGGTGACCTCGCGCAGCGTCGTCGCGTGCTCCTTGCGCCGGCAGTACGCGGCGAAGTCGTGCTCGCCGACGAGTCCGGCCGCCGCGTGTGCCAGGGCGGCGAGTTCCAGCGGACGGGGCCAGGCCAGGATCTCGTGCCGACGCAGCGGCTCCACCCCGTACGGGGCATCGGTCACCCGGTATTCGTAGCGGCGGAAGGTCGCCGAGAACCGGGCGTCGAACTCGGCGGGCACCTCGGTGACCGTACGCACCCGTACGTCACCCGGCAGGAGCCCGGCGAGTCGGCGCAGCAGCGAGTCGGCGAGCGGCTTCCAGGCGACGTCCGCCAGGTCGACGTGGCACACCTGCCCGGTGGCGTGTACGCCGGCGTCGGTCCGGCCGGCGACGGTCAGCCCGGTCACCGCATCCGCGCCGAGCACCTTCGACAGCGTCTCGGTCAGAACACCGGCGACGGTACGGCGTCCGGGCTGGGCCGCCCAGCCGGAGAAGTCGGTGCCGTCGTAGGCGACGTCCAGCCGTACCCGGGTGTAGCCGTCCACTCCCGTACCTCCTCTGAAGCCGCCATCGGCGGAGCTGGCGCTGGCCGCGGCCGGGGCCGTGGTCGGGGCCGGAAGCGATGGGTGGGGGTGCGCCCCACCGCTGGCGGAAATGCACGGGCCCGGCACCCCCGAAGGGGTGCCGGGCCCGACGTTGCCTGTGGTCAGGACTTGGCTTCGTCGGCCTCGTCGCTGTCCTCGCGGGCAGCCGCCGTGTCGCCCGACACCGACTCCGGTGCCTCGGCGTCCTGGTCAGCCGGGCGGGTCTCGGTGGTCTCGTCCTCGGGGGCGAGCGCCTCGACCTTGTCCTGCTGAGCCGCCTTGCGGGCGGCCGACTTCTGCGGGGTGCCGGCCGTCGGGGCGGTGACGACCAGTTCCTCGACCAGCTCGATGATCGCCATGGGGGCGTTGTCGCCCTTACGCGGCCCGGTCTTCACGATCCGGGTGTAGCCACCGGGACGGTTCGCGTACCGGGGGGCGATCTGGTCGAACAGGGTGTAGACGACGTCCTTGTCCCGCACCGTGCCGAGCACCTTACGACGGCTGGCCAGGTCGCCGCGCTTCGCCTTGGTGATCAACTGCTCCGCCAGGGGCCGCAGCCGCTTGGCCTTGGTCTCGGTCGTCTTGATCTTGCCGTGCTGGAACAGCGCGGTGGCCAGGTTGGCCAGCATCAGCCGCTCGTGCGCGGGGCTGCCGCCGAGGCGGGGACCCTTGGTGGGCGTGGGCATGCTTGGTGCTCCTCAGTAGTGGGCAGCTGATCTCCAGCTAGCCGAAAATCAAAGCTGCTCGGTCTCGCGGTAGTCGTCGGTGTCGTAGTCGCCCTCGCCAAAGGTGTCCACGACGTGCGCCGGGTCGAAGTTGGGGGCAGAGTCCTTCAGCCCCAGGCCCATCCCGGCGAGCTTCATCTTGACCTCGTCGATCGACTTCTGACCGAAATTCCGGATGTCGAGGAGGTCTGCCTCGGTACGCCCGATGAGCTCACCAACAGAGTTGATGCCCTCGCGCTTGAGGCAGTTGTAGGAGCGGACGGTGAGGTCGAGCTCCTCGATCGGCAGTGCCAGGTCGGCAGCGAGCTGCGCGTCCTGCGGCGACGGGCCGATGTCGATGCCCTCCGCCGTCTCGTCCAGCTCCCGGGCCAGGCCGAAGAGCTCGACCAGGGTGGAACCGGCGGACGCCAGAGCGGTACGCGGGCCGATCGACGCCTTGGTCTCGACGTCGATGATCAGGCGGTCGAAGTCCGTCCGCTGCTCGACCCGGGTCGCCTCGACCCGGTAGGTCACCTTCAGCACCGGCGAGTAGATCGAGTCGACCGGAATCCGGCCGATCTCGGCGCCGGACTGCTTGTTCTGCGCGGCGGTGACGTAACCCCGGCCCCGCTCGACGGTCAGCTCCATGTCGAGCCGGCCCTTGCCGTTCAGGGTGGCGAGCTTGAGGTCACCGGTGTGCACCGACACCCCGGCCGGCGGCTGGATGTCCGCGGCGGTGACATCGCCGGGGCCCTGCTTGCGCAGGTACATGCTGACCGGCTCGTCGTGGTCGGAGCTGACGCAGAGCTCCTTGACGTTCATGACCAGCTCGACCACGTCCTCCTTGACACCGGGGATCGTGGTGAACTCGTGCAGCACGCCGTCAATCTTGATCGACGTCACGGCCGCGCCCGGGATGGACGACAGCAGCGTACGGCGCAGGCTGTTGCCCAGGGTGTAACCGAAGCCCGGCTCGAGCGGTTCGATCGTGAACCGGGACCGGGTCTCGCTGATCGACTCCTCCGAGAGGGTCGGCCGCTGGGTGATGAGCACTTCAGTTCTCCTTGTTTCGGGGCGCCCACCATTTGACGCCCGTCTTTACCGCCATGCCAGCGAACTGGCGACCACCCGGGACCGGACCCGGGACCGGCCGTACGGCGCACCACTGGCGTGCCGTACGGCCGACCCCGGACCGATCCGAGCGGTTCAGCCCTACTTGGAGTAGAGCTCGACGATCAGCTGTTCCTGGACCTGCGTGTCGATGACCTGCCGGGCCGGGAGCGAGTGCACCAGGATCTTCATCTGGCTGGGGATTGCCTCCAGCCAGGCCGGCACCGTGCGCGAGCCCGACTGGGCCTGCGCGACGACGAACGGGGTCATTTCCTTGGACTTGCCCCGGACCTCGATGATGTCGTGTTCCTTGATGCGGTACGACGGGATGTCGACCTTCTTGCCGTTCACGATGAAGTGACCGTGCTTGACCAGCTGGCGGGCCATGTCCCGGGACTGGGCGTAGCCAGCCCGGTAGACCACGTTGTCCAGCCGCGACTCGAGGATCTGCAGGAGGACCTCACCGGTCTTCGCCTGCTTGGCCACGGCCTCCTCGTAGTAACCGCGGAACTGCTTCTCCAGCACGCCGTAGACACGACGGGCCTTCTGCTTCTCACGAAGCTGGAGCAGGTACTCGGTCTCCTTGGTCCGACCCCGGCCGTGCTGTCCGGGCGGGAACGGCCGGGACTCGAACGGGCACTTCGGGCCATCGCACTTGCTGCCCTTGAGGAACAGCTTCATCTTCTCCCGCCGGCAACGGCGGCAGTCTGCACCGGTGTAACGAGCCATCTCTCTCTACCTCTCAGACCCGACGACGCTTCGGCGGACGGCACCCGTTGTGCGGCTGCGGGGTGACGTCGGAGATCTGCCCGACCTCCAGCCCGACGGCCTGCAGCGAACGGATAGCGGTCTCCCGGCCGGAGCCGGGGCCCTTGACGAACACGTCGACCTTGCGCATGCCGTGCTCCATCGCCCGACGGGCGGCCGCCTCGGCGGCCAGCTGCGCGGCGAACGGAGTCGACTTGCGGGAGCCCTTGAAGCCAACCTGGCCGGCGGAGGCCCAGGAGATGACCGCACCAGTCGGGTCCGTGATGGACACGATGGTGTTGTTGAAGGTGCTCTTGATGTGCGCCTGCCCGTGGGCGACGTTCTTGCGTTCCTTGCGCCGAACCTTCTTTACAGCGGCTCCGGCGCGAGCCTTCGGTGGCATAAGTCTGTGCGCTCCTAGTGTGGGATACCCGGCCGTGTCCTGAGGACGTGGCCGGAGCGGTTGTTACTTCCGGCCGGCCTTCTTCTTGCCTGCCACGGTCCGCTTCGGGCCCTTGCGGGTCCGGGCGTTGGTACGGGTCCGCTGACCACGTACGGGCAGGCCCCGGCGGTGCCGGATGCCCTCGTAGCAACCGATCTCGACCTTGCGGCGGATATCAGCGGCAACCTCGCGGCGCAGGTCACCCTCAACCTTGTAGTTCGCCTCGATGTGGTCGCGGAGCTGGACCAGCTCCTCGTCCGTGAGGTCCTTGGCGCGCTTGTCCGGAGAGATCCCGGTCGCGGCGAGCGTTTCGACGGCCCGGGTCCGACCGACCCCGAAAATGTAAGTGAGCGCGATCTCCATCCGCTTTTCGCGGGGGAGGTCGACGCCGGCTAGACGTGCCATGCGCGGGCGTACTCCTCGTGTTGTCTCGCGGAGGTCTCTGGCCCACCCCATCCCGCCTGCCCCGGCGGGCCCCGGCCTCCGACCGGGGGTGAGCCACGAGAACCGACGCATGACACGACGGCACGCTCGCGGCTGGGACGAGCTATTGCTGTGTTACTGGATCCTCTGGCGCTTGCGGATCGGCGACGAGGCTGCCCGGCACCGGCCTGTCTAGTGGCCGGCCGACCGGATCAGCCCTGGCGCTGCTTGTGGCGCGGGTCGCTGCAAATGATCATGACCCGGCCGTGCCGGCGGATCACCCGGCACTTGTTGCAGATCCGCTTGACGCTCGGCTTGACCTTCACGGGTTTGCCTTACTTCCCATAAGGCCCAGCGACGTACACACGCACGGCGCTGGACTTCGAGGACGGACACGGACGTTCCGGCCGTCGTCAGATGACTGAATCCGAACCCGGATTCACTTGTAGCGGTAGACGATGCGCCCGCGGGTCAGGTCGTACGGCGAAAGCTCGACGACAACCCGGTCCTCGGGCAGGATGCGGATGTAGTGCTGCCGCATCTTGCCGCTGATGTGAGCCAGCACCTTGTGGCCGTTCGCGAGCTCGACCCGAAACATGGCGTTCGGGAGCGGCTCAATGACCCGGCCCTCAATCTCGATGGCTCCGTCTTTTTTCGGCATGTCCTCCGCTGTCCTGACGTCGGTAACTCCGGACGGCTCACAACGCCTTACCCGGATGCCTGCCTCAATCAAGATCAGTCAACCGGACCAGCCGCGGCTCCGACTCCCACCGAAGCGCAGGGTGGGCATGCCGGAGTGGACGCTGTGCGCCGATCAGCCAGTGTACGCTCGCCCACGGATCGACGCCAAACCGAGGGGGCACCGGTGTGGCGGAACGGACGAACCAGCCGATACTAGTCGGCCTCTCCACCGAGTTGCCAGTCTCTGTGAGCGCTCGACGACTCCGGCACCAACCGCCTGTCCACCCCGTCCGTCGCCGCCGATCCGACCGCCCCGACCGCCCCGACCACCCCCGGCCCGGCCCGGCCGACGGTCGCCATAACGACGACCGAGACGTACGGCGTCCGGTTCTCAGGCAGCCAACGGCGGGTCTCCCCGGGACAACGACCGTCCGGGCCGGGAACCAGTGGGTCGGATGCCACCGACCGCCCGCCGCGACCAGTCCCGCCTGGTTCCGGTACCGCCGGTTCCAGTGGACCGCTGGACATGGCCGTACGGCTCCGCATACCTCTGCGCTGCGTACGTCGCCCGCAAACGTTCATCGTGCCCGTACCGGTCGAGCCAGCCCTCATCAACCGCGACCGGGAGTCGCTCGGCGGCCGCCTGGCGATCGGGGTCCGCCACCCGCACCTCGCCTTGTGTGCGGGCACGAGCAAGCCACAGTCACGCCACGATGGCGAGCGCCCGGGGGCGTTCAGCTCGAAGACGAGGCGGCCGGCTGGCGCGACGTGACCAGATCGCCGAGCCGGGCCCGGCCCCCGTCCATAGCGGTGAGGACCCACACGCCGTCCGGGAGCAGTGCCATCGAGTGCTCGACATGGGCCGCGACGGAGTTGTCCCGGGTGACCACGGTCCAGCCGTCGTCCAGTTCGGCCGTACGCGGCGACCCCAACGTGATCATCGGCTCGATCGCCAGCGCCATCCCCGGCACCAGGCGAGGCCCGCGCCCGGGCCGTCCGTGGTTGAGCACGTGCGGATCCTGGTGCATCTCGGTCCCGATGCCGTGCCCGCCGTAGCCGTCGACGATGCCGTACCGCCCGCCCTTGCGAACCGCGATCTCGACCGCGGCCGAGATGTCGGTCAGCCGGCCGCGTCCGTTCTTCGCACCGCGCGCCGCAGCGGCGATACCGGCCCACATCGCGTCCTCGGCCACCTCGGCCATCCGGAGCAGCTCGGGCTGGACCTCACCGACGCCGACCGTGATCGCCGCGTCCCCGTGCCAGCCGTCGAGGACGGCGCCGCAGTCGATGGAGATCAGGTCTCCCTCCCGCAGCACCTGGTCGGCGGCGGGGATCGCGTGTACGACCTGCTCGTTGACAGAGGAACAGATCGAGGCCGGAAATCCGTGGTAGCCCTTGAACGACGGGATCGCCCCGGCGTCCCGGATCACCGACTCGGCGATCGCGTCGAGGTCCGCGGTGGAGATCCCGGGAGCGACCGCCTCGCGCATGCGGGCCAACGCCGCCGCGACGACCAGTCCGGCCGACCGCATCTTGTCGATCTGCTCCGGAGTCTTCAGCTGGATATCCAGCTGGTGACGGCGCATGCCGGCTCTACCTTTCCCTCGCGGCCGTCGGGCTTACCCCGACACCCGCACTGTTCACCGATCGGGTGCGGCAACGTGGGCTGTCTGACGCCGCCGCACGGCGCTGGGTTGGGCCCCGCCGTGCCCCGCGGCGGGATCGAGCCTGACCGCCCAGAGCGGGGCACGGCGGGGGCCAACCCCACACTGAAAACCCTGAAATCAGAGCCTATCCGCCGTACGAGCGCAGCGCATCGATAGCTCGGACCGTCACGTCCTCGACCGGGCCGGTGGCGTCGATTCCCACCAGCTTGCCCTGGGCACCGTAGTAGTCGACAAGCGGCGCGGTCTTCTCCGCGTACTCACGCAGCCGCTCGGCGATCGTCTCGGCCTTGTCGTCGTCGCGCTGGAACAGCTCGGACCCGCACCGGTCGCAGATCCCCTGCTTGGTCGGCGCGTCGAACTCGATGTGCCAGATCTTGCCGCAGCCCCGACAGGTCCGCCGGCCGGAGAGCCGGCGGATCACCTCGTCATCGTCCACGACCAGTTCCATCACCAGGTCGAGCGCGGTTCCCAGGTCGGCCAGGAGCTTGTCCAGCGCGGCCGCCTGCGGCGTCGTACGTGGGAAGCCGTCGAGCAGGAATCCCTCGGCGGCGTCCGGTTCGGCAAGCCGACCCCGGACCATGTTGATCGTGACCTCGTCGGGCACCAACTTGCCGGCGTCCATGTACCGCTTGGCCTCGACCCCCAGCGGCGTGCCCTGGGTGACGTTGGCGCGGAAGATGTCCCCGGTCGAGATCTTGGGCACGGCCAGCTGGGCGGCGATGAACTCGGCCTGGGTCCCCTTGCCCGCCCCAGGGGGACCAACCAGAACGAGTCGCATCTAGCGCAGGAACCCTTCGTAGTTCCGCTGCATGAGTTGGCTCTCGATCTGCTTCACCGTCTCCAGACCCACACCAACCATGATCAGCACCGCAGTACCACCGAACGGGAAGTTCTGGTACTGCTGGTTGTCCAGCCAGATGAAGAAGAAGTTCGGCAGGATCGAGATCAGGCCCAGGTAGAAGGCGCCGGGAAGAGTGATCCGGCTGAGGATGAAGTCGAGGTAGTCAGCGGTCGGCTTGCCCGGGCGGATACCCGGCACGAACCCGCCGTACTTCTTCATGTTGTCCGCGACCTCGGTCGGGTTGAACGTGATCGAGACGTAGAAGTACGTGAAGAAGATGATCAGCAGGAAGTACGCGATGATGTGCGTCGGGCTGCTCGGGCTCACCAGGTTGTTCTGGATCCAAGCCTGTACGTCGCCCGGGTTGTTCTGGTCGAAGAACTGCAGTGCCAGCTGCGGCAGGTAGAGCAGCGACGAGGCGAAGATGACCGGGATCACACCGGCCTGGTTCACCTTGAGCGGGATGTAGGTCGAGGTACCGCCGTACATCCGCCGGCCGATCATCCGCTTCGCGTACTGCACCGGAATCCGGCGCTGCGCCTGCTCGATGAAGACCACCAGCGAGATGACCACCAGGACCAGCAGGATGACCAGGAAGAACATCCCCCAGCCCTTGGAGGTCTTGATCGACCAACCCTCGCCGGGCAGCCGCGCGGCGATCGAGGTGAAGATCAGGACCGACATGCCGTTGCCGACACCCCGGTCGGTGATCAGCTCACCGAGCCACATGACCACACCGGTACCGGCGGTCATCGTGATGACCAGCACGGTCAGGGTGAGCCACATCGGCAGCCCGGTGTTCTCCGGGACGATCGGGAAGTTGTCGCACTGGTTGTTGAAGAGCTGCCCGGAGCGGGCCAGCGCGACGAACGCGGAGGCCTGCAGCACGCCCAGGCCGAGCGTCAGGTAGCGCGTGTACTGGGTGATCTTCGCCTGACCGGACTGACCCTCCTTGCGGAGCTGCTCCAACCGCGGAATAACCACGGTGAGCAGCTGAAGGATGATCGAGGCGGTGATGTAGGGCATGATGCCCAGCGCGAAGACCGACAGCGACAGTAGCGCGCCGCCGGAGAAGAGGTTCAACAGCGACAGCACGCCGTCGGTCTGGATCGTGTCCAGACACTTCTGCACGTTGCCGAAGGAGACACCCGGGCTGGGAAGCGTCGCACCGAGTCGGTAGACGCCGATGATAGCTACTGTGAACAGCAGCTTCTTGCGCAGGTCAGGCGTACGAAACGCACTGAAAAAGGCGGAGAGCAACTTCATCCTCCTGCGCGAGGCGGGCCGCCGGTGGTCCGGCGCGGCTTAGGGTGGTCGTCGAGCGGTAGCCCGATACCAGTGCTGGGATCGGACTCTAACAGCCCGGCGACGATCCGGGCAGGTGTGCCCATGAACATACACCGGGTCCGATGTTAACGAGGGGCATGCCCCCGTAGTAGACCTTGGCGCCCGTCAGTTGCAGACAACTGACGGGCGCCATGGCCGCGTTCGTCCTACAGCTCGGTAACCGAGCCGCCAGCAGCCGCGATCTTCTCCTTGGCCGACGCACTGAACGCGTGTGCCGACACCTGGAGCGTCACGCCGCCGAGATCCCCGGCACCGAGCACCTTGACGGGCTGGCCCTTACGGACCGCACCTGCCTCGACGAGCTCGGCCGGACCGATCTGACCGCCCTTGGGGAACAACTCCGCGAGCCGGTCCAGGTTGACCACCTGGAACTCCACCCGGAAGTGGTTCTTGAAGCCCTTCAGCTTCGGCAGGCGCATGTGGATGGGCATCTGCCCACCCTCGAACGCCGCCGAGATGTTCTTACGGGCCTTGGAGCCCTTGGTGCCCCGACCGGCGGTCTTGCCCTTGGAGCCTTCACCACGACCCACGCGGGTCTTGGCGGTCTTGGCACCGGGCGCCGGGCGCAGGTGATGGACCTTGATCGTCATTACTCGACCTCCTCGACCTTCACGAGGTGGCTCACGGTGAAGATCATGCCCCGAATCTCGGGGCGGTCCTCCTTGACCACCACGTCATTGATCCGCTTGAGACCGAGCGACCGCAGGGACTCCCGCTGGTTGTGCTTGGTCCCGATGTCGGATCGGAGCTGGGTGACCTTGAGCCGTGCCATCAGCGGGTCACCCCCGCCCGCGCCGCCAGCATGGCGGCCGGCGCGACGTCCTCCACCGGCAGGCCACGACGCTTGGCAACCGCCTCGGGCGACTCCAGCCCCTTCAGGGCCGCGACGGTGGCGTGCACGATGTTGATCGGGTTCGACGATCCGAGGCTCTTGGAGAGCACGTCGTGGATACCGGCGCACTCCAGCACGGCACGGACCGGCCCACCGGCGATCACACCGGTACCGGCGCTCGCCGGCTTGAGCAGGACCACGCCAGCGGCGTCCTCACCCTGCACCGGGTGCGGAATCGACGCGGCGATCCGCGGCACCTTGAAGAAGTGCTTCTTGGCCTCCTCGACGCCCTTGGCGATCGCCGCGGGCACCTCCTTGGCCTTTCCGTAGCCCACACCGACGGTGCCGTCGCCGTCGCCCACGATCACCAGGGCGGTGAAGCTGAAGCGACGACCACCCTTCACGACCTTGGCCACACGGTTGATCGCGACGACCCGCTCGATGTGCGGCGTCTTCTCGACGGGCGCGTTTCCGCGGCCGCCCTCACGGCGGTTGTCGCGGCGACCACCCTCGTTGCCACCGGACCCGCCGCCACGGCGCTGTTGACCTGGCATCAGCAGCCTTCCTTATCTCTCGTGACGGGGTTACTAACTTGCGATCCTCGTCCGACGCGCATCAGACGCCCGTCAGAACTCGAGTCCGGCTTCGCGGGCGGCGTCGGCGAGCGCGGCGATCCGCCCCGCGTACCGGTTGCCACCGCGGTCGAAGACGACCTTGGAGATGCCGGCGGCCTTCGCCCGCTCGGCCAGCAGTGCGCCGACCTTGCCGGCCAGGGCGCTCTTGTCGCCCTCGCCACCGCGGAGCGACGTGTCCAGGCTGGAAGCCGACGCCAGGGTGTGACCCTTGGTGTCGTCGACCACCTGGGCCGTGATGTGCCGGAGCGAACGGGTGACGACCAGCCGCGGACGGTCGGAGGTGCCGCTGACGTTCTTGCGGACCCGGAAGTGTCGCCGCGCCCGCCCGACGGCGCGCTTGGCGGCAACGCCGCGACGGCGCTTGAGCAGCGTGGCGCTCACTTCTTACCTGCCTTTCCAGCCTTACGGCGGATGACCTCGCCCTGGTACTTCACGCCCTTGCCCTTGTAGGGCTCCGGCGGCCGGATCTTCCGGATCTTGGCGGCGACCTCACCAACCAACTGCTTGTCGATGCCGGCCACGTGGAACAGCGTGGGCCGCTCGACCGTGAAGGTGATGCCCGCCGGGGCGGGAACCAGCACCGGGTGGGAGAACCCGAGCGCGAACTCCAGGTCGCTGCCCTTGGCGGTGACCCGGTAACCCGTACCGGCGATCTCCAGCGTCTTACGGTAGCCCTCGGTCACCCCGACGATCATGTTGGCCACCAGCGTGCGGCTCAGACCGTGCAGCTCCTTGGCGCGACGCTCGTCGTTCGGACGGGTCACCTCCAGCTGACCGTCCTCGGCCCGCTCCGCCTTGATCGGCTCAGCGAGGGTGTGCGAGAGCTCGCCCTTGGGGCCCTTGACCTTGACGGTCGGCCCGGTGATCGTGACGTCGACTCCGGCGGGCACCGGGATCAACTTACGTCCAATACGCGACATTTCTACCTGTCTCCCGTTACCAGACGAAGGCGAGGACTTCCCCGCCAACGCTCCGCTTGCGGGCCTGCCGGTCGGTGAGCAGGCCCTGGGACGTCGAAATGATCGCCACGCCCAGCCCACCGAGCACCCGGGGAAGCTCGTCCGACTTGGCGTACACCCGGAGACCGGGCTTGGAGACGCGCTTGATGCCCGCCAGGCTCCGCTCGCGGCTCTGGCCGTACTTCAGCTCGACGACCAGCCGCTTGCCGACGACACCCTCTTCGGGCTCCTCGACCGACCAGGTGGCGATGTAACCCTCGGTCTTGAGGACCTCGGCGATGTTCGCCTTGATCTTCGAGTAGGGCATCGTCACCCGGTCGTGATACGCCTGGTTGGCGTTACGCAGACGCGTGAGCATGTCTGCGATCGGGTCAGTCATAGTCATTGGTTTTCGTCAGCCTTTCTCACCGCGGTTCCCGGGGCACACGGCCCGGGGCCTACGGCGTTGCGATCCTCGCCCCGACCAACGGTCAGGACGCTGCTGGGCCTTTACCAGGATGCCTTGGAGACACCGGGCAGCTCACCGCGGTGGGCCATCTCCCGGATGCACACGCGGCAGAGCCCGAACTTGCGGTAGACCGCCTTCGGGCGACCGCACCGCTGGCAGCGGGTGTAGGCGCGAACCGAGAACTTCGGCTTCGCGGCCGCTTTGATGATAAGCGCCTTCTTCGCCATCTCAGTTCTCCTTGCTCGGGTCTTCACGGAACGGGAAGCCCAGGTGCTTCAGCAGCGCCCGGCCCTCGTCGTCCTTCGTGGCCGTGGTGACCACCGTGATGTCCATACCCCGCTGCCGATCGATCCGGTCCTGGTCGATCTCGTGGAACACCGACTGCTCGGTCAGACCGAAGGTGTAGTTGCCGTGGCCGTCGAGCTTGCGCCCGTCGAGACCCCGGAAGTCACGGATACGCGGCAGCGCGATGGAGAGCAGCCGGTCCAGGAACTCCCACATCCGGTCACCCCGGAGGGTCACCTTCGCGCCGATCGGCATCCCCTCACGGAGCTTGAACTGCGCGATCGACTTGGTCGCCCGCCGCACCTGCGGCTTCTGGCCGGTGATGGTGGCCAGGTCGCGAACCGCACCGTCGATCAGCTTGGCGTCGCGAGCAGCCTCGCCGACACCCATGTTGACGACGATCTTGACCAGACCCGGCACCTGCATCGGGTTCTGGTAGCCGAACTGCTCGCGCAGCGCGGCCGCGATCTCGTTGCGGTACCGCTCCTTGAGACGCGGCATGGTCTTGGCTTCGGTAGCCGTGCTCATCACAGGTCCTTACCGGTGCTACGCGCGATGCGGACCTTCTGGCCACTGTCGTCGATCCGGTAACCGACCCGGGTCGGGTTGCCGTCGGAGTCCAGGATCTGCACGTTCGACACGTGGATCGCGGCCTCCTGAGTGACGATGCCACCGGTCTTGGCGCCACGCTGAGTGGTGCTGATGCGGGTGTGCTTCTTGACCCGGTTCACGCCCTCGACCAGGACCTTGTCCTGCCGCGGGTAGGCCGCGATGACCTTACCCTTGGCACCCTTGTCCTTGCCGGCGATGACGACGACCGTGTCACCCTTCTTGATTTTCACGGTCACAACACCTCCGGCGCGAGGGAAATGATCTTCATGAACCGCTTGTCCCGCAGCTCCCGACCCACCGGGCCGAAGATGCGGGTACCACGCGGGTCGCCACCGTCCTTGATGATGACGGCGGCGTTCTCGTCGAAGCGGATGTACGAGCCGTCCGGACGCCGCCTCTCCTTGGCGGTGCGGACGACGACCGCCTTGACGACGTCGCCCTTCTTCACACCGGCCCCCGGAATGGCGTCCTTGACCGTGGCCACGATGACGTCGCCGATACTCGCGTAGCGCCGACCGGAGCCACCGAGAACCCGGATGCACAGGATCTCCCGGGCACCCGTGTTGTCGGCGACGCGCAGTCGCGACTCCTGCTGAATCACGTCTATCTCCTATGTCTGCCGGTTCTCAGACGGCTGTATGTCTCCGGCCCGTACCTACCAGCTGGAAACTCATGCCGTCTGAGCCTGGCGGAACCCTGAGCTTGCTGTCCGGTCCGCTTCCGCAGCCCGGCCGGCTCTACTTGGCCTTTTCGAGGATCTCCACGACCCGCCACCGCTTGGTGGCGGAGAGCGGACGGGTCTCCATCAGCAGCACGCGGTCGCCGATGCCGCACGCGTTCTGCTCGTCGTGCACCTTCAGCTTGCGCGTACGGCGCAGAACCTTGCCGTACAGCGCGTGCTTGACCCGGTCCTCAACCTCGACCACGACGGTCTTGTCCATCTTGTCGCTGACCACGAGGCCCTCGCGCACCTTGCGCTGGGCCCGTGGGGCGGTGGTGGTCCCCTCCGGG
The DNA here is from genome assembly GCF_003633685.1 of Micromonospora pisi. NCBI lineage: Bacteria > Bacillati > Actinomycetota > Actinomycetes > Micromonosporales > Micromonosporaceae > Micromonospora > Micromonospora pisi. The sequence continues at coordinate 5,156,050 of NZ_RBKT01000001.1, read as the reverse complement.
GCGGTCGACTCGCTCATGATGCAGTCACCTCAGTCGGCGCGGCGGAGAGACCCAGCTCGCGCTCACGCATGATCGTGTAGATCCGGGCGATCTCCCGACGGATGACCTGCAGCCGGCGATTGTTGTCCAGCTGGCCGGTCGCGGCCTGCACGCGGAGGTTGAACAGCTCCGCCTTGGCCTCGCGCAGCTTCGTGACCAGCTCCTCCTCGGAGAGCTCACGCAGCTCGCCGGCCTTAACGCCCGCGGCCATCAGCTTTCACCCACTTCGCGTGTCACAATTCGGCACTTCATCGGGAGCTTGTGGATCGCGCGACGCATAGCCTCTCGCGCGGTCTGCTCGTTGGGGAAGGACATCTCGAAGAGCACCCGTCCCGGCTTAACGTTGGCGACCCACCACTCGGGCGAGCCCTTACCGGAACCCATCCGGGTTTCAGCGGGCTTCTTGGTCAGGGCCTGGTCCGGGAAGACCGTGATCCAGACCTTGCCGCCACGCTTGATGTGTCGGGTCATCGCGATACGCGCTGACTCGATCTGCCGGTTGGTGACGTACGCGGGCTCCAGCGCCTGGATTCCGAACTCGCCGAACACCACCCGGTTGCCGCCCTTCGACGCGCCATGGCGGTCGGGGTGGTGCGGCTTGCGGAAGCCCTTCGGGGGCTTGCGCGGCATCAGCATCTGTCAGCCCTCCTGCGCTGAGCTGTCCGATCCGGCCGGAGCCGGAGTGGCCGGCGCGGCGCTAGCCGGCGCGGCCTGGTCGTTCGTGGCCTCGGCCGGGGTGCCGGCGAACTCCGCCGCCGCCGCACGCCCAGCCTCGGTGCCGCCGGCGGTGGTACCGGACGAGCCGGACCGCCCACGACGCGGCCGCTCGGGCCGGTCACCACGGTCGCGACGCGGACGGGCCGGACCGGTCTCGGCCGGAGCTTCCCGACCGGGTACGGCGTCGCCCTTGTAGATCCACACCTTCACGCCGATCCGGCCGAAGGTGGTCCGCGCCTCGAAGAAGCCGTACTCGATGTTGGCCCGCAGCGTGTGCAGCGGCACCCGGCCCTCGCGGTAGAACTCCGTGCGGCTCATCTCCGCGCCGCCGAGGCGACCGGAGACCTGCACCCGGATTCCCTTGACGATCGAGTTCTTCATCGCCGACTGCATCGCCTTGCGCATCGCCCGACGGAAGCTGACCCGGCTGGACAGCTGCTCGGCCACACCCTGTGCGACCAGCTGCGCGTCCGACTCGGGGTTCTTCACCTCGAGGATGTTCAGCTGCACCTGCTTGCCGGTGAGCTTCTCCAGCTCCCCGCGGATCCGGTCGGCCTCCGCACCCTTACGGCCGATCACGATGCCCGGCCGCGCGGTGTGGATGTCGACCCGGACCCGGTCCCGGGTGCGCTCGATGTCGACCTTGGAGATACCAGCCCGCTCCAAGCCCTTGGACATCATCCGGCGGATCTTGACATCCTCGCCGATGTAGTCCTTGTAGAGCTTGTCCGCGAACCAGCGGGACTTCCAATCGGTCGAGATGCCAAGCCGGAACCCAATCGGGTGAACCTTCTGACCCATTACTCGGCACCTTCCGTCTTGCTCTGCGTGTCGGCAGCCTCGGCCTCGGTGGCCGGCGTGGCCTTGGCCGGTGCGGCCTTCTTCGCCGCGCCCCGCTTCGGCGTGGCTGGCGCGACCGCCTCGACCACGATGGTGATGTGGCTGGTCCGCTTGCGGATCCGGTACGCCCGGCCCTGCGCCCGCGGCCGGAACCGCTTCATCGTCGGGCCCTCGTCGACATACGCCTCGCTCACGAGCAGCGCGTCGGGGTCCAGCCGCTCGTTGTTCTCGGCGTTGGCGATCGCACTCGCGAGCACCTTGTAGACCTGCTCGCTCGCAGCCTGCGGCGCGAACTGGAGCACCGTGAGCGCCTCCTTCGCGGGCAGGCCGCGGACGAGGTTGACCACCCGGCGAGCCTTCGTCGCCGAGATGCCCACGTGCCGCGCAACCGCCCGCGCGCCCGGAAGCACCGGAGCGTCGCCCTTAACTGGCATCGCTGAAACCCCTTGATCCTTTATCCGTGGCCCGGCTCAGCGCCGGCGACTCTTCCGGTCGTCCTTCTCGTGACCCTTGAACGTGCGGGTCAGCGCAAACTCGCCGAGCTTGTGCCCGACCATCGCCTCGGTGACGAACACCGGAACGTGCTTGCGCCCGTCGTGCACGGCGATCGTGTGCCCGAGCATGTCCGGGATGATCATCGAACGCCGGGACCACGTCTTGATGACGTTCTTCGAGCCCTTCTCGTTCTGCGTCTCCACCTTCTTGAGCAGGTGGTCGTCGACGAACGGGCCCTTCTTCAAGCTGCGAGGCATGTCTACCTAACTCCCTTAGCCGCGCTTGCGGGTCGCGTAGCGGCGGCGGACGATCAGCCGGTCGCTCGGCTGGCCCTTACGACGGGTGCGGCCCTCGGGCTTACCCTGCGGGTTGACCGGGTGGCGGCCACCGGAGGTCTTACCCTCACCACCACCGTGCGGGTGGTCCACCGGGTTCATCGCGACACCACGGACGGTCGGGCGCTTGCCCTTCCACCGCATACGGCCGGCCTTGCCCCAGTTGATGTTTGACTGATCGGCGTTGCCGATCTCGCCAACCGTCGCCCGGCAGCGCACGTCCACCCGCCGGATTTCACCGGAGGGCATACGCAGCGTGGCGTAGGCACCCTCACGACCCAGCAGCTGGATGCCGACGCCGGCCGAACGGGCCAGCTTGGCTCCGCCGCCCGGACGCAGCTCCACACCGTGGATGGTGGTACCCACCGGGATGTTGCGCAGCGGCAGGTTGTTGCCCGGCTTGATGTCGGCGGTCGGGCCCGACTCCACCGCGTCGCCCTGCTTCAGGTCCTTCGGCGCGATGATGTAGCGCTTCTCGCCGTCGGCGTAGTGCAGCAGCGCGATACGCGCGGTGCGGTTGGGGTCGTATTCGATGTGCGCGACCTTGGCCGGCACACCGTCCTTGTCCACCCGCTTGAAGTCGATCAGCCGGTACTGCCGCTTGTGCCCACCGCCGTGGTGCCGGGTGGTGATCCGGCCGTGGGCGTTACGCCCACCCTTCTTCGGCAGCGGAGCCAGCAGCGACTTCTCGGGAGTCGACCTGGTGATCTCGGCGAAGTCGGCGACGCTGGAGCCACGTCGGCCAGGCGTCGTCGGCTTGTATTTACGGATTGCCATTGTCTACACCCCTCAGCTGACCGGGCCGCCGAAGGCCTCGATGCGGTCGCCGTCAGCCAGCTTCACCATCGCGCGCTTCGTGGCCTTGCGCTGGCCGAACCCGTTACGGGTCCGCTTGCGCTTGCCCTCGCGGTTGAGCGTGTTGACCGTCAGGACGCGCACGTCGAAGATCTGCTGGATAGCAATCTTGATCGCGGTCTTGTTCGCGTCCGGGTGCACCAGGAAGGTGTACCAGTTACGGTTCAGCTCGCTGTAGCTCTTCTCGGAGACGACCGGCGCGACGATGATGTCCCGCGGGTCGGCGATCGTGCTCACTTCTCGTCGCCCTCACTTCCGGACTCGTCCGCGGCCTGTGCCCCCGGAACGCCCAGGAACTCGTCCAGCGCATCCCGGGTGAAGATCACGTCGTCGGCCACCAGCACGTCGTACGTGTTGAGCTGGCCGGACTCGATCAGGTGTACTCGCGGCTCGTTGCGCAGCGAGACCCAGTTCAGCTCGTCGGTGCGGCTCAGCACGACCAGCACCCGCTTGGCCTCGGTCAGCTTGGTCAGCGTGGCCAGGGCCGCCTTGGTCGACGGCTTCTCGCCACCGACGAACGACTCCACCACGTGTACCTGACCAGCGCGGGCCCGGTCCGACAGGGCGCCACGCAGAGCAGCGGCCTTCATCTTCTTCGGGGTCCGCTGGCTGTAGTCACGCGGCACCGGGCCGTGGACAACGCCACCGCCGGCGAACTGCGGCGCGCGGATCGAGCCCTGACGGGCGCGACCGGTGCCCTTCTGCTTGTACGGCTTCTTGCCGCCACCGGCGACCTCACCGCGGGTCTTCACCTTGTGCGTGCCCTGGCGCGCGGCGGCCAGCTGGGCCACCACGACCTGGTGCATCAGCGAGAGGTTCGCCTGCACGTCGAAGATGCTGTCGGGCAGCTCAACCGAGCCGCTCGTGCCACCCTCGACGGTGCGCACGTCAACGGAGGTCACTTCGCCACACCGCCCTTCTTCGCCTGCACCTTGGCTGCGGTGCGAACCAGCACCAGCGCACCCTTGGGGCCCGGGATGGCGCCACGGACGAGCAGCAGGTTCTGCTCGACGTCGACCGCCTGGACGACCAGGTTCTGCGAGGTGAACCGACGCGCACCCATGCGACCGGCCATCCGTACGCCCTTGAAGACGCGACCGGGGGTCGCGCAGGCGCCGATGGAACCGGGCGAGCGGTGCTTGCGCTCGACACCGTGGCCCGAGCCCAGGCCGTGGAAGCCGTGACGCTTCATGACACCGGCGAAGCCCTTGCCCTTGGTCCGGCCGGTCACGTCGATCATTCCGCCCTTGGCGAACGCGTCGACGGTGACCTCCTGGCCGAGCTCGTACTCCGACGCGTCGGAGGTGCGCAGCTCGACGATGTGCCGCCGGGGGGCCACACCGGACTTCGCGAAGTGTCCGGCACGCGGCTTCTTGACCTTGCGCGGGTCAACTACGCCGTACGCCAACTGGACCGCGGAGTACCCGTCCTTGTCGGTGGTACGGACCTGGCTCACGACGCACGGGCCGGCCTGCACCACGGTCACCGGGACAACGCGGTTGTTGTCCCAGACCTGGGTCATGCCGAGCTTGGCGCCCAGGATGCCCTTAACTTGCCTGTCCATTAGTCCGGTCCCTACAGCTTGATCTCGATGTCGACGCCAGCCGGCAGGTCGAGGCGCATGAGCGAGTCGACCGTCTTCGGGGTCGGGTCGATGATGTCGATCAGACGCTTGTGCGTGCGCATCTCGAAGTGCTCGCGCGAGTCCTTGTACTTGTGCGGCGAACGGATCACGCAGAAACGGTTGATCTCCGTGGGCAGCGGCACCGGGCCCGCGACCTGCGCCCCGGTGCGCGTCACCGTCTCCACGATCTTCCGCGCCGAGGAGTCGACGACCTCGTGGTCATAGGCCTTGAGCCGGATGCGGATCTTCTGTCCCGCCATGGTGGCTTCTGTTCCTTCTCTCGATGCCGCTGTCTTGCGGGTGCTCACCACCTGGTAGAGCCCCACTTCGCCGACCCCCGCGGTCGGGCGTGTCGCGCTCCGGGATCAGACTCCGCCCAGCATTACCCGGGGCAATCTGACCTTCGCGGGTCGGTCGAGGCGCCGGTCATGAAAAACATGACCCAGACGCCGTGCGAGGGTGGTTGACCACGTGTGGCGGTCAACCACCCTGCGCGCGACTTATCGTCAGCACTTACCCGGGAGTCCCGGGCGCACGCCGACAAACGGTCGGTACGCAACCTGACCAGTATGCCGTACTACCGCACGGCAACGCTAATCGGGGTTACCTTTTTACTTTACGATCTTCGTGACGAACCCGGCGCCGACCGTCCGGCCACCCTCCCGGATCGCGAACTTGAGGTTGTCCTCCATCGCGATGGGCTGGATCAGCTTGACGGACATCGTCGTGTTGTCGCCCGGCATGACCATCTCGGTGCCCTCGGGCAGCGTGACGACGCCGGTAACGTCCGTGGTCCGGAAGTAGAACTGCGGACGGTAGTTCTGGAAGAACGGGGTGTGCCGTCCACCCTCCTCCTTGGAGAGGATGTAGACGGTCGCCTCGAACTCGGTGTGCGGGGTGTTCGAGCCCGGCTTCACCACGACCATGCCACGCTCGACCTCGTCGCGCTTGGTACCGCGCAGCAGGAGGCCGACGTTCTCGCCTGCGCGAGCGTCCTCCAGGGTCTTGCGGAACATCTCGATCGCGGTGACCTTGGTCTTGAAGCTCTTCTCCTTGATACCGACGAGCTCGACATCCTCGTTCGGCAGGAGCACGCCACGCTCGACCCGACCGGTGACGACGGTGCCACGACCGGTGATCGTGAACACGTCCTCGACCGGCATCAGGAACGGCTTGTCGGTCTCACGGGCCGGCTGCGGGATCGAGGTGTCGACCGCGGCCATGAGCTCCATGAGCCGGTCGGTCCACTCCGGGTCGCCCTCGAGCGCCTTCAGCGCCGAGACGCGGACGACCGGCAGGTCGTCGCCCGGGTACTCCTGGCCCGAGAGCAGCTCACGAACCTCGAGCTCGACGAGCTCCAGGAGCTCCTCGTCATCGACCATGTCGCTCTTGTTGAGCGCCACGACGATGTACGGCACGCCAACCTGGCGGGCCAGCAGCACGTGCTCGCGGGTCTGCGGCATCGGGCCGTCGGTCGCCGCGACCACCAGGATCGCGCCGTCCATCTGCGCGGCACCGGTGATCATGTTCTTGATGTAGTCGGCGTGACCGGGGCAGTCAACGTGCGCGTAGTGCCGCGCCTCGGTCTGGTACTCGACGTGTGCGATCGAGATCGTGATGCCGCGGGCCTTCTCCTCCGGCGCCTTGTCGATCTCGTCGAACGGCGTGTACGGGTTGAGGTCGGGCATCTTGTCGTGCAGGACCTTGGTGATGGCCGCCGTCAGCGTCGTCTTACCGTGGTCGATGTGACCAATGGTGCCGATGTTGACGTGCGGCTTAGTCCGCTCGAACTTCGCCTTCGCCACTGGTGTCCTCCTGTGGACTTCTTGGTTCGTACGCCCGGCACGCCATTCGGCGTTCAGGACTCTGTCGACAGCCTTACCGGCCCATTTCGGCCGGGAAGTACTTGGGTCTTGCGGCGGTGAAACCTTCAGGCCCGGTCTCTTGCAGCCCGGCCCGTGCAGGCCGCGGCGAGATTACCCGCCTATGGCCTTAGCGGTATCACCGGCCCGGCTACGGACGAGTGACGCGTGTCGCGCTACTCACCCGTCGCCTTCGCGATGATCTCCTTCGCGACGCTCTGCGGAACCTCGGCGTAGGAGTCGAACTGCATGCTGTAGCTAGCCCGGCCCTGGGTCTTCGACCGCAGGTCGCCGACATAGCCGAACATCTCCGACAGCGGCACCAGGGCGCGGACGATGCGAGCACCGCTCCGCTCCTCCATGGCCTGGATGATGCCGCGGCGGGAGTTGATGTCGCCGATGACGTCACCCATGTTTTCCTCAGGGGTGGTGACCTCGACGGCCATCATCGGCTCGAGCAGTGCCGGGTCGGCCTTGCGGGCCGCTTCCTTGAGCACCATCGAACCGGCGATCTTGAACGCCATTTCAGACGAGTCGACCTCGTGGTACTGACCGTCGAGCAGCGTCAGCTTCAGGCCGACCAGCGGGTAACCGGCCAGGGTGCCGTACTGCATGGCGTCCTGGGCTCCGGCGTCCACCGACGGGATGAACTCCCGCGGGATACGACCACCGCTGACCGCGTTCACGAACTCGTACGTCGGCTGGTCGTTGCCGAGCGGCAGCGGCTCGAGGCTGACGATGACCCGGGCGTACTGACCCGAACCACCGGTCTGCTTCTTGTGCGTGTGCTCGACCTTGTCCACCTTGCGGCGGATCGTCTCGCGGTACGCCACCTGCGGCTTGCCGATGTTCGCCTCGACGTTGAACTCGCGGCGCATCCGGTCGACCAGGATGTCCAGGTGCAGCTCGCCCATGCCGGAGATGACCGTCTGGCCGGTCTCCTCGTCGAGCTTGACCCGGAACGTCGGGTCCTCCTCGGCCAGCCGCTGGATCGCGGTGCCGAGCTTCTCCTGGTCGGACTTGGTCTTCGGCTCGATCGCCACGTTGATGACCGGCTCCGGGAACGTCATCGATTCCAGGATGACCGGGTTCGCCGGGTCGGAGAGCGTGTCACCGGTGGTGGTCTGCTTCAGACCCTGGACCGCGATGATGTCGCCAGCCTGGGCGGTAGGACGCTCTTCCCGCTTGTTGGCGTGCATCTGGTAGATCTTGCCGATCCGCTCCTTGCGGTCCTTGGTGGAGTTGACCACCTGGGAACCGGATTCGAGCGTGCCGGAGTAGACCCGTACGTAGGTCAGCTTGCCGAGGTGCTTGTCGGTCTGGATCTTGAAGGCCAGGCCAGCGAACGGCTCGTCGTTGCTGGGCTTGCGCAGCAGCACGGTCTCGCCGTCGAGCGCGGTGCCCTCGACCGCCGGGATGTCCAGCGGCGACGGGAGGAAGTCGACCACGGCGTCGAGCATCGGCTGGACGCCCTTGTTCTTGAACGCCGAACCGCAGAGCACCGGGTTCGCCTTGCCGGCGATCGTGGCACGCCGGATGGCGGCCTTGATCTCGTCGGCGGCGATCTCCTCGCCCTCGAGGTACTTCTCCATCACCGAGTCGTCGACGTCGGCCAGGGTCTCGAGCAGCTTGTCGCGCCACTCGGCGGCGGAAGCGGCGAGGTCGGCCGGGATCTCCTCGATCGCGTAGTCCTCGCCCTTCTGGGTCTCGCCACGCCAGGTCAGCGCGCGCATCCCGATCAGGTCGACGACACCGATGTGGTCACCTTCGAGCCCGATCGGGATCTGCAGCACCAGCGGGGTGGCGTTCAGCCGCTCGATCATCATCTGCACGCAGCGGAAGAAGTCAGCGCCGGTCCGGTCGAGCTTGTTGACGAAGCACATCCGGGGGACGTTGTACTTGTCCGCCTGGCGCCAGACGTTCTCGGTCTGCGGCTCCACGCCGGCGACCCCGTCGTACACCGCGACCGCACCGTCCAGCACCCGCAGCGACCGCTCGACCTCGACCGTGAAGTCGACGTGGCCGGGCGTGTCGATGATCTGGATCGTGTGGCCCTTCCACTCACACTTGGTGGCGGCGGAGGTGATGGTGATCCCCCGCTCCTGCTCCTGCTCCATCCAGTCCATGACGGCGGCGCCCTCGTGGACCTCACCGATCTTGTACGTGATGCCGGTGTAGAACAGGATCCGCTCGGTGGTCGTGGTCTTACCAGCATCGATGTGCGCCATGATGCCGATGTTGCGTACCTTGGCGAGCGCGTCTGCGGCGGCCACTTCAATCCCTACTTATCGTCGTCTCGACAACCTGGTCGTGCCGCCGCCCTGCGGCGGCGGCACGAGGCGTGTTACCAGCGGTAGTGCGCGAAGGCCTTGTTCGACTCGGCCATCTTGTGCGTGTCCTCGCGCCGCTTGACGGCGGCACCGAGGCCGTTGCTCGCGTCGAGCAGCTCGTTCATCAGGCGCTCGATCATGGTCTTCTCACGACGCGCCTTGGAGTACGTCACGAGCCAGCGCAGTCCGAGGGTGGTCGCCCGGGCCGGGCGAACCTCGACCGGCACCTGGTAGGTGGCGCCACCGACCCGGCGGCTGCGCACCTCCAGCGTCGGCTTCACGTTGTCCATCGCCCGCTTGAGGGTGACGACCGGGTCGGTGCCCGACTTCTCCCGGCAGCCCTCAAGGGCGCCGTAGACGATGCGCTCGGCGAGCTGACGCTTGCCACGGAGCAGGATCTTGTTCACCAGCTGGGTGACCAGCGGCGAGTTGTACACCGGGTCGGCGACCAACGGCCGGCGCGGAGCGGGTCCCTTACGCGGCATGTCAGCTCTTCTCCTTCTTCGCGCCGTAACGGCTGCGCGCCTGCTTGCGGTTACGAACGCCCTGGGTGTCGAGCGAGCCGCGGACGATCTTGTAGCGCACGCCGGGGAGGTCCTTCACCCGGCCACCGCGAACGAGCACGATCGAGTGCTCCTGCAGGTTGTGCCCCACGCCCGGGATGTACGCGGTCACCTCGATCTGGCTGCTCAGCTTCACACGAGCGACCTTGCGCAGCGCCGAGTTCGGCTTCTTCGGGGTGGTCGTGTAAACACGCGTGCACACGCCGCGCCGCTGCGGGCTGCCCTTCAGCGCGGGCGTCTTGGTCTTCGTCGTCTTAGCCTGGCGGCCCTTTCGGACCAACTGCTGAATGGTGGGCACCGGGTTTTCCGCTCCCTCCGACCGCCTGCCTGGCGGTCGCGCCTTGGTCGTAGTCGCCCGGGTGGGTGACTCTCCTACATTCCAACCGAACCCGTCCGCGGATGGCTCCGGTACCCGCGGTCGGGCGTGTCGCCCTTCCACGGTCCCGTCGCGCGCTCTCGCCCGCAGCGGGTTTCCCGGCCAGCGGACGTCGCCCGCCGACCTTTTCGACTGTGTCGTGATGCCGCTCGTTAGCCGGGAACCGACTCGGGAGCACGCACGAGTTGCCCGGGCGAGCCCGGGCACGAGGGGAAGGGTACCTATCAGAAGCACCCAGGTCAAAACGGGGTTCGGTGCAAAAGCCACGCCGTGGCCTTGCTCACTCCGTCCGACCCGCGCGCCTATAACAGGCACCGCTGTCGTCAAGTGTACCGGCCCCTGCCGGAAACGCCCGGCCGGCCCCCGGTCAGCCGTGCCGGAGGCCTCAGCTCAGCTGAAGGATCACGGCCAACCCGAACGCCAGCACGGTCACCGCCAACCCGGCGACACCGCACCAGACGCCGGCCGACGCGAGTCCCGCACCGGCGAATCGGACCGCCGGTGGCGGAGCGTTACGCCGGGTCTGCCGCCGGCCAACCACGCCCAGCACGATCGCGGCGGCGCCGAGCAGGGTCCCGAGTACCCCGAACGCGCCCGCGGCCCACGCTCCCCAGCCGCCGCTCGCACCAAGCAAGCCGAAACAGAGCACCACCAGGGCGACCATGATCGAGCCGATGCCGGCCACCAGGGCACCGACCGCCAGGCCAGAGATGATCGGCGGCACATCCAGGTAGGCGAGCCCGAACGGCGTGCCGGGGACGGCGTCGACCCGGCGCGGCGGGCGCCATGTCTCGCGGGGCGGCATCGGCACCGGTCCGCCGACGCCGGTCGGCCCCGGTCCGGTCGCCATCGTCGGGTACGTGGCGGGCTGACCGCCCGCCCCGAGGGGTGGCCGCGCCTCATCCGTCACCGACGTCCCCCTCCGAGAGCCCTGCTCGCGCAACGCCGACCGGATCGGCTCCGGCCCCTACGAGTCCCCATACTCTAGGCAGTCCGCGCACTAGTCGATGGTGGGGGCGAAGTCCTGCCCCGGCGTACCCGCCAGGTTCAGCAGGCCGATCACGAGCAGCACCACGGTCGTCGCCGCCGCCAGCACGATGCCGATCCAGGCGAGCCGTTCGCCGCGACGCAGCAGGTCCCCGCCGGTGAGATAACCGGCGGAGGCGTACGCCTCCCGGCGGGCCTGGCGGAGCAGCAGCAACGCGACCGTGGCCGGCACGATGCCGCCGAGCAGGATCCCGGTCAACGCGGCCACCAACCCCAGGGCGTAGACCGTACGGGCCTTGGTCGAAGGTACCGGGTCCGGATCGAGCGGATGCCGCAGCACCGGTCCGGGCACGGTCGACGGCGTCATCTCCACCTCGCCACCCTACAAATACGGCGGGCGCCCCGCGCGTCGTCGTTACGACACGCGGGGCGCCCGGATCCGTTCTGGTTAGCGGTACGACCCGAAGTCGAAGTCGTCCAGCGGAACCGCCTGCCCGCTGGCCGGACCGAAACCGTAGTCGGTCTCGGGGTATCCGGTCATCGAGTAGACCTTGGCCTTCGCCTCCTCGGTCGGCTCCACCCGGACGTTGCGGTACTTGCTGATGCCAGTACCCGCCGGGATGAGCTTACCGATGATGACGTTCTCCTTGAGACCGATGAGCGAGTCACTACGCGCGTTGATCGCCGCGTCGGTGAGCACCCGGGTGGTCTCCTGGAAGGAGGCCGCCGACAGCCACGAGTCCGTGGCCAGCGACGCCTTGGTGATACCCATCAGCACCGGCCGACCAGCGGCAGGCTCGCCGCCCTCGGAGACGAGCCGGCGGTTCTCCGACTCGAACAGCGCCCGGTCGACCAGCACACCCGGCAGGAACTCGGTCGCACCGGAGTCGATCACCGTCACCCGCTTGAGCATCTGGCGGATGATGATCTCGATGTGCTTGTCGTGGATGAGCACACCCTGCGAGCGGTAGACCTCCTGGACCTCACTGGTCAGGTGGACCTGGACCGCCCGCGGACCCATGATCCGCAGGAGCTCGTGCGGGTCGATCGTGCCCTCGGTGAGCTTCTCGCCGACCGCCACGTGGTCGCCGTCGTGAGCCCGCAGCTTGACGCGCTTGGAGATCTTGTCGTACACGATCTCCTCACTGCCGTCGTCCGGAACCACGATGATCTTCCGCGAGCGCTCGCCGTCCTCGATCCGGATGCGTCCCGGGGTGTCGGCGATGGGCGCCTTACCCTTCGGCACCCGGGCCTCGAAGATCTCCTGCACACGCGGCAGACCCTGGGTGATGTCCTCACCCGCGACACCACCGGTGTGGAAGGTACGCATGGTCAGCTGCGTGCCCGGCTCACCGATCGACTGGGCCGCGATGATGCCGACCGCCTCGCCGATGTCGACCGACTTACCGGTCGGCAGCGAACGGCCGTAGCAGGCGGCACAGACACCGAGCTTGGACTCGCAGGTGAGCACGCTGCGCACCCGGACCGTCTCGACACCGGCCTCGACGATCTTGTCGACCAGGATGGAGTTGAGGTCCATGCCCCGCTCGGCGACCACGTTGCCGTCGGTGCCCTTGATGTCGTCCGCCAGGGTACGAGCATGCACACCGGTCTCGGCGTGCGTGTGCACCACCAGCTTGCCGCCCTCAAGGAACTGGCCGACCTGCATCGGGATGGCCCGGTCAGTGCCGCAGTCCTCCTCACGGATGATCACGTCCTGCGAGACGTCCACCAGACGACGGGTCAGGTAACCCGAGTCGGCGGTACGCAGCGCGGTGTCGGCCAGACCCTTACGGGCACCGTGCGTGGAGATGAAGTACTCCAGTACGGAGAGGCCTTCCCGGTAGCTGGCCTTGATCGGCCGCGGGATGATCTCACCCTTGGGGTTCGCCACCAGGCCACGGATCGCGGCGATCTGACGGAGCTGGAGCAGGTTACCGCGGGCACCCGAGTTGATCATGACCCAGAGCGGGTTCTCCTGCGGTAGCGCGGTTTCCATCTCCTTGGCGACCTCGTTGGTCGCCTTGGTCCAGATCTCGATGAGCTCGCCGCGACGTTCCTCGGCGGTCATCAGACCCCGCTGGTACTGCTTGTCGATCCGGTCGGCTTCCTTCTCGTACCGCTCCAGGATCTCCGGCTTGCGCGGCGGCGCGATGACGTCCTGCATACCGATCGTCACGCCGGACCAGGTGGCCCAGTGGAACCCGGCCTCCTTGAGCCCGTCGAGGGTCGCGGCCAGCGCCACCTTCGGGAACCGCTCGGCGAGATCGTTGACGATCGCGGAGAGCTGACCCTTGCGGATCTCGTAGTTCACGAACCGGTAGCCCTGCGGCAGGGTCTCGTTGAACAGCACCCGACCCAGCGTGGTCTCCACGGTGAGCGGCTCTCCCGCGACCCAGCCCTCCGGCTCGGTCCACTTCGGCTGGCCCACCCCGTTGTCGACGCCGATCACGCCGTGCAGGCGGATCTTGATCGGGGTCTGCAGGTGCAGCTCCCCGTTGTCGAAGGCCATCCGCGCCTCGGCGTCCGAGCTGAACGCCCGACCCTCACCGATCTCACCGGGGGTGAGGTGGGTGAGGTAGTAGAGCCCGATAACCATGTCCTGCGTCGGCATGGTGACCGGCTTACCGTCGGCCGGCTTGAGGATGTTGTTCGACGACAGCATCAGAATCCGCGCCTCGGCCTGGGCCTCGGCGGAGAGCGGTACGTGCACCGCCATCTGGTCACCGTCGAAGTCCGCGTTGAACGCGGTGCAGACCAGCGGGTGGATCTGGATCGCCTTGCCCTCGACCAGCTGCGGTTCGAAGGCCTGGATGCCCAGACGGTGCAGGGTCGGCGCCCGGTTGAGCAGCACCGGGTGCTCGCCGATGACCTCTTCCAGCACGTCCCAGACGACCGGCCGCTGCCGCTCGACCATCCGCTTCGCGGACTTGATGTTCTGCGCGTGGTTGAGGTCCACCAGGCGCTTCATCACGAACGGCTTGAACAGCTCCAGCGCCATCTGCTTGGGCAGGCCACACTGGTGCAGCTTGAGCTGCGGGCCGACCACGATGACCGAACGGCCGGAGTAGTCGACGCGCTTGCCGAGCAGGTTCTGACGGAACCGACCCTGCTTGCCCTTGAGCATGTCGGAGAGCGACTTCAGCGGGCGGTTACCCGGGCCGGTGACCGGCCGGCCACGGCGGCCGTTGTCGAACAGCGCGTCGACGGCCTCCTGCAGCATCCGCTTCTCGTTGTTCACGATGATCTCGGGCGCACCCAGGTCGATCAGGCGCTTGAGCCGGTTGTTCCGGTTGATCACCCGGCGGTAGAGGTCGTTCAGGTCCGAGGTCGCGAAGCGGCCACCGTCGAGCTGCACCATGGGGCGCAGGTCCGGCGGGATGACCGGGACGCAGTCCAGAACCATGCCGAGCGGGGAGTTGCGGGTGTTCAGGAACGCCGCGACGACCTTGAGCCGCTTGAGCGCCCGGATCTTCCGCTGGCCCTTGCCGGAACGGATGATCTCGCGGAGGTTCTCCGCCTCGGCGTCGAGGTCCATGTTCTGGACCAGCGCCTTGATCGCCTCGGCACCCATGCCGCCGGTGAAGTACTCACCGAAGCGGTCCCGCAGCTCGCGGTAGAGCAGCTCGTCGGTGACCAGCTGCTTCGAGTCCAGCTTGCGGAAGGTGTCGAGCACCTCGTCGAGCCGGTCGATCTCACGCTGCGCACGGTCGCGGATCTGGCGCATCTCGCGCTCGCCGCCCTCTTTGACCTTGCGGCGCACGTCGGCCTTGGCACCCTCGGACTCGAGCTCGGCCAGGTCGGCTTCCAGCTTGGAGGCCCGCTTCTCGATCTCCGAGTCGCGACTGTTCTCCGCCTGACGCTTCTCGGCCAGGATCTCGTTCTCGATCGTGGACAGGTCGCGGTGACGCGCCTCGGCGTCCACGCTGGTGACCACGTACGATGCGAAGTAGATGATCTTCTCGAGGTCCTTGGGAGCCAGGTCGAGCAGGTAGCCCAGCCGGCTGGGAACGCCCTTGAAGTACCAGATGTGCGTCACGGAGGCGGCCAGCTCGATGTGGCCCATCCGCTCACGCCGTACCTTGGAGCGAGTGACCTCGACCCCACAGCGCTCACAGATGATGCCCTTGAACCGGACCCGCTTGTACTTACCGCAGTAGCACTCCCAGTCCCGCTGCGGACCGAAGATCTTCTCGCAGAAGAGCCCGTCCTTTTCCGGCTTCAGGGTGCGGTAGTTGATCGTCTCGGGCTTCTTAACCTCGCCGTGCGACCACTGGCGGATGTCGTCCGCGGTAGCCAGGCCAATGCGCAACTCGTCGAAGAAGTTGACGTCGAGCACGTTATGTATCCCTCGTGTCGTGTCTTATTCGTTGCTAGCTCTCCCGGGGAAGGTCTGGGGCAGGGCGAGCCCTGCCCCAGACCTTTCGCCTCACACCTCTTCGACCGAGCTCGGCTCACGCCGGGACAGGTCGATACCAAGTTCCTCCGCCGCGCGGAAGACCTCGTCGTCGGTTTCGCGCATTTCCAGGGCCACGCCGTCGCTGGAAAGCACCTCAACATTGAGGCACAGCGACTGCAGCTCCTTGAGCAGCACCTTGAACGACTCCGGGATGCCCGGCTCGGGAATGTTCTCGCCCTTGACGATCGCCTCGTAGACCTTGACTCGGCCCAGCACGTCATCGGACTTGATCGTCAGCAACTCCTGCAGGGCGTAGGCGGCGCCGTACGCCTGCATCGCCCAGCACTCCATCTCGCCGAACCGCTGGCCACCGAACTGCGCCTTACCACCCAGCGGCTGCTGCGTGATCATCGAGTACGGGCCGGTCGACCGAGCGTGGATCTTGTCGTCGACCAGGTGGTTCAGCTTCAGGATGTAGATGTAGCCGACCGCGATCGGGGACGGCAGCGGTTCGCCGGAGCGGCCGTCGAACAGCTGTGCCTTTCCGCTCGCGCCGATGAGCTGCTTGCCGTCCCGGTTAGGCAGGGTCGACGAGAGCAGACCGGCGATCTCCTCCTCGCGGGCACCGTCGAAGACCGGAGTCGCGACGTTGGTGTCCGGCTCGGACGAGTCGGCGTCGATCGAGCGCAGTTGGCGCTTCCAGTCCGCGTCGTCGCCCTCGACCTGCCACCCGGTCTTGGCTACCCAGCCCAGGTGGGTCTCCAGCACCTGACCGATGTTCATCCGGCTCGGCACACCGAGCGGGTTGAGCACGATGTCGACCGGCGTGCCGTCCTCAAGGAACGGCATGTCCTCGACCGGCAGGATCTTGGAGATGACACCCTTGTTGCCGTGCCGGCCGGCGAGCTTGTCACCGTCCTGGATCTTCCGCTTCTGGGCCACGTAGACACGGACCAGCTCGTTGACCCCCGGCGGCAGTTCGTCGCCGTCCTCGCGGGAGAAGGTACGCACACCGATGACCGTGCCGGTCTCGCCGTGCGGAACCTTCAGCGAGGTGTCCCGAACCTCACGCGCCTTCTCACCGAAGATCGCGCGGAGCAGGCGCTCCTCCGGGGTCAGCTCGGTCTCGCCCTTGGGCGTGACCTTGCCGACCAGGATGTCGCCGGGTACGACCTCCGCACCGATCCGGATGATGCCGCGCTCGTCGAGGTCGGCGAGCATTTCCTCGCTGACGTTCGGGATGTCGCGGGTGATCTCCTCCGGGCCCAGCTTGGTGTCGCGGGCGTCGACCTCGTGCTCCTCGATGTGGATCGAGGTGAGGGCGTCCTGCTGCACGAGGCGCTGCGACAGGATGATCGCGTCCTCGTAGTTGTGACCCTCCCAGGGCATGAACGCCACGAGCAGGTTGCGCCCGAGCGCCATCTCGCCCTCGTCGGTGCAGGGACCGTCGGCGATGACCTGGCCGGCCTCGACACGGTCACCCTCGAAGACGACCGGCTTCTGGTTGACGCAGGAGCCGGCGTTGGAGCGGCGGAACTTGTGCAGCAGGTAGGTACGCCGGTGGCCGTCGTCCTGGTGCACCGTCACGTAGTCGGCGCAGAGGTCCTCGACCACTCCACCGACCTCGGCGACAACCACGTCGCCGGCGTCGACGGCGGCACGGTATTCCATGCCGGTGCCGACCAGCGGCGCCTCCGCCTTGACCAGCGGCACCGCCTGGCGCTGCATATTCGCGCCCATCAGTGCCCGGTTGGCGTCGTCGTGCTCGAGGAACGGAATCATGGCGGTCGCGACCGACGTCATCTGACGCGGCGAGACGTCCATGTAGTCGACCGCCGTCGGGGCGACGTAGTCGACCTCACCGCCCTTCCGACGAACCAGAACCCGGTCCTCGGCGAAGTGACCGTCGGCCCGCAGCGGGGCGTTGGCCTGCGCCTTGACGTACCGGTCCTCCTCGTCCGCGGTCAGGTAGTCGATCTGGTCGGTGACCTGACCCTCGACCACCTTGCGGTACGGCGTCTCGATGAACCCGAAGGGGTTGACCCGCCCGAAGGTGGACAACGCGCCGATCAGGCCGATGTTCGGGCCTTCCGGCGTCTCGATCGGGCACATCCGGCCGTAGTGCGACGGGTGCACGTCCCGGACCTCGAAGCCGGCCCGCTCACGGGAGAGACCACCCGGGCCGAGCGCGCTCAGCCGGCGCCGGTGGGTAAGACCCGCCAGCGGGTTGGTCTGGTCCATGAACTGGGACAGCTGCGACGTACCGAAGAACTCCTTGATCGCCGCCACCACCGGGCGGATGTTGATCAGGGTCTGCGGCGTGATCGCCTCGACGTCCTGGGTGGTCATCCGCTCGCGGACAACCCGCTCCATCCGGGAAAGACCGACCCGGACCTGGTTCTGGATCAGCTCGCCCACGGTACGCAGCCGCCGGTTGCCGAAGTGGTCGATGTCGTCGGCTTCGTAGCCCTCCTCACCGGCATGCAGCCGGCAGAGGTACTCCACGGTGGCGACGACGTCGTCCTCGGTCAGCGTGCCGGTGGTGATCGGCACCTGTAGTTCGAGCTTCTTGTTGAACTTGTACCGGCCGACCTTGGCTACGTCATACCGCTTCGGGTTGAAGAAGAGGTTGTCGAGCAGGGTCTGGGCGTTCTCGCGCGTCGGCGGCTCACCCGGCCGGAGCTTGCGGTAGATGTCGAGCAGTGCCTCGTCCACCCCGGCGATGTGGTCCTTCTCCAGGGTGGTCATCATCAGCTCGGACCAGCCGAACCGCTCGCGAATCTGCTCGCCGGTCCAACCGATCGCCTTGAGCAGGACGGTGACGGCCTGCCGGCGCTTACGGTCGATGCGGACACCGACCGTATCTCTCTTGTCGATGTCGAACTCCAGCCAGGCACCCCGGCTAGGGATGACCTTGACGCTGGAGAGGTCGCGGTCGGAGGTCTTGTCCGGCTGCTTGTCGAAGTAGACGCCCGGAGACCGGACGAGCTGACTGACCACGACGCGCTCGGTGCCGTTGATGATGAAGGTGCCCTTCGGCGTCATCATCGGGAAGTCACCCATGAACACCGTCTGGCTCTTGATCTCGCCAGTGGTGTTGTTGGTGAACTCCGCGGTCACGAAGAGCGGAGCGCAGTAGGTCAGATCCTTCTCCTTGCACTCTTCGATCGAGGCCTTGACCTCGTCGAAGCGCGGAGCGGAGAAGGACAGGGACATAGTGCCGGAGAAGTCCTCAATCGGGCTGATCTCGTCGAGGATCTCCGCGAGACCCGAGCGTGCGTGCGGGTCGTCGGCCGACCGGCCCTGCCAAGCCTCGTTGCCAACCAGCCAGTCAAATGACTCGTTCTGGATGGCGAGGAGGTTGGGGACCTCGAGGTGTTCGGTGATCCTGCCGAATGAGATTCGGCGGGGCGCGAATGCGCTCGACGTACGACTGGTCTTCGCAGGGCGGGAAGCTGCCAAGATGCGTCCTTCCGAGGACCGGTGCTGCAGAACGGCTGTTACGCGTGCACTCCAATGACCCCACTAGAAATATCCGCAATCGGACATTCCGAGCAGGGGTCAAGTCGGAAGGCAGCGCAAACTAGCAGTGTAGCCGAGAGGCTAACCGCTGTCCAGCCCGGCACGGCAGGGCGTTGCGAAACGTGCCGAGGCCCGAGGCCGCCACGCGTTCAGATACGCGCTCGCACGTCTTCGCACGCTCCCCGCAGGCGACTCTGGTCGTGTCGGTAGCGGGGCCACCGGCACCACCTGAGTGATGGCCGTCGCAAGCGCGGAAGGTCTTGCTGGTGTCAGCGTGCCTGCCGGTGGCCGGCCGCGTCAAGGGCTGGAACGTCGGTCACGCAACGTCTTTCCCCGGAGATCGGTGGTCCACACCCGGACGGGGCAGGGTATCCGCCCACCAAAGCCCTGATCACCTGCTGTCAGCAGACAGCAGCGGGCGGCGATCCGATCTCGGATCGCCGCCCGCCGCCACGCAATGTGCGTCAGCTCACTCACCCGGGTGGCGCTGGCGCCAACGCCACCGGGTGATGCGCCGGGAAAACTACTTGAGGGTGACCTTCGCGCCCTCGGCCTCGAGCTTGGCCTTGGCCTTGTCGGCGGTCTCCTTGTTGACCTTCTCGACGACGGCCTTCGGCGCGCCCTCGACGAGGTCCTTGGCCTCCTTCAGGCCCAGGCCGGTCAGCTCACGCACGACCTTGATGACCTGGATCTTCTTGCCGCCGTCAGCCTCGAGGATGACGTCGAACTCGTCCTGCTCCGGCTCCGCCTCGGCGGCCGGGCCGGCCGGGCCGGCAACGCCGACGGCGACCGGGGCGGCCGCGGTGACCTCGAAGGTGGTCTCGAACTGCTTCACGAACTCCGACAGCTCGATCAGCGTCATTTCCTTGAACGCGTCGAGCAGCTCGTCGGTGCTGAGCTTCGCCATGGTTGGCGTCCTTTCCTCGTACTATCGAAAGTTGATCAGAGGCGCTGGAGCGGGCCGTCAGGCCTGCTCCGCGCCCTCCTTTTCGCGCTTGTCCTGCAGCGCCGCCGCGAGGCGGGCGGTCTTGGACAGCGGCGCCTGGAACAGCGCCGCGGCCTTGCTCAGGCTGCCCTTCATCGCGCCGGCCAGCTTGGCCAGCAACACCTCGCGGGACTCGAGGTCAGCGAGCTTGGTGACCTCCGCCGCGGTGATGGCCTTGCCCTCGAAGACGCCACCCTTGATGACGAGCTTCGGGTTCGCCTTCGCGAAGTCACGCAGACCCTTGGCCGCCTCGACGACGTCGCCGCCGACGAAGGTCAGCGCGGTAGGACCGGTGAACAGCTCATCGAGACCCTCGATGCCAGCGTCCGTCGCAGCACGCTTGGCCAGCGTGTTCTTCGTGACCGAGTACGTGGTGTCACGCCCCAGCGAGCGCCGCAGCTGGGTCAGCTGGGCGACCGTCAGGCCGCGGTACTCGGTCAGCACGGTGGCACCCGAGCTACGGAAGTGCTCGGTGAGTTCGGCAACGGCCGTGGCCTTGTCGGCCCGAACCGGCTTGTCCGCCATGTCCCTCCTCTCTCATTGCTCCAGGCTGGTTACCTTCGTAAAAGGTAGGAAGGAACAGCCGCAACGAGAATCGCCCCGGCGCAGGGCGCACGGGGCGGGAGATTCATGCGAACATGATCAACACGCTTTCCGTTTCCGCCTGCGCGGGCCGCCCGTCGAACGGGACCTTCAACCGTGCCTTGGCACGGTGACCAGCGGTCTTCGGTGGTTACGATTGCCCGGGTCGAAACCCAGACGACTTGTCAAGAGTACGGGAGCATCCGACCAGCGCCAAATCGGTACGCGATCGTCGACAGCAAGTGACGGGGGTCACGCCCTGCGCCGGCGAAGCCAGCCGTACAGGGCGAGGGCAGCGGCGCTCCAGAGCAGGGCGTGCACGGTCAACTCGACCACCCGCACCCCGGTCGGCCCCGACGTGGTCGCCCGGGCGGTCGCCATCATCGGCGGCGCCAGCCACGGCACCACCGAGTCACGCAACCCGAACACGATCGCCCCGACCACCCCGCCAACCAGGATCAGCACCCCGTAACGCGGGCTGTCGGAAGCCGCCCGGCTGGCCAGCGCACCGAGCGCCACCGCGGCCGGCAGGACCAACAGGTGCGCCCAGACTCCGAGCGCGATCCCCTCGGCCAGCGGCAGATCACCCGTATCCTTCGGCCCGACGACACCGCCGAGCAGCCACGGCAGGACCAACGCCACCGCCACCGTGCCGATCCCGGCCAACCCGGCGGCGACCAGACCGGCGACGGCCTCCCGTCCCCGGCTCCCCACGGTGACCAGCGCCAGGCGACGCGCCACATCCGGCTCGACATCGAGCAGCAGCTTGGTCTGCCAGGCCAGTACGGGGAAGATCACCACTGCGGAGACCCCGTACGCCTCCCCCGCCTGCGCCTGCCCGCCCCCGTAGAGGACGGCCAGCACGACCAACCCCGCGATCAGTGGTGCCAGCGCCCGCCCCGTACGGACGAACCCGGTCAGCCGCATCAGCGTCAAGGGGATCATGCCGTCAACCCGCTCCCGGTCAGCCCGCCCCGCTCCGGCTCGGCCACGGCGGCCGACGCGGACACGGCCGGCCGTACCCCGAGGACCTGGTGGCCGGCGGCACGCAGAGCGGCCACGGTCCCCGCGGCATCGGCGGTCGGGACCACGATCTCCACCACGCTGCTCTCGCTGGACGGCGACGGCGTCGCCACGATGACGGCCCCCTCGTCCACGAGCCACTGGGTCGCCCCGGGCAGCCGCACCGTCTCCCCTCGGTGATCACTCACCAGTACCGAACCTCCCGCGTCCCGGACCTCGGCGATCAGGTCCGGCACCATCTCCCGGGCGGTCACGTCGAGCCCCTCCCAGGGCTCGTCCAGGATCAGCAGATCCGGCCGGACCAGCAGCGCCTGGGCGAGGCCGACCTTCTGCGCGGTGCCCTTGGACAACTCCGGCAGCCGCACGTCGCCGTACCGGCGCACGCCGAGCCGTTCGGTCCAGGCCGTGACCACGCGCCCGGCCTCCGAAGCCGGAAGCCCTCGCATCCGTGCGACGGCGGTCAGGTACTGGTCGATGGTGAAGGGCTGGTCTGCCGGGAAGCGCTCGGGCACCCATCCGACCACACGGGGCCGGTCCCGCACCGCGCCCCGGGTCGGCCGGAGCACTCCGGCGGCCAGTTGCAGCAGAGTGGACTTTCCCACCCCGTTACGGCCGAGTACCACCGCGGCCTCAGCCGGTGCGAGATCGAGCTGGACCGCGCGCAACACCCACGGCGCACCGCGCCGGTAGCGCAGCCAGACATCGTCGAGACGCATGGCCCGAGCTTGCCAGACCCGGACATGGATCGGGGCCCCACCCAGTGGGTGAGGCCCCGACTCATGCTTCCGGTCGTCGACCGGTGTGGGCCCTGCTCGGGCCGGAGGAGCTGACTCAGGCCTCGGCCGAGTCTCCCTGGAGGTTCTTCACCACGTTCGGGTCGACCGGCACGCCGGGGCCCATGGTGGTGGTGACGGTGACCTTCTTCAGGTACTTGCCCTTGGCCGCGGACGGCTTGGCGCGCAGCACCTCGTCGAGGACCGCGGCGTAGTTGTCGATCAGCTGCGCCTCGGAGAAGGACGCCTTGCCGATGATCAGGTGCAGGTTGGAGTGCTTGTCCACCCGGAAGGTGATCTTTCCACCCTTGATGTCCGAGACCGCCTTGGTGACATCCATGGTCACGGTGCCGGTCTTCGGGTTCGGCATCAGGCCGCGCGGGCCCAGGATCCGCGCGATCCGGCCGATCTTGGCCATCTGGTCCGGGGTGGCGATGGCGGCGTCGAAGTCGAGCCAGCCCTCCTGGATCCGGGCGACCAGCTCGTCGGAACCGACCTCGTCGGCACCGGCGGCGAGGGCCTCTTCGGCCTTCGCGCCAGCGGCGAAGACGATCACACGAGCGGTCTTGCCGGTGCCGTGCGGCAGGTTCACCACGCCACGGACCATCTGGTCCGCCTTACGCGGGTCGACGCCGAGGCGCATCGCGACCTCGACCGTGGCGTCGAACTTGACCCGGGTGGTCTCCTTGGCGAGCTTGACCGCCTCGGCCGGGGTGTACAGGTGATCCCGGTCGACGACCTCGGTGGCCTTGCGGTAGTTCTTGCTGCGCTGCATGTCTGGCTACTCCTGTGGTGTCTGGCGGGTCGCGCCGACGGCACGCCCTCCCACGAATTCCGAACTCTCCACCGCGAGGTGGAAAGTTGTCACTTGACGGTGATGCCCATCGACCGGGCGGTGCCGGCGATGATCTTCTCGGCCTGCTCGATGTCGTTCGCGTTGAGGTCGGCCATCTTCTTCTCGGCGATCTCACGCAGCTGGGCACGGGTGACCGAGCCGACCTTCTCGCTCTGCGGCACGCCGGAACCCTTGGCCACACCGGCGGCCTTGATCAGCAGGCGCGCGGCGGGCGGGGTCTTCAGCACGAAGGTGAAGGACCGGTCCTCGTACACGCTGATCTCAGCGGGGACGATGTCACCGCGCTGCGATTCGGTCTGCGAGTTGTACGACTTGCAGAACTCCATGATGTTGACGCCGTGCTGACCGAGCGCCGGGCCGACCGGCGGCGCCGGGGTGGCCTGGCCCGCCGGCAGCTGAAGCGTGAACGTCTTGACGAGCTTCTTCTTCGGAGGCATGTCTCTTCCTGGGGCTTGATATCTGGTGAATGTGCACCGGACGTTGCCGCACCGGGGCGCGCACGGTCAGCGCGACCAATGGGGCGACGTTCTAGGATAGCGCAGGCCGGAGCCGGGCTATCCGCCCAGGTCACCGTCGAACGTCTGTCGAGACGCCGGTGGGCGCCGGGCCCGACCGGACCCGACGCCCACCGGGCATCGACTAGATCTTGGCGACCTGGTTGAAGTTGAGCTCCACCGGCGTCTCCCGACCGAAGATCGAGACCAGCACCTTGAGCTTCTGCTGGTCCGGATTGATCTCGCTGATCGTCGCCGGCAGGGAGGCGAAGGCGCCGTCGGTAACGGTGACGGAGTCGCCCACCTCGAAGTCGAGCACCCGGATCTCAGGCTTGGCCTTGCCGCCCTTGGTCTCGGCCTCCACGGCCGGAGCGAGCCACTTGAGCACCTCGTCCAGCGACAGCGGCGCCGGCCGGTCGACCCGGTCCGTCGCCCCGACGAAGCCGGTGACGCCGGGGGTGTTCCGGACGCAGGAGTAGGACTCCGCGGTCAGCTCCATCCGGACCAGGATGTAGCCGGGGAAGACCTTGGCCTGCACCTGGGACCGCTTGCCGTTCTTGACCTCTACCTCTTCCCGGGTCGGCACCTCGACCTGGAAGATGAACTCCTCCATGTCGAGGCTGGTGATCCGGGTCTCCAGGTTGGTCTTGACCTTGTTCTCGTAACCGGCGTAGGAGTGCACCACGTACCAGTCGCCCGGTGCGTAACGCAGCTTCTGCCGCAGCTCCGCGACGGGGTCGTAGTCCTCGTCCGGCTCCGACTCGCTGATCTCATCGAAATCCGGCTCGCTGGCGGCCTCGACCGACTCGTCACCGGCCGCCGTCGCCACCGCGGACTGCTCGTCCGCGGATCCGGCGGTCTCGTCGTACTCAGGCACGCTTGCTCACTTCCGTCACTATCAGCTGCGGCAGCGCGTCAGCTGGGGTTACCGAAGACCCACAACACGCCCTGGGCGAACCCGTAGTCCAGCCCGGCCACGATCGTCAGCATCACGGCGACGAAGACGACCACCACGGCGGTGTAGGTCAGCAGTTCCTTCCGGGTTGGCCAGATGACCTTACGCAGTTCGGCCACGACCTCGCGGAAGAACCGGGCGATCCGGCCGAAAAATCCCACGCGCTGGGTTTCCGACTTGGCCTTCGGCCGGCTGTCGGCCGACTCGGCCTTGGTCCGGGAACGGGTGGCGGTGCCACCTCGCGAGACCGGCTCCTCGCCCTCGTCGGCGTCATCGTCGACAGCGTCGTCGATCGTCTCGTCATCGAGGCGGTCGTCGTCCGCGGCGTCCTCGCCGCGCCGGTTGCTCTCGGCCACTTCGCCCTCCGTCGGGGGGTGCTGGGTTCGCACGTCGGGTGGACGCGCGACACACTGGTCTCGCCGGCCGAGTTCGAATGAACGCACTCGACCGAAACCCGAACCCTACCGTCCCCCGGGACGGGCCGCGGCCGGCGGAGCCGACGGATGCCGTACGACGCGGGGTGACCCGCTCCGGTACGACCCCGCCGATGCCACCACCACGGGACGACAGCCGCACATCGGCGACTCCGACCCCCGGGAACGGTCAGGCCTAAGGCGCAGGGGTGACAGGACTTGAACCTGCAGCCTGCGGTTTTGGAGACCGCTGCTCTGCCAATTGAGCTACACCCCTGTGCGGGAAAGTCCCCCTACTTGGGCACGCACGCCTAAGTAGGGCCTACTTGCCCCACGGCGGACCAGTGTACGGGTAGACGACCGACTTTCCCAACCGGTCTCCCCCCGCACGCCGGCCGCCCGTCGGAGCGCGCCGTTCCCGGCCGCCCGACCCACGCCGGAGCGCTCTGCTCAGCCAGCGGCGAGCGAACCCCGGATGGTCGCCCGCGCCTGCGCGAGCACCTTCTCTCCGAGGCAGGTCGCGGTCAGGTCGAGCCTGGTCAGGCCTGGTTCAGGGGTGTCCCGAACGACGGCACGCACCTCTATCTCGGTGCCCTGGTCGTCATCCGGCACCAGCACCGGGCGGGTGAACCGGACGCCGTACTCGACCACGGCGTCAGGGCTCCCGGCCCACTCCGTCACCGCCCGCCCCACCAGCGCCATGGTGAACATCCCATGGGCGATCACACCGGGCAGGCCGACCTTGGTGGCGAACCGGTCGCTCCAGTGGATCGGGTTGAAGTCGCCCGAGGCGCCCGCGTAGCGGATCAGGTCGGCCCGGGTCACCCGGAAGGTCTTCACCGGCAGTTCCACGTCAGCTCTCCCCGCGTACGACAAGCTTTGACCAGACGGTGACCACCGGCTCGCCGGCAGCGGTCGAGACGTCCGTCCGGGTGGTCAGGAAATCGTGGCCCCCACGGGACGTGATCTCCTCCACGGTGTTGACGCAGACGAGTTCGTCCCCGGCCACCACCGGGCGGGCGTAGGCGAAACGCTGGTCACCATGGACCACCCGGCTGTAGTCGATACCGAGCGCCGGATCGTCGATGAGCTGCTGGCTCGCCGCCATCGTGACGATCACCGGAAAGGTCGGCGGCGCGACCACGTCGCCGTGACCGAGCGCGCGGGCGGCCTCCGGGTCGTGGTACGCCGGATCGGTCGCGCCGATCGCCGTGGCGAACTCACGAATCTTCTCCCGCCCCACCTGGTACGGAGCGGTCGGCGGATAACTGCGGCCAACAAAAGAAGGGTCCAACGACATGCCGCGAACCTACACTCCCGGGTCCTCGATCACCGTTTAGCGAATACGGGGAGTGACAAAACACGATCGCCGCACCGGGGGCGTAAACGCCCGATCGGTACGGCGATCGTGGAAGACGGCCCGTGGCCGGACGAACCGGCCGTTGGGTTCTAGCGGGTCTCGCGGTGCACGGTGTGCTTGCCGTCCCGGGGGCAGAACTTCTTCAGCTCGATACGGTCCGGGTCGTTACGGCGGTTCTTACGCGTGATGTAGTTGCGCTCCTTGCACTCCACACACGCCAAAGTGATCTTCGGACGGACATCGGTCGCCTTCGCCACGGCGGAGTGCCTTCCTCGCTAAGGATCAACTACGACGTAGCAGCCTACCTGCTGGCTACGCGCACATGCAAAGTGGGCGCACTAGGCGCCCTTCGCTTCGGTTACCGGATTCAGGACCGGTCGCCGACAGTAGCGGTGGCCGGACTTGAACCGGCGACACAGCGATTATGAGCCGCTTGCTCTACCATCTGAGCTACACCGCCGCGGGCGGGTCCATCTGAACCCTCTGAGCCCCCTTACGGAATCGAACCGTAGACCTTCTCCTTACCATGGAGACGCTCTGCCGACTGAGCTAAGGGGGCGCACGCGATCTTGCTTCCGCCGCGCAGAGGTAAGAGTACACGGCGACGTAGCGGTGGGGAAATCGGATCCCCGGGCGTCGCGTCACAGCACGTCGACAACCCTGGTGCGGGCCCTACGGCACCGCGCGCAACCGGCGTACGTCGTGGCTGGACGACGTTTCCGGCTCCGCCTGGGCACCGAACCAGGCTTCCAACCGCTCGTACGGCAGCGGCCGGCTGAACAGGAAACCCTGGCCGATCTGGCAGCCGATGTCCTGCAACAGTTCGAGGGTCAACTCACTCTCCACACCCTCGGCGACGACCGAGAGCCCGAACTGTTGGGAGAGCGTCACCACCGCGTTGACGATCGCCAGGTCCACCGGATCGGTCGCCATGCCCTGGACGAACGAGCGGTCGACCTTCACCTCGTCGACCGGCAGCCGGCGCAGATAGGACAGGGACGAGTAGCCGGTGCCGAAGTCGTCGACCGAGAGGCGTACCCCGACCTCGCGCAGCCGGCGCAGGGTCGGCATCGGGCGGTTGGTCCCGTCCAGCACCCCGGCTTCCTTGATTTCGAAGGTCAGCAGTTCGGGGGCGACGCCGTACTCGGTGAGCAGCTCCTGGACCCGGTCCGGGAAGTGCTGGTCAATGAGGGTACGGGCGGAGAGGTTGACCGACACGGCGAGCGCACCGCCGCCAGCGGTCCAGTCCCGGCTGCGCCGCAGTCCCTCCCGGAGCACCGCCTCGGTCAACCGTTCGAGCTGGCCGGTGTGTTCGGCCACCGCCACGAAGTCCTCCGGTGAGACCGGCCCGTGCGCCGGATGCTCCCAACGGGCCAGGCACTCCACCCCGACCAGCCGCCGGTCGTCCAGGGTCACCTTCGGCTGGAAGTAGACCTCCAGCTCGTTGTTGTCCAGCGCCCGACGCAGGTCACCGGCGAGACCAAGGCGGTGCATGGACCGGGACTCCAGCGCCGGGTTGAACAGCTGGATGCTGCCCGGCGTCGACTTCGCGGCGGTCGCCGCCAGGTCGACCCGGCGCAACAGGGTCTCCGGGTCGTTGCCGTGGTCCGGATGGACCACCACCCCGACCGCGGTGTCGACGTCGAGCACCAGGGTGCCGAAGACCATCTGGTCCTGGATCTGTTCACGCAGTTCGGCCGCGAGTTCGGTGGCCGTCTCGGCGTTCTCCACCCGGAGCATGACCAGGAACTCGTCCCCGCCGACCCGGCCGACCAGGGCGGCGGCCGGGGCACTGGAGCGCAACCGTGAGGCGACCTCGGTCAGCACCTTGTCCCCGGCGGCGTGGCCGAGCGTCTCGTTGACCTGCCGCAGCCCGTCGACGTCGAACAGGAGCATCGCGACCACCTCGCCCGGCGCCCGGACCCGTACGGCCTCCTCCATCGCCTCGGTCATCCGACGGCGATTCGGAAGGTTGACCAGACCGTCGTGGTACGCGTCGTGACGCAACCGGTCGACCAGCCGGGAGTTCTCCAGCGCGACCGCGGCGTGCGCCGCGATCGTCTCGAAGATGGGTACGTCGCCCGGCACGAAATGGGTGGTGTCACCGAGCCGGTTGACGACCTCCAGCGTCCCGATCACCGCCTGCCCGGAGCGGAGCGGAGCGACGATGACGTCCTTCACCCCTGCCGCGCGTAGGGCGGGCCGCATCTTCTCGTCGTCCTCAAGCCGCTTCCCGACGGCGATGGTCTGCTTCTCCTGCTGGGCGCGCGCACGGACGACCGGAGGCGTCCGGTCGATATCGAGCAGGCCGGGATCGTCGATCCGCGCGGTGAGCAGCACCTCGGGGTGCCGACCCTGGGCGGGTAGCCACAGGGTGGCGTACTCGGCCTGCATCAGCGCCCGGACCCGGCCGAGCATGACGTCCGCCAGAGTGCCGTCCTGACCGCTACGGGTCATCGCCCGGGTCAGGTCGTAGATGTCGGCGAGGGTGCGGTGCTGCCGGAAGAAGTGGGCGTACGAGCGGCCCAGGAGGGCCAGTCCACCGGCAAGCACGGCGAGCAGGAGCAGGGACCACCAGGTGGTGACGAGCGCGATCAGCACGATCAGGCCGAGCGCCACGTTCGCCATGGCGACGAGCAGGTTCGGCGCGGCGGTCCGGGCCACCTCCCAGCCCGCCTGCGAGCCCTGCATCAGCGTGATGACACCGATCACCGCGGCGAGGGTGACCAGGGTGATCGTGCTCACGCCGGCGGCGAGGATGCCCCAGGTACGCGGCCCGACGCCGTCCATTTCCGGAAGCGCGTGCAGGACGAGCCCGGCCAGTGACGTCGCGGCCGCCGTCTTCGCCACGTTGAAGTAGGCCTTCGCGGTGCCGAACTTGCGCCTGACCTGGGTGATCACGGACGCCAGGGTGAAGACCAGCACGACGGTCAGCGGGTGCAGGAAGTACATCACCAGCACCAGCGGGATTTCGGTGATGGTGACACCGAACGCCTGGCGCCGGATGACGAAGTGGAACATCGACCCCTCGGTCACCACCATGGCGACCGTCAGGACGAGCGCGATCAGCCAGTACGCGACCGGACCGACGACGCGGGACTCCGCCTCGGGCGCGACGTCCAGGATGCCCAGAGCAGTGGACCAGATCACCGCCAGGATCGCCAACGGACCGGTGATGAACCAGGCGTGCTCAGCGGATCGTCGTGGCGATGACTGCCGCCCGGCCATACCGCTCCCTAGGGGTTGCGTTCCTAGCTGGCCCGCGACGGAGCCGCGAGGTCGTTCTAGACCCCGCTCCCGCCCACCTGCGCGACAGTCGTGGTGGCGAAGTCGGCCACCCACTCGAAGGTCAGCTGGTTAAAGGTGTGGACCTCTTCGGCCACGAACATGGCACCGAAGAGCGCTGCCAGCGCAAGGGCTGGGCCAAGCAGCCGACACAGCCGTCGTGCAGACATCGTTGGCTCCTGTCGAGAGAATGACGGAGAAGGAGTGGAGGTTCCATGATGGTGCCACAGCTACCGGAGGTAGCAAAGCGGTACGGGCCTGCCACGCCGCCGATGCAGCAAATTCCAACCGAACGGTAGGGAGAAGTCCGCCGGCTGGATGCAACCCCATGTGCCACAGATCCCCGACTTGGTGCGGGTAGCGCACGAAGTGAGCTTTTCCTCGAATCAGATAACACGGACGAAATCGTGCTGCATCTCATAATCGACCTATAGAACTTATGCCTTCAACACTCCCCATATCGGACGGTCACCCCGTACGGCAACCCGCTCCCACACCGCCCTGACCTGAGCTGACGCGAAACGCCCCGGCACATCCACGCGCCGCACGTCGCGCAACACAATGCGTGGTCAACGTCGCGGCCAGCCAAGAATCTTCACTTCTTGCTCTTCCCGACCGTCGGCCGACTCACATCGTTCGGCGAGCACCGCCCGGGCACGACTTCGTGGACACATGACAAATTGTCGCCGCGATATCACAGCATCGAGCACCGTACGTATTCACAGTCTACCGTCGAGTAATTGTGCAGACCGATCGAGACGGACACGGCTTGTCAGATAAGCCGCATCACGAGCAGATCTGTCTTCTCCCCTCCCACCGTCGACAATCCGGCTGGGGGTGGCGAGCAGCCGCAGGTAGGCCGACTCGCGCCCGTACGCGTCGCACGGACGAGTGTCGACGGACACCTGGGGGCGACTTCTCGCAGCCGCCGACCGGCACACCCGACGCCGGCCGCCGCAGAGCGAGACAACGCCGGCCGTGGTTCAGATGCCGGTCGCGTACAGCTCCACCTTCAGGCCACGTAGCTCAAGCCAACCGCCAGCAACATCGTGGGGCAGACCGACGATCTCCACGAGCACCAGGCCGGCACCGATTCTCAGCGGCACTTGGGCGTCACGCCATGTTCCGGTGCCGACCCCAGTCGCACATGAAGAGACGCGCGCCCCAGAGCCGTACAGACGGCACAGGAGGCACAGGAGGCACCTGAGCCACCCAGGACGAGCCAAGATCGACCCGCCCACTATCTGCCCACTGGGAGCCGTAGACGGCCAGATCTGGCTGGACTCGGCTGAACCAACGAGAACGGCCTCCGGTCAGCATCTCTGCTGGCCGGAGGCCGTTTCCGCACCTGGTGGCGGGTAGAGGATTCGAACCTCTGAAGCTTTCGCGACGGATTTACAGTCCGCTCCCATTGGCCGCTCGGGCAACCCGCCAGGGCGTGCCGCCACGTGTAACGCGGCAGCGGAAGCAAGGATAGCGGTTGCACCGGGCATCTTCGCAACCGGGTACGGTCGGCAGGTCGGACCGCCCAGCAGCCGTCCGGGACATCTTCATACCGCGACCCAGCAGGAGCATGATCATGGCAGCCAACCCGTCGTTCGACATCGTCAGCAAGGTCGACCGGCAGGAGATCGACAACGCCCTCCACCAGACGGAGAAGGAGCTCGGTACCCGCTTCGACTTCCGCGGCACCGGAGCGGCGATCTCCTGGTCGGGCGAGGAGACGGTCAGCCTGCAGGCGGAGACGGAGGAGCGGGTCAAGGCCGCGCTGGACGTATTCAAAGAGAAGCTGATCAAGCGGAACATCTCGATGAAGTCGCTGGACGCGGGCGAGGCGCGCGCCTCCGGCAAGACGTACAAGATCGACTGCAAGGTCATCCAGGGCATCGACTCGGACAAGGCCAAGGCGATCGGCAAGAAGATCCGGGACGAGGGCCCGAAGGGCGTACAGGCCCAGATCCAGGGTGACCAGCTGCGGGTCACCGGCAAGAAGAGGGACGACCTGCAGGCCGTGATCACGCTACTCAAGGGCGAGGACTTCGGCGTCGCCCTCCAGTTCACCAACTACCGGTGACCTCGATCACAGGCGGCTGTTAGACCGGACCGCTGCGGCCCACGCCTCGCGTACCGCAGCGGTCCACTAGACCAGTTCGGCGGCGAGGGCCTGCTCGACCCGTACCGCCTCCCGGGCCTCGGCCCGGGAGATCGGCCCCGAGCGTGGCGCCGCGACCCCGGCCGCGACGGCCACCGCCGCGCCGGCGAAGAGGAACGCCCACGGCACGCCCACCTGGTCCACGATGAGCCCGGCGACCGCGCCGCCGGCCGCGCTCGCGGCCACCGACACGGTCACCATCCAGGTGTACGCCTCATTGAGCATGCTGCCCGGTGAGATCCGCCCGACCATGGTGTTCTCCAGGGTGAGCGCGGGCGCGATGGTCGCCCCACCAATCACCAGCGCGACACCGAGCGCCACCGGGTGCGGCATCAGCGCGAAGAGGACGAAGCTGGCCGCGACCGCAGTGAGCAGCCCGGCGAACTGGCGGGTCATGTTCGGCGCGGTGGCCCGGGTGCCGAACCAGATGCCGCCGACGGCGCTGCCGACCCCCCAGACCGCGAGCAGTATGCCGGCGACACTCTCCTCGTCGCCGGAGACGTGGGCCGAGGCGTACGCCGGGATGGCGACCCCGGCCGCGCCGAATGCGACGCCGAGGCCGGCCGCGCAGAGCAGCAGGGCGGCGAACCCGCCCGACCGCAGTGGCCCGAGGCCGGTGGCGTGTGCGGTGGTCGGATGGGGTCGCCAGCCGCGCATGACCCGGCCGAGCGCGACCGCGAGGGTGCCGACAAGGGTCACCACGGCCGCGCCGAGCAGGGCGGCGGTGGCGTCGGCCAGGAGTACGAAGAGCGCGACCAGCAGTGGGCCGAGGACGAACACCACCTCGAACAGGGACGTCTCGGCGGCGAGCGCGGTGTTGCGCAGCCCGTACCGACCGGAACCGGGTTCGGTGAGGTCGTTCCAGGCGCCCCGGATGGCGGCGGTCAGCGGTGGGTACGTCGCCCCGGCGACAGCCGACATGAGGTAGATCGGGGTGAGCGCCTCCGCCCCGCCCCGGGTGGCGAGCACCAGTCCCACCAGTGCGAGCGGGTGCGCGACGGCGGTGACCACGAGGACGGGGGTCGGCCCGATCCGGTCGGCGATCCGGCCGGCGACCGGGCTGAGCGTGGCGCCGGCGAGGGCGTACGCCGCCCCGGCCGCTGCGGCGAGGGCGTACCGGCCGGTGACCTGTTCGACGACCAGGAGCAGCGCCAGTGGGGTCATGCCGATGCCGAGCCGCCCGATGATCCCGGTGACCAGCAGCATCGGCGCGCCGGGGATTCGCCAGACTCCCAGATATTGACGCAGCGCAGCCACGGCCGGACCTCCTCGTTCGTGAGATGTAACGCGCCCGGACCTCGGCTGTGACCAAGATATGTAACGAGCGGGAGACCTCTCGACCCTAACGGCACGGACCGGCCGGATGAAACGACTTAGCCCCGCCCGGCCCTCACGTCAGCCGGGCACGCAGACGCGAATCGGCGGGACCCCGCTCGGGGTCCCGCCGATTCTCTCGTCAGTACGTGGGGCTACGCGGTCAGCGCTGGAACTGCACCGGACCCGAGTTCGCGGCCATCTGCTCCAGCCGGCGTACCCGCTCCTGCATCGGCGGGTGGGTGGAGAAGAGCCCGGCCAGGCCGCCGCCACGGAACGGGTTGTCGATCATCAGGTGCGCGGTGGAGGTGAGCCGGTTGTCGGCCGGCAGCGGAAGCGCCCGCGTACCCTCGTGGATCTTCCGCAGTGCGCTGGCCAGGGCCAGCGGGTCGCGGGAGAGGGTGGCGCCGGAGGCGTCCGCCTGGTACTCCCGGTTCCGGCTGATCGCGAGCTGGATCACACTCGCCGCGATCGGGCCGAGGATGAGCATGACCAGCAGGACCGCCGGGTTGGGGCCGTCTTCGTCGTCCCCGCCGCCCAGCGGGATGAACCAGGCGAAGTACGACAACATGGTGATGATGCCGGCGAGGCCCGCCGCGACGCTGGAGATGAGAATGTCGCGGTTGTAGACGTGGGACAGTTCGTGTCCGATCACGCCCCGAAGCTCGCGGTAGTCGAGAATCTGCGTGATGCCCTGGGTCACCGCGACCGCCGCGTGCTGCGGGTTACGTCCGGTCGCGAACGCGTTCGGCTGCATCGTCGGGCTGACGTACAGGCGGGGCATCGGCTGCCCGGCAGAGCTGGAGAGCTCCCGGACCATCTGGTACAGCGCGGGGAATTCCGCCTCACTGACCGGTCTCGCCCGCATCGAGCGGAGCGCGAGCTTGTCCGACCAGAAGTACGTCGCCGCGTTCATACCCAGCGAGACCAGTACGGCGACGACCACGCCCCCACTGCCGCCCAGTGCGTAACCGACGCCCAGGATCAGCGCGGTGAGCAGGCCGAGCAGGGCGGCCGTCTTCAGACCGTTGCGGTGGCTGTGCACTATCACTCCTTCGGTGCGCGGTTCTCGTGAAACCGCTGACCGTTCCAACAACTCGATACCCATCAACAATCCCCATATAGCTGAGAGTTGCCTGTAAGAGTCGTTGGCGGAGCACGACGAGGGGCGGCCCAGCGACCGGCTACCAGCCGGCGGCGGCGTCCAGCACGAGCTGCGGGGCGAACCCGAGGACGAGGGCCAGCACGGCGGCGACGGCAAGGGCGGCAGCCACCGGCCAGGGCGTACGCGCCCTGCTGGGCGCTTCGACCGGTTCGGGGTCGGCGTACAGCGTCGCCGCGACCCGGACGTAGTAGGCGAGTCCGATCACCGCGTTCACCGCGACGACGAGGGCCAGCCAGTCGGAGTCGCCGAAGAGCAGTGACCGGACCACGGTCACCTTCGCGAAGAGACCGGCCAGGCCGGGCGGCAGTCCGGCGAGCCCGACCAGCGCGAGCGCCAGCACGGCACCGACCGCCGGCCGCCGCCGGGCGGCCCCCCGGTAGTCCGCGATCTCCCCGCCGTCACCGTGCCCGGACCGCAGTGCGATGACCGCGCCGAACGCGGCCAACTCCAGCACCACGAAGAAGACGGTGTACGCCAACGCGGCGGTGAGCGCCGTACCGTACGCCCCCGGGTCGCGCCCACCGGGCAGCGCCAGCGCGCCGAGCGGGGCGAGGACGTAGCCGGCCTGGGCCACCGACGACCAGGCCAACAGCCTGATCATGCGGGTCTGCCGGAGCGCGACCAGGTTGCCGACGGTCATCGTCAGCACCGCCAGCGCGGCCAGCACCGGCCCGGTCACCGAGGCGGGCAGCACGGCGTCGGGCAGCGAGCCGTCCGCCACCACCGCCCCGGCCACCGGCGCGGCGATCCCGGTGACCGCGAGCAGCGCCACCACACCGCCGAGCTTCGAGGCGGTGGAGAGGTACGCGGCGACCGGCAACGGGGCGCCGTCGTACGTCGCCGGCGCCCAGGCGTGGAACGGCACCGCCGCGACCTTGAAGGCCAGCCCGAGCACCACCAGCGCCACCGCGGCCGAGGTGAGCGGGATCTCCAGCAGCTCCGGGTCGGTGGCGAACGCGGTGGCGAGCAGGCGGAAGTGCAGTGCGCCGGTGACCGCGTACAGCAGCGCGGCACCGAGCAGGGTGACCGCGGTCGCCACCACGCTGACCACGAAGAAGGTGACCGCCGCCTCGGCCCCGGCCACGCTGCGCCGACGGAGGCCGACCAGCACGTACAGCGGCAGTGTCAGCGTCTCCAGCGCCACGATCAGGGTGATCAGGTCGCCGGCCCCGGCGAGCACCACGCCACCGGTCATCGAACAGGCGAGCAGGAAGCAGTACTCCCCCGCCGGCACCTCGCCGGCCCGCAGCAACGAAGTCGAGAAGGCCAGCACCCCGAGGGTGAGCAGGGCGAACAGGGCGCCGATCAGGGCGGTCCGGCCGTTGGCCAGGTAGGAACAGGCGTCGCCGACGCAGAAGGTCCGGCGGTCGTCGCCGGCCCCGACCAGCAGCGCCGCCACGGCGGTGGCGACGGCGCCGGCCGCGAAGACCGCCATGGTGGCGCCGCGTCGGGCCACCACCAGATCGGCGAGGAGGACCAGTACGGCGGTCCCCGCAGCCAGGTACGCCGGCAACAGCGCGACGTTGTCCACGCTCTGGGTCAGGTTCATGAGATCGCCTCGATCAGGGCTTTCACCGGCTCGTCGGCCACGTCGAGCGCGATCGGCGGCAACAGTCCGATGGCAAGGGTGAGCACCACCAGCGGGGCCCAGATGGTCTGCTCGACGGCGTACCCGCCGGGGGTGAACCGGGACACCGAGGGGGTCGCCGGCCCGTGGCTGATCCGACGCAGCATCCGCAGGAAATATGCGGCGGTGAGCGCCCCACCGAAGGCGGCGAGTACGCCGAGCGTGGTCCAGAGCGGTCCACCGAGGCGCAGCGCGGCGACGATCGCGAACGCCTCACCCCAGAAGCCGGCGAGGCCGGGGAGGCCGAGCGAGGCGACGGCGGCGAAGCCGAGCAGCCCGGCGAGTCGGGGCGCGGTCTCCCGCAACCCGCCCAACTCCGCCAGCTCGCCGGTGTGGGCCCGGTCCTTGATCGCACCGGCGACGAAGAAGAGCAGGCTGGTGATGACCCCGTGGGCGATGTTGCCGATCAGCGCGGCCTGGATGCCGGTGGTGGTCACGGTGGCGATGCCCAACACCACGAAGCCCATGTGGCCGACGCTGGAGTACGCGATCAGCCGTTTCAGTTCGGTCTGCGCGAGACAGACCAGGGCACCGACGATGATCGCCGCGACGGCGAGCACACCGAGCACCGGGGCGGCCCACCGGGCACCCTCCGGAGCGACTCCCACCCCGATCCGGATCAGGCCGTACGTGCCCATCTTCAGCAGCACCCCGGCGAGGATGACGCTGCCGACGGTCGGTGCCTGGCCGTGCGCGTCCGGCAACCAGCTGTGCAGCGGCCAGAGTGGACTCTTCACCGCGAAGGCGAGCGCGAACAGGGTGAACGCCACCAGTTGGGTGGTCCGGGTCAGCTCGCCGCCACCGGTCAACGCGACCACGTCGGCGGTGTCGGCGGCGGCGACCACGACGAAGACGCCGACCAGCAGCAGGACCGAACCGAAGAGCGTGTAGAGGGCGAACTTCCGGGCCGCGTGCCGCCTGCGATCCCCGCCCCAGACGGCGATCACCGCGTACATCGGAAGCAGGACGACCTCGAAGAAGACGAAGAACAGCACCAGGTCGAGGGCGAGGAAGGTGCCGAGGATGCCGACCTCGATGACCAGCAGCAGGGCGGCCAGGACGCGCCCCCGACCGGGCGCCGGGGCCCGCCACCAGGTGTACGCGCAGCAGAGCAGGGTGAGCAGGGTGGTCAGGACGACCAGTGGGTAGGAGAGCCCGTCGACACCGAGATGGAACCGCAGGTCCAGTCCGGGCACCCAGGGCAGGTCCAGTTGGTGCCAGGGGTGCACCCCGGCTGGTCCCTGCTCCGGCACCCGGTGGACGAAGCCGCCCCCGCCGACACCGAAGAAGAGCAGCACACTGACCACCAGCGTCGCGGCGGCGAAGCCGGTGGCGACCGCGCGGCCCAGCCGGTCCGCCCGCTCCGGCAGCACCGCGACGAGCACCGCGCCGAGCGCGGGCAGGCCGAGTGTGGCGACAAGTCCCACCTGTCCGGCGGTCATCCGCTGACTCCGATCAGCACGGCGGCGAGCCCGATCAGCAACGCACCGGCGAGTACGGCGGTCGCCGCCCGGGGCAGTCCGGCCCGGTGCACCACGCCGATCCGGTCGCCGAGCACCCCGCCACCGCGCCCGATTCCCTCGACGGCACCGTCGACCAGCAGCTCGTCACCGCCACGGGCGAGTCGGGCGAGCGCCACCACCGGTCGTACGACCAGGGTGTGCTGGACCTCGTCGAGCCAGAACGCGCGGTCGAACGCCGGCCGCAGCGGACCCAGCGCCAACGCCGGATCGGTGGCCGGGTCGCGCCGCCAGCGCCACCAGGCCAGCCCGGCTCCGATCAGCAGCAGCGCCACCGGGTAGACCAGTTGCGGACCGAAGTGGATCAGCTCGTCGTCGAGCGGCATCAGGTTCGACGGATGTTCGGTGATGCCGGGTGGGCGGAGCCAACCGGCGAACGGCCCGGCGAACGCGACCGCCCCGAACAGGGCACTCGGCACCGCCAGCACCAGCACCGGCCAGCGCAGCAGCGCCGGCGGGTCGTGCGGCGCGGCACTGCCCCGGTACGTACCGAGGAAGGCGCGCAGGAGCAGGCGGGTGGCGTACCAGGCGGTGACCGCGACGCCGATCAGGCCGGTGATCCAGACCAGCCAGCCGACCGGTGCCCCGGCCGGGCCCGCCCCGTCGAGGGCGGCCCGCTCGGCGACCGCGAGGATGCCGTCCTTGCTCCAGAAACCGGCCAGGGGCGGCACCCCGGCCAGCGCGCCGAGGCCGATCACCGTGCACCAGAAGGTGACCGGCATCCGCTGCCGCAGCCCACCCATCGCCGTCATCGAGTTGGTGCCGGTGGCGTGGATGACCGCGCCGACGGCGAGGAAGAGCAGTGCCTTGAAAGCGGCGTGGCTGAGCAGGTGGAACAGGGCGGCGGCGGGCGAGCCGACGGCGAGCGCGCCGGCCATGTAGCCGATCTGGGAAACCGTGGACCAGGCCAGCACCCGTTTGATGTCGTCCTGCGCGGTCGCGGCGAGAGCGCCGAGCAGCAGGGTCACCGCCGCCATCACCCCGAGCACGGTCAACGCCGCCGGGGACCGGGTGAAGAGCGGGTACAGCCGGGTCACCGCGTAGATCCCGGCCGCGACCATGGTGGCGGCGTGGATCAGCGCCGAGATGGGAGTCGGGCCGGCCATCGCGTCCGGGAGCCAGGTGTGCAGCGGGAACTGCGCACTCTTGCCGGCCACCCCGGCGAGCAGGAGCAGGCAGGCGGCGGTGAGCGTGGCCGGGTGGAAGTCGTGTGCGAGGACGTCGGCGATCCGGAAGCTGCCGGCGGTGAAGCCGAGCAGCGCGATGCCGATCAGGAAACCGACGTCGCCGACCCGGGTGACCAGGAACGCCTTCACCGCGGCGGCCGGCGCCTCGGGCAGCCGGCGGTCGTGGGCGATCAGGAGGTACGAGCAGATGCCCATCACCTCCCAGCCGACCAGCAGCAGGAGCAGGTCGCCGGAGACCACCACCAGCAGCATCGCGGCGGTGAAGAGACTGATCTGAGCGGCGTACGGACCGTACCGGTCGTCGTCGGCTAGGTAGCCGACCGAGTAGACCTGCACCGCCAGCGCCACCACCGCCACGGCGAGCGCGACCAGGGCGGCGGTCGGGTCGAGCCGTACCCCGGCGGTCACCTCCAGGCCGCCGAACTCGACCCAGAGCGCGGAGCCCTCGGCGGCGCGGCCGTCCAGGGTGACGAGCAGCAGCACCGCCACGACCAGCGTCGCGGCGGCGCCGGCAATGCCGAGACCGGCGGAGCGGGCCCGGGACCGTGGCGGCAGCAGGAGACCGACCAGGGCGACCCCGAACGGTACGGCCGGCAGCAGCCAGCCGAGCACGATCGCGGCGGTCATCGCGGCGCCGCCCCGGAGGTGGCCGGACCGGTGGACGCGGTTGATCCGTCCACGTCCACCGCCGGTTCGGGACCGGCGTCCGGCGGGTGCTCGTGCAGGCGTACCTCGTCCAGCGCGACGCTGCCGCGCAGCCGGTAGAGCTGGAGCACGATGGCCAGCCCGACACCCACCTCGGCGGCGGCGATCACGATGACGAAGAGCGCGAAGACCTGCCCGCCGTGCGGCAGTGCCGCCCGGGTGGTGCTGTCAGCGGTGATCAACAGCAGGTTGACCGCGTTGAGCATCAGCTCGACCGCCATCAGCACC
Source organism: Micromonospora pisi (assembly GCF_003633685.1). NCBI lineage: Bacteria > Bacillati > Actinomycetota > Actinomycetes > Micromonosporales > Micromonosporaceae > Micromonospora > Micromonospora pisi. Next base: position 5,116,482 of record NZ_RBKT01000001.1, on the reverse strand, counting down.
AGCACCGCGTTGCGCCGCCGGAGTACGCCGTAGACGCCCAGACCGAACAGGAGTGCCGCGGTGACGTACGGGATCACGGGTCTCATCAGCGCCGCCCCGGAATCCGTACGCTGATCGCGATCGCACCCACCAGCGCCCCGAGCAGGAGCACGGAGAGCACCTCGAACGGGAGCACCCAGCGGCCGAAGATCTCCGCGCCGAGCCGTTCGGCGGTGCCGGGTTCCGGCAACTCCACCCTGGACCAGCGGAAGGCGTCGATCAGCAGGACGGTCAGTCCGGCGCCGGTGCCGCCGCCGATCAGGGCGGCCGGCCAGCCCGGCCGGTCCAGGTCGGTGGAGGCGCCGATCGGGGCCCGGGTGAGCATCACCGCGAAGAGCAGCAGCACCACCACCGCGCCGACGTAGACCAACACCTGCACCCAGGCGAGCAGTTCGGCGGTGAGCACCAGGTAGAGCCCGGCGATCGCGCCGAGGCAGACCACCAGGTAGAGGCCGGCGCGGACCAGGTGCCGGGTGGTCACCACCAGCGCACCCGAGCCGACCGCCACCGCCCCGAGGGCGAGCAGCAGCACATCCGCCCCGGTCACGGCGCCGCCGAGGTCGGTGGCGGACCGGCGGGACGCGGCGGGCGTACCGGTGGGGTGGTCGCGGCGGCGGCGCCCGGCGGTGTCGTGGCCTTGCGCGCGGCGGCGGTCTCCTCCTTCGCCGGCTCGCCGTTCGGGTCGTGCGCGGGCGGCGGCGGCACGGTCGCCATCCACTGCCCCAGGTGGTCCTTGTCGTGCAGCAGGTCGCGGATGTCGTACTCGGCGTACTCGAACTCAGGGGACCAGTAGAGCGCGTCGAACGGGCAGACCTCGATGCAGATCCCGCAGTACATGCAGAGCGAGAAATCGATGTCGAACTTGTCCAGTACGTTGCGCTGCCGGGGTCGGGCCGCACCCGGTACCTGGACCTCTTCCTTGTGCGAGTCGATGTAGATGCACCAGTCCGGGCACTCCCGCGCGCAGAGCATGCAGACGGTGCAGTTCTCCTCGGCCAGGGCGATCACCCCGCGCGAGCGCGGCGGCAGCTCCGGCTCGACGTCCGGGTACTGCTGGGTGTGCGAGTGGCCGACCATCGTCTTGAGGGTGACCGCCAGTCCCTTCGCGAGACCCTCTCCGGGCACCTTCATGCGACTGGCCCACTTCGCGCGCTCATGCCGCCCATCCTGCACTGTCGCCCGCCGGTACGCGACCACCACCCGGCACTTCGCGCCGTACCGGTGCCGGGGACTGCCGATCGGTCGGCGGGTCCGCCGGCACCCGCGAGCCGATCAGTCGGCGGGTCCGCCGGCACTCGCGTGCTGATCAGTCGGCGGGTCCGCCGGCACCCGCGAGCGGCGGCAGCACCTCGACCCCGAGCTGCTGCAGGAGCTGGAACAGCTCGTTCACACTCCACACGTCGATGATCTTGCCGGTGGGGTCGAACCGCAGGAACGTGGCGCCCGAGTAGCTCACCACCTGCCCGGTCGGCGGCACCGCGCCGAACTGGCCACGCTGCGTGCCGGCGGCCCGCCAGTGCAGGGCGGCCCGTTCACCGGAGACGATCAGGTCCACGATCTTGTAGCGGAGGTCCGGAAAGGCCGACCGGCGTTCCCGGTGCCAGGCCAACACCGCCTCCGGCCCGGAACCGCCGAGGCCAGGGCACTCCTCGGCGACCAACTCGTACGCCGTCTCCGCCCGGGAGTCGTGCCAGACGTCCGTCACGAACCGTCGTACCGCACTGTCGATGTCGACCACGGTCGGTCAGCCTAGACCTCGCACCGGCTCCACCCGACGTTAGGAAGGGGCCCTTCCTCTACCAAAAACGATAAGAAGGGGCCCTTCCTTACATCTCTTGCTCACATCGCGACGCGGACGGCGGCGGTAAGGACCAGTTGGCCCAGCGCCACCGGCACCAGGACCAGCCAACAGAGCCGCTGGAGCTGGTCCTCGCGCAGCCTCGGGTAGGCGACCCGGAACCAGATCACCACGAACGACACCAGGAAGATCTTGATCAGGGTCCAGAGCCAACCCAGGTACTCGTCACCGAACGGGCCCTGCCAGCCACCGAGGAAGAGCACCGTGGTCAGCGCCGCGATCACCACGATGCCGACGTACTCGGCGAGCAGGAAGAACGCGAACCGCAGCCCGGTGTACTCGGTCAGGTAGCCGAAGACCAGTTCGGAGTCGGCGATCGGCATGTCGAACGGCGGACGGCGGATCTCGGCCAGCCCGGCGACGAAGAAGACCAGCATCGCCGGCGCCTGCCAGACCAGCCACCAGGGCTGCCACGCCTCGACGATGCCCGGCAGGCTCAGCGTGCCGGCGGCCATCGCCACACTCGCCGCCGAGAGCACCAGCGGCAGTTCGTACCCGAGCAGCTGGGCCGCTCCCCGCAACCCGCCCAGCAGGCTGTACTTGTTCGCCGAGGCCCAGGCCGACATGAGCACCGCGACCACCCCGACGCCGATCACGGCAAGAACGAAGAAGAGGCCGATGTCCAGCGGCTGCCCGACCAGATCACCCGGTCCGAGCGGGATGACCAGCAGGGCCAGGAGGTACGGCACCAGCGCCACCACCGGGGCCAGCCGGAACACCGCCCGGTCGGCGTTACGGGGAGTCACGTCCTCCTTCTGCACGAACTTGATCCCGTCGGCGATCAACTGGGCCCAACCGTGGAACCCGCCCGCGTACATCGGGCCGAGCCGGCCCTGCATGTGCGCCATCACCTTGTGTTCGAGCTGCCCGACAACCAGCGGCAGGGTGAGGAAGGCCGCCACCACCGCGACCACCCGGATCAGCAGTTCCAACCAGAGCGGCATCAGCGGTCGCCCCATTCACCCGGGGCCGGCACGCCCGGCGGGCGCATCGGCTGCCGGCGTGCCACCCCCGCCTCCGACTCGCCCGGTTCCTTCGCCCCTGGCCACGGTTTGGCGACCCGGGAGGCGAGCACGAACTCCTTGCGCAGCGGATGCCCCTCGAACTCCGGTGGCAGCAGCAGCGGCTGGATGTTCTCGTGCCCGGTGAACCCGATGCCGAACATCTCGTACGTCTCACGCTCGTGCCACGCCGCGCCGGGAAAGAGGTCCACCACCGACGGCACCTCCGCCGCCGCCCGGGGCACCCGGGTACGCAGCAGCACCCCGTGCCGGTGTCGCGTCGACCAGAGGTGGGCGACCACGTCGAACCCGTCGGCCAGCTCGTCCACGGCCGAGAGCCAGTCGAAGAAGTCGCAGGCCAGGTCGGCGTCGTCGCGGGCGGTCCGGAGCGCGTCCCGCCAGTTCCCCGGCGGTACGTCGACGGTGGCGCGCGCGTACGCCTGCCCACCGGACAGCCCGACGGTGGCCGGCGCCCCGCCGAGCAGCGAGCCCAGCCGCGTACCGATCTCCTCCGGGGTCATGCCCGCGATCCTATGACCCCGGGCCGCCGTTCACCTCAGCCCACGAGCTAAGCGACCACCCGTCCCACCGCCGTCCGCTCGCGCGCCCGGCCTTCGCCGTCACCCCCGCACCCCGCCTTTGGCTGCGGAAACCGTGGCGGGCACGGGAGAATGGACGAGTGCGCGCCGTGACGGTCACCCCCGGAGTTCCGAACTCACTGCGCCTCGCCGACGACTACCCCGAACCGCCGATCGACGAGGGCGCGGTACTGGTCGAGGCGATCTCGGTGGGGATCTGCGGAACCGACCGGGAGATCATCGACGGGCACTACGGCGAGGCGCCACCCGGCGCCACCGAACTCGTCATCGGCCACGAGTCGCTCGGCCGGGTACTGGAGGACCCCACCGGCTCGCTGCGCCCCGGCGACCTGGTCGCCGGAGTGGTTCGACACCCCGACCCAATGCCCTGCCCCAACTGCGCCGTCGGCGAGTGGGACATGTGCCGCAACGGGCAGTACACCGAGCACGGCATCAAGGGGCTGGCCGGGTTCGCCCGGCAACGCTGGCGGGTGGACCCCGAGTTCGCCGTACGGCTGGAACCGGCCCTGGCCGACGTCGGCATGCTGCTCGAACCGACGAGCGTGGTGGCGAAGGCGTGGGAACACATCGAACGGATCGGCAGCCGGTCGGTCTGGCTGCCCGAGACCGTCCTGGTCACCGGCGCCGGGCCGATCGGGCTGCTGGCCGCGCTGCTGGCATGCCAACGAGGGCTGACCGTGCACGTACTGGACCTGGCCACCACCGGCCCGAAGCCGGAACTGGTCCGGGCCATCGGCGCGCAGTACCACAGCACCGGGATGGCCGCGCTGGGTTTCGCACCCGACGTGGTGCTCGAATGCACCGGTGCCCCGTCCGTCGTGCTGGACGTGATGTGCCAGGCCGCGCCGAACGGCATCGTCTGCCTCACCGGCGTCTCCACCGGCGGCCGTCTGATCGACTTCGACGCCGGGGCGCTCAACCGGGAACTGGTGCTGGAGAACAACGTGGTCTTCGGCTCGGTCAACGCCAACCGACGGCACTGGGACAGTGCCGCCGACGCACTGGCGAGGGCGGACCCGGAGTGGCTGACCTCGCTGATCAGCCGCCGGGTGCCGGTGGAGGCGTACACCGAGGCGTACACCCCCGCACCCGACGAGATCAAGACCGTGCTCGACTTCGCCTGACCGGTGCCGCCGACCCGGCCAGGGCGACCGGGGGTCAGAGCCCCGGCAGGCGCCCGTTGCGGAACAGGTCGACGAAGATCTGGTGGTCCCGGCGGGCCCGCACCCCGTAGGCGTGCGCGAACTCCACCAGGTGCGCCACGAACCCGCTCTCGTCCTTCTCCACCACCGCGACGATCTCCTCCTCGGTGGAGAAGTCGACCAGGTCGTGGCTGGACTCGTCGTCGGCCACCGAGTGCATCCGGGCCACCGCCCGGCCCAGGTCGCCGATCACCCCGGCCAGCTCGGCCGGCTCGTTGACGTCGGACCAGTCCAGGTCGGCCGCGTACGGGGAGACCTCGGCGACCAACTGGCCGACCCCGCCCAGCTCGGTGAAGCCCAGCCACGGGTCGGCGTGCGCCTGCAACGCGCGCTGCGACTCGGCGGTCCGGTGTCCCTGGTGCTGGAAGTAGCCCCGGACGCCCTCGTCGTCGATGTACCGCGCCACCGCCGGCACCTGCGCCTGCTTCACGTAGATCACCACGTCGTTCTCCAGCGCCTGGGTGTGCCCCTCCAGCAGCAGGTTGTACGACGGCAGGCCGGCGGAACCGATCCCCACACCCTTGCGCAGCACCACGTCCTTGATCTGCGCCGCTACCGGGCGCAGCCCGCCGACGGCCGGCAGGGTGCCGAGGTAGCGCTCGTACGCGGTGACCACCTCGGCCCGGGCCGCCTCGTCGATCTCGAACACGCCGTCGCCGAGCGCGAACCGGCGCTCGTAGTTGTCGATCGTGGTCTGGGCGGAGAGCAGGTCGACCCGGGTGGCCAACCGCGCCCGCTGGAGCACCGTACGCAGCACCCCGTCGGCGTTCTCGAGCGTGATCGAGCCGATCGCCTCCTCGCCGCCGGCCGCGATCGCCCTCAGTTCGGTCAGGTACGTGCCGGCGAACCGGCTCACCAGGTCGGTGATCGCATCGTCGGAGAGCGCCTTGGCGTACCCGATCAGGGCCACGCTCGCGACGAACCGTTTCAGGTCCCAGGAGAACGGCCCGACGTACGCCTCGTCGAAGTCGTTGACGTTGAAGACAAGCTGGCCGGAGCCGTTCATGTAGGTGCCGAAGTTCTCCGCGTGCAGGTCCCCGTGGATCCAGACCCGGCTGGTACGCGGGTTGAGGAACCGGTCGTCGGCGAAGTCCCCGGTCAGGTCGGCGTAGAAGACCGAGGCGCTGCCCCGGTAGAAAGCGAAGGGCGAGGCCGCCATCTTGCGGAACTTGCGGCGGAACGCGGCCGGGTCCAGCGCCATCGACTCGCCGAACTCGGCGATCAGGATGTCGACCAGCTGGTTCGCCCGTTGATCAGTGCTCATGCCGGCAGGCTAGTCCGCCCAGCCCAGCCCCCCGCCCTGACGGGTAAGGAAGGGGCCCTTGTTATCGCTTTTTGTAGAGGAAGGGGCCCTTCCTAACGCCTGTGGCGGTCGGTGGCTCAGCGAGTCGGTGGGCGTACCGGGGGCGCGGTGAGCGAGGCGACGCTGCGCCCGGTGCCGGCGTCCACCGGCGCGGCCAGCGGGTCAGGGCGGGCCACCCCGCCGACCCCGGACTGCTCGGCGGCGATCTTCTCCTGGAGGCGGAGGATGCCGTGCAGCAACGCCTCCGGACGCGGCGGGCAACCGGGTACGTACACGTCGACCGGGATGAGCTGGTCGACTCCCTTGGTCACCGAGTACGAGTCCCAGTACGGGCCGCCGCAGTTGGAGCAGGCGCCGAAGGAGATGACGTACTTCGGCTCGGGCATCTGGTCGTAGAGGCGCTTGATCGCGGGCGCCATCTTGTCGGTCACCGTGCCGGAGACCACCATCAGGTCGGCCTGGCGCGGGCCGTGGGCGAACGGGATGACGCCCAGCCGGATGAAGTCGTGCCGCCCCATGCTGGTGGCGATGAACTCGATGGCGCAGCAGGCGAGCCCGAAGTTGAAGACCCACAGCGAGTAGCGCCGACCCCAGTTGAGCACGAACCGGATCGGCTCGCCGAGCACACCCGGTAGTTGCATGCTCTTTCCCCCTCGTGGTCCGCCACCCGACAGTGAACCACAGCATCCTCGTCACGATCGCGCGCAACCGACGCCGGGGGCAGCACGTGTTACCGGCGTCCTCGGGCGCAGGCCCGGACGGGGAGGAAAGAGTGACGGTGACGACAGAGCCGGGCATCCACACTTCACCACCGGTCGTTCCCGCTGGTGGATCGAGCCCGGGGCGGACCGAGACCATCAACTTCGACGCGTTCTACCACGCCCACTTCAGGTCCCTGACCGTGCACCTCTGCGCGTACACGGGGGATCTGGGGCAGGCCCAGGATCTGGCGCAGGAGGCGTTCTGCCGCGCCTTCGCCCGCTGGGACAAGGTGGTCCGCTACGACGACCCGGTGGCCTGGGTACGCCGGGTCGCCTGGAACCTGGCCACCAGCCGTTGGCGACGGCTGCGTACGGCCCAGAACTACCTGCGCCGACAGCGGGAGGAGGTCGTTCCCGGGCCGAATCCGGACCGGGTCGCCCTCACCGCCGCCCTGGCCCAACTGCCGCCGAAGCATCGGCGGGCGGTGGTGCTGCATCACCTCGGCGACATGTCCATCGCCGAGATCGCCCGGCAGGAGGGGGTCGCCGAAGGCACCGTCAAGTCCTGGCTGCACCGTGCCCGTGCCGCCCTCGCCACCGAGCTGACCGACCGTAAGGAGCAGAGCCATGGCTGACCAGAACGAGTTCGCCTACGACGACTTCGGTCTGGACGCCGAGTTCACCGCGTTCCGGACCGGCCTGATGGAGCACGTGGTCCCACCCGGACCGGATGCCGTACGGAGCACGGTCCGGCACCGCAGGCGGGTGGCGACCACCACCGGTGTGGCGCTCGCCCTGGTCCTCGTCGTCGGCCCGGTGGCCGGTTACGCGGCGCTGAACCGTCCCTCGCCGCCCACCCCGGGGCCGGCGGTGACAAGCGAGCCGACAGTCAGCCCCACCCCGTCGGTCAGCCCGACCCCGTCGCCGACCCCGTCGGCGAGTGGCACTCCGGCGGCACCGGACGGAAAGATCAGCAAGACGGACCTGCTCAGTGCCCGGGTGACCCTGCCGGCCTGGCGCTCGACCGCGGCCGAGTGGTGCGTCACGAAGAACGTCCGGCTGGACGACGACCCGAAGATGAAGCACCCGTCACTGGTCACGCTCCTCCACGGCGACGTGGACGACGACGGTGCCGACGAGACGGTCACGCTGCTGACCTGTCCGATCGAGGACGGCTCGTCGACCCAGCAGGTGGTGGTATTCGACCGGGACGGCGCCGGCAATATCGTCACCCTTGGCCAGGTCATGAACACGGGCGCCGGAATCGACCAGATCATGGGCATCCAATTCGAAGATTCCGGCGCGGTACGGGCTCAGGTGGGCGATATCCCGGACTGTTGCGTCGTACCGAAGGAGTGGTCACAGAAGCAGTGGCGCAGCTTCCGCTGGAATGGTTCGGAATTCACCCAGACATCGGGACCCGAGTCGTTCGGCCCCAACCCGCTCTTCACCGATCTGCGGGTGGTCAGCGCCAGCCGGGTCACCTTCACCGAGAACCCGTCGGACCCGGTGTGGGGGATGCGGCACGGCTCGGTGACGGTGAAGATCCGCAACGCCGGCAGCACCGCGAGCAAGACCGTACGGCTCACGCTGAACTTCGGCACCGGCGTCCTGCGACACGAGGGAAACGGCTGGTCAGCCTGCACGAAGGTGAGCAACACGGCCTCCGTACCAGCGAACATGCTCTTCTGTGACCTGGCCCCGCTGCGCCCCGGCGAGGAGCGGACGCTGGTCCTCGGGCTGGGCAACAGCGCCGCCCAGCCGGACAGCGGCACCGCTACGGCGGAGCTGTCGAACCGGCAGGTGGTGGAGAACGAGGAGTTCGTCGTACCGGACTCGAACGACCGTAACAACAGGGCGGAATTCCAGTTCGGCTGATTCTGCGGCCAACAGTTCCACCCGCGCAGAGCAGCACCAGCATGGCCCGTACCCGGATTTCCGGGTACGGGCCTTTAGCATTTCCGGAACACCGTGACACCTGTCGGCTCCACGACAAAGATCGTCCGCAACCGCAATTACCGATGGGACGTGTCTTGTTCGATGCCGAGGCAGACAGCGCCGCGGCACACGGGGACCCAACTGGAGGAAACAATGTCCGTCTCGACGCGTCGCCGGGTAATCGCCGGAATGCTCGGTGCCGCCGCCGTCCTGGGGGCCTGGGCACCAGCGGCCGCCACCGCCGCCCCGGCGCAGCACGGCTCGTCCGTCTCGGTCGGACCGCTGGTGCTGGCGCCGACCGACCGCGGCTACCACGGCACGCTGCCGATCACGATCGTCAACCGGAGCGAGGCCAACGCCTACCCCGTCGTCACCCTCACCGAGCCGGTCGGTGGCGCGTTCACCGGGATGCTGCCGGGCGGCGCCTGCTTCCCCTCCGCCGACGTGCCCCGGCGGACGATCAGTTGCACGCTCGACGCGGCCTTCAAGCCGGGCGAGCGGCGTACGGTCGAGGCCGCTTTCGAGGTGCTGACCCACGCCCGGCCGTACGCGATGGTGGCGACCGGTGGACGGGTCGACGTCTCGGTCGACGGGACGACGCTGCGCGGTGGTGCCGACGTCTCGGCCCTGTTCCGCTCCACCTCTGGGTCGCTGCGCAGCCCCCGGGCGTACGTCCAGGAAACCGTCGCCGACGGCTGGGTGAAGCTCGGCGCCGCCACCCTGGTCCAGCAGCCCGACGGCAGCTACGCCGGCCGTCTGCCGGTGACCGTCGGGTACCTCAGCGACGCCCCGCACAACACCCCCCAGGTGGAGCTGACCGTTCCGGAGGGCGTCCGGGTGTTCGGCACCGACGAGGGCTCCTGCCCGTTCTCCTGGTGCACCGTCCCGGGCGGCGAGTTCATGCCCGGTGAGCGTCGGACCTTCGACGTGCTGCTGACCGCCCCGGCCGAGATCGCCGCCGGGCCGCTGGGCAACGGGACCGCGAACCTGCACCTGTCGTACGGCAACAACGAGGTGCCGGACCGGAACCCGGTCAACAACACGGCGCCCTTCGCGGTCACCGCCGTGGCGGCCCACTGATCCGGTACCTGAGCAACGGTGGTGCCCGGTGGGGAGCGATCCCCGCCGGGCACCACCGTTTTCGCGCCATGGGCCACGGTCAGCCGAGCATGGCCAGCATCTGGTTGATCTGGGCGGTACGGGACTGGTCGATCCGGCCGGCCAGCGCCCTCGCCCCGGGGTCCTGACCGAACCTGGTTTCGTTGCGGGCCATCTCGACCGCGTTGTGCTGGTGTGCGATGAGCAGGTTGAGGAAGGCCGACTCGAACTCGGCCCCGCTGGCCCGGCCCAGGGCGGCGATCTGCTCCGGTCCGGTCGCCGGCAGTCCGCCGTGGTCGGCGTGCGCGTGCGCGTCCGGGTCCGCCTCGGTCGACTGGCCCCAGTTCCGCAGCCAGCCGCGCATCGTCTCCTGCTCCTCGGTCTGGGTGACGTCGATCGCCGCGGCCAGGGTGCGTACCTCCGCCCGCTGGGCCCGACTCTCGGCCAACCGAACCAGTTCCAGGCCCTGTCCGTGGTGGGTGACCATCATCTGCAGGAACATCACGTCCGCCGGGTTGAATGACCCCGGTGCGGCGGCGCTCGCCGGGACCGGGGCGGGGGCCGTCGACCCAGCGGCGTCCGGCCCGGGTACGGCCGGTGTGCCGCCGGTCGAGGTGGGCGCACCGCCGCAGCCGGCGAGCAGCAGCAGGACGAGCGGGGCGAGCAGCGTACGACGGTAACGGGCCATGTCCCGTCTCCTCCGATCGGAACAACGGGCAGTGGTACGACGATCCGTCAGGACCGTACGGGCCCGTACCGGGTGTGGACCGGTACGGACCCGCCGGGCGGGCGTCGGTGTCAGAGCCGCTGCCAGAGGGCCGGTACGTTCGGCGGCTCCCAGCCGGCGATGGCGGTGTGCGCCTGGCGGCAGCGGTAGCTGGCACCGCCGTAGGTGACGGTGCTGCCGACCGCGTACGCGGTGCCTGCGGCCCAGGTGCCCCCGGCCGGCGGCGGGGTGGTCGGGTTCGTCGGCGGCGGGGTGGCGGTACGGGTCGGCGTCGGGGTGGGGTTGGGCGGCGGGTTGCCGCCACCGCCACCGATCTGGAGGTCGACGCAGGAGTAGAAGGCGTTGGCGGTGTCGGCGATGTTCCAGATGGCGAGGAGTTTCTGCCGGCCGGAGAAGCCGCCGAGGTTGACCTGGTGGGAGACGGTGGCTCCGGGCTGGCGGCCGTTGTCGTTGAAGAGCGCGACCCGCTGGTTGCCGATGTAGTACTCCCAGGTGCTGGTGGCGTGCCGGGCGGTGAGCACCCAGTTGAACGTGACCGAGCTGCCGACCGAGGTGGTCGGCCAGTTACGGCTCTCGTCGCTCAGTACGGCGAAGTGGGCGATGTTGGCGTGACAGTTGCGCAGCCCCTTCGGCCCCTCGACGCTCTGCGGCTCCCACTGGATCTGTCCACAGTTGGCGACCCGCCCGGTGGCGCAGTTGGCCTGCCGGCTCGGCGGGGAGGAGATGTAACCGTGCGCCTGCGCCGGGGTGGCGACGACCAGGGTGGATGCGATGACGGCGGCGGCCGACATCAGGGAGAGTAGGGCGGATCTTCGCATCGGAGGGCTCCTCACTCGACACTGCAGGGCGCCCTTAACAATTTATGGTAAACACTATTTACAGTAAAGACTTGGAAATAAGTTTGTCGATGTATTTATATCCCCACGCACGGCAGCGGCCCGGCATCCCGCCCCGAAACGGGGCCGGACACCGGGCCGCGCAGCACCCGAGCGGCGACTAGGTCGCGGAGATGGTCCCGGTGCCGACCAGGACCAGCACGACCGTGCCGAGGATGAGCCGGTAGACGATGAACATCGTGTACGTGTGCCGGGCGATGAACTTCAACAGCCAGGCCACCGCCAGGTAGCCGACGATGCCACTGACCAGGGTCGCGGTGATGGTCGCCGGCCAGCCGACCCCGGTGCTGATGTTCTCGTACTCGTCAACGACCTGGAGCGCACCCGCCGCCATCAGCGCCGGAATGGAGAGGAAGAACGACAGCCGGGTCACCGTCACCCGATCCAGGTCACGCAGCAGCCCGGCCGACATGGTCGCGCCCGACCGGGAGATGCCGGGAATCAGTGCCAGCGACTGGACGGTGCCGATGATCAGGGTGTCCTTCCAGGTCACGTCCTTCTCGTGGCGAACCTGGGTGGCCGCCCGGTCGGCGAACCACATCACCCCCGACCAGAAGATCAACGCACAGCCGACGAACCAGAGGCTGCGCAGAGTGGTCTCGATCTGGTCCTTGAAGAGCAATCCGATCACACCGATCGGGATCGAGCCGAGGATCACCGCCCACCCGAACCGGTAGTCCGGATCCACCCGGGCGGCCGGACTGAAGACGCCCCGCAACCAGGCCGCGATGATCCGGAACAGGTCCTTACGCAGGTAGAGCAGCGTCGCGAAGACCGCGCCGACCTGGATGATCGCGGTGAACGCAGTGATGTCAGGGTCGTCGATGGAGTAGCCGAGCAACTTCTCCAGGATGGTGAGGTGACCGGTGCTGGACACCGGCAGGAACTCGGTGAGCCCCTCCACCGCGCCCAGCAGCACCGCTTCCAGGATGTTCACATGCGCCTCTCGGATCCGGGATGGGGGCCGGAGAACGACCAGTTGCCAGATTGATCGTTCCGCGACGGTCGTTGACGCTAACGCAGGCACGACCGTAGGAGTCTGCGAGGGGCGTACGCGACCGACGATCGTCAGGTACGGCCACGAACCTCAGTCAGGACAAGGATTCCCGGCGCCGCCAACCCGAGCACACGCTCAGTAGCTGGGGCGTTGCAGCAGGCTCAGGAACTCGACCAGCAACCGCTCGCGCAGCCGTACCGGGGCGGCATTCAACAAAGTGTTGATCATTGCCGTCCGTTCCGGCAACGGCGCCGACGACACAGCGCCGTCCTCGGCCGCCGCCGAGTCACCCGCCGACCCACCGGCACCACCGACCCCCAACCCGGCGGCCATCCCGGCGACCAACTCCGGCGTCAACTGCTCCGGCGTCAACGCACCCGCCAGCGCCAGCAGCTCCGCCGGCAACCGGACCGGGCCGGCCGCCCGTGCCGCGACCACCGCCGCACGCAGGTCCACCCCGAAATCCGCCACCCGTGGCGCGACCGCCGCCGTCACCGTCAGGTGCACACTCGACGGAAGATCGCCGTACGCCATCTGGGGTTGGGTGTGCCAACCACGGACGGTGAGTTCGTCGACCAGGACAAACAGGTCGAGCGCCGGGTCCTCGCTGGTGAAACAGACCACGGTCGCCTCGGGCTCGGCCAACAGGCGCAACCCGTCGACGCCGGCCACCTCCTCGGCCAGCCCTCGGACCGCCGCCAGGGTGGTCCGGGCCAACTCCAGATAACCGGCGTCCCCGATGTGCCGCAGGGTGGCGAAGGCCCCGGCGATCGGCCCACCGGAACGGGTCGAGGAGATCACCGGATTGACCATCGTGTAGCCGGGCCACTCGGCGAAGGCGAAGTACTGCGCCCGCCGCAACCCGGCGTCCCGGTGCAGCAGCACCGATACACCCTTCGGCGTGTAGGCGTACTTGTGCAGGTCCACCGAGATCGAGGTGACCCCCGGAACCGAGAAGTCGAACGGCGGCACCTCGACCCCGAGCCGGCGCAGGTACGGCAGGGTCCAGCCACCGAAACAGGCGTCCACATGGCAGCGCACCCCGGCCGCCGCGGCA